>JAFAZN010000284.1 GCA_019239775.1 Chloroflexota bacterium
CGGCGATGTCCGGTGCCAATGTTGCGGTGAGCGCGAGGAAAAGTTTCTAGCGCTTGACCATATCAATGGCGAAGGCCCACGCCACCCGGTCCGGCGTAGTGGCGGTAATAGCTTTTACGCGTGGCTGAAGAAGCAAGGCTTCCCTCCTGGCCTTCAGGTGCTTTGCCATAATTGCAACTGCGCCAAGGGCAGAACCCGCGATTGTCCTCATGCGCCCGCCATTGCCTGAAGGTGTCGGCAGTTCAATCCTGCCCCTCGGCACCGCTTGGGTTTTCGCTGAACAGCTATTGGGGGGTCGGCGTTTTTAGGCGTCGACGCGATCCATTACTTCGTTGACTCGGTCGACTACCTCTCGGAGGCGGTCGGTCTCTTCGGGGGAGCGGTGCGGGTTGGTCAGCAAATCGGCCATTACGTGCTGGGCCTCGCTCAGGGCATCGCGCAATATTGGCGCGCCGGCTAGGAGCCGACCTGTTCGGATCGCGTTTGCTTCGTCCACTCCTGGTGGCATGACGGCCACGGGCGTGCCCTCCAGCGTGCGCACCGTTCGCGTGGATTGCTGGTAGCGCCAGGGCGAGTTGCTGATCCCCAGATCCGCGTGCGACTGCGGATCAACCAGGTCCTGCCAGTTGCGCAGTGTGCTCGGACCGCACCCCATCGCGGTGCGAAAGTTCGATACCGCACGTGTCGCGGCAAGAGCGCTCTCCAGAGCCCGCTGGGCATGTGCGCGCGCCTCGGTCGGCAGATCCTCGTCCTCTGACAGAAAGTCCACATAACCCACTGTCACAGAGAGCAGATTCGCGACGCGGTCCTGGATCGCTTCGGCGGCCTGGCAGGCGCCGCGCTGAGTCGATCGGCGTGCAGCTTCGGCTCGCCGCGACGCCTCAAACCGCACGTAATGGCCGACGTCCTTGACCACGGCCATCCCGGCAATGACGATGATGATGGCTCCGAGCCCGGCGATCGCGCTCGAGTCGTCTGCTGGCGCCACCTCCGTCGCGGCGATCACCAGCGCCAGGCTGCCAATCAGCGCACACCAGATCAGTCGCTTGATGTGCCTGTCAAATGTGGCTGGTGAGTGCGCTCGAGGAACGGAAACTGCCACGGCTGTGCTCAGGATCGCGAACTTGCTCGGCCAGGTGGTTGCGGCGCGCCTTGGGCTCGGTTGAGTTCTGGTTGAGGGGATCAAATGGAGGGGTCGGCATAGAACGTGCGTTCGCCCCTGCGGTATGAGCCTGAACGATTTGCGCAAAAGCGACGTGATGGTGCATCTGCTGGATGCGCTCAACGCTGGGCAAGACATTGGCCACTACGGGCGGCTGGTGTTCACGATGGTCGCGCACCACTTTTGTACCGACGATGATCTCGTTGGAGCGTTGACAAAGGACCCGAGCTTCTCGGACGCTGACGCCATTGCACTGGTTACTCAAGTGCGGCAGCGCGGGTACAACCCTCCGCGACGGGAACGCATTCTCGAATGGCAGGCACGCCAAGAGTTCCCGATCTGCCCGACTCCGAATGATCCGCGGGCATGCAACGTCTATCGCGACCTCGAGTTCCCAGAGGATGTGTACGAGGACATCCAGGACTTCTACGAGGACGTCGCGGCCGAACACCGCAATGCCGTGAGCACAAGCTAGTTGACGGTCGGAGGCACGTGATGCTGGTCCACGAAGCGGATCGGCCATCCGACGCGCCCTACGTGGAGCGCGTGTGGCGGTATCACAGCGAGGGCAGCGGATCCTTCCTCTCAATCGCCGAGTGCCGCTCGGAGTTGGTCGTCGCCAGATACCGTGGCCAGGTCACCGTGACCTTGCGGGGACCAGAGACCAGGGCCTCACGTATGTCCTACCCTCCCGACGTCGAGTGGCTCGGCATCCGACTCAAGCCGGGTGCGTTCGTGCCGTCACGACCTGTTCGGGGGCTCGTAGATCGCGGCGTGACCCTTCCGGAGGCCACTGGCGCCTCATTCTGGCTTGACGGCTCGGCCTGGCCGTTGCCCGAGTATGAAAACGCGGACACCTTCGTGGCGCGGCTGGTCCGCGCCGGCGTGTTGGCGATGGACCCAACAGTCCCTGCCGCACTCCGGGGCGATATGACGCAGGCATCACTGCGCACCGCCCAGCGCCGGTTCCTGCGTGCCACCGGCGTCACACGAAGCGTAGCCCGGCAAATCGAACGCGCGCGTTATGCCGCGCTGCTTCTGATGCGCGGCGAGTCGATCGCCGACGTCATCCACGAAGCCGGGTACTTCGACCAGGCCCATATCACTCGCTCACTGAAGCGCTTGATCGGCCAGACGCCGGCCCAGCTTCTGCGCGATGGCTGCGAGCAGCTGTCGTTTCTGTACAAGACTGAGCCTTCCGCTGCGCTGTAGCTTCTCCTCGCCGTGTGGAGTAGAGAAGGTCGACCCCGCGTCAGCTCCGCGGGGGAGCTCGTCGACGCCCTCTCCGCCGCACTGATGAGGAGTACGACATGCGAAAAGTGATCAACTCAACCTACATGTCGCTGGACGGCGTCGTTACAAACCCGCAGGAGTGGACGTTCCAGTTCCGCGACGACACCGCAAACCAGTTCGCATTCGAGCAGTTGATGGGCTCTGACGCGCTGCTGTTGGGCCGGCGGACCTATGAGGTGTTCGCCGCGGTCTGGCCCACGATGAAAGATGAGGGCGGCTTTGCGGACAAGATGAACAGGATGCCCAAACACGTCGCCTCGCGAACGCTCAAGGAGACGACCTGGAACGCGACGGTCATCGATGGCGACCTCGCCGAGGGCGTGGACAGGCTCAAACGCGCGCCTGGGAAAGACATCCTCCAGTACGGGTATGGGCCGGTCACCGGGGTTCTCATCGAGCACGGCCTGCTCGACGAGCTCCGCCTGTGGCTGCACCCGATCCTGGTCGGGAAGGGCAATGTGGACGACCTGCTGATCGGTCCGCGGGCCGCGAGCTCGCTGCACCTGGTCGACCTGAAGCGCTATGACTCTGGCTTGCTCATCCTGACGTATCAGCCAGTGAGCAGGTAGGTCGGGTCCGTTATGGCTTAGCGATTCGAGGCAGACTCGATGCCGAGGAGCCAGCGTTCGCGGAAGGCGTCGGCATTGATGTCCGTCACGACTCGCACGCGCCTGCCGTGTGGTCCCTCAGAGAACCGGAGCACGTCGCCGTCCATCTCTGTCGTCAGCAGCAGCTCCTCGAGCGTTGCGCCTGGCCAGCCGGCGGCGACCGCGCACGTGACTGGGTCCCAGTGGAAGTTCACGAGGTCGTCCGGGAGCGCGCTGCAGGAGCGGGCGAGTTTCGACATCTGTGTGTCCATCGCATTGGCCTCCGACTGCGCCGCGAGCAACCGCCCGATACGGCCGGCGCCGCGGAGGCGCGGGAGATCTGTCGCGCGCAGGTGCGCTTTGATGGACGCGGGCAGGGTAACCAATGTCAGGTCGGCTACCGCCGCAACGATGCTCGCCGCGCGCGTATCGCACTGCACGTTGAAATCCATCGCCATGTCCCAACGCGGAAAACCTTCGGGCAGTTCGCGTAGCCAGCCCGCTGTGGCTGCGACTGGAACTCCGGCGAGGCATCCGGGTCGGCTTACCTCGAGCATCGCCAGGTTTGTCAATGCTCCGATCGCGATGACGGTCGCGCCATTAGCGATGTTTTGCTGAAGGAGGTCCAGGGCTGCGCCCGGCGAGCCTGGACTGGGCTCTACTGGATCAGGCCAATGGCGAGAGTCGCCCCAGGTCGACTCGTACTGCTTCAACGTCGTGAGCGACGTTCCCGCGCCAGCTACGACGGGAATGTCAGTATGGCCTGCTACTTCCAGGAAATACTGCGCGCACCCGGCTCGGCGTCCACCGACATCCAGGTTCGTCGTAATCCCGACGATCTCGATGTCCGGCCAGCCAAGCAGCATTGCCACGGCGCAGGCATCATCGGGGTCGCCGCCAAAGTCGGTGTCGATGTGAACCCGCATCGTGGCCTCACGAAATTCGAGGTGGCCAGTGCGTATCGGGCCCGGACGGCAGGCTGCGGACCATTGCCAGCACTTTGGATTTGGCACCGCCGATGATCGGGCGACCGTGGCCGACTCCGGCGATCTCGAAGTCCAGTTGCGCCTGCTTGCGCACTGCGCTGACGGCGTCGCTCGGCATCAGGTTGAACGGACCAAGGATCGGCGCCGATTCAAACGAGGCGACGGAGTCGCCAGAGAACAGCACATGGCGGTCTGGCAGGAGCACGGCAATGCTGCCGCGGGTATGTCCAGGAATCCACACGATGTGGCCTCCGCCCGCGGTGACCTCGCGGACCCGGGCACGCCCGTGTCGACAAGGCTTAACTTGCCGCCAGTTCCCCAGAGGTAGGCGTTGCTCGCGGGCATAGCAAGAAGCCAAACGCCCTCGGCGAGCCGCTCGGGTTGCATGATGCACGGATTCTAGGCGCAGCCAATGCGACGGCCTCACCCTGTCGGGCGCGCGGCAGCTCGACCGTACGCGACAGCGATCGTGGCGAATAACCGGCGCTTCTGTCAGCGGACCGATTCGAGAGCGCGGCCTACGCGTTCGGTCAGTACTGAGGCACTGATGGGCTTGGCCAGGAAGTCGCGGGCGCCGAGCTGGCGGGCGCGCACGACGTCTTCGGCTATGGTCCGTCGGGTCAGCATCACGATCGCGCACTGGCCTTTGATGCCCAGCTGAGCGAGCTGCTCCAGCACCTTCAGGCCCTTCATGCCGGGCATCTCGATATCGAGCAGCACGACCTTGGGGTAGCTGCCCTTTGCGCCGCGAGCGATCGCCGCCAGCGCTGATTCACCGGTCGAAACCCACGAGACGCGATACCTTCGCTGCAGCGCGTCCACAACGTACCTGGCGAAGACCTCGTCATCATCCACCAGCAACACGTCCAGCGCATCTGCGACCTGAACCGGTTCTTCTGCCTGCTGGTCAGTTTGCGGCGGCCGATGCGCCGCCAAGACTCCGCGCAGCGACGCGACTGACTTCGCCAACGCGCTGACGTCCTGGGCCGCAGACGCGGAGGCAGCCCACGCCTGCTCAACCTCGGCCGCCAGGCGCGAGCCTTCTTCCAGTCCGAACGTTCCCAGACTGCCCGCGAGCTTGTGCGCAGCATGCGTCGCCGCCTCGCGCGCTGCCTCGTCCAACGTCCCCGCAACGACTGCCACGATCGCTTGCTCCAGGACCGCGACTCGGCGCTCCTGGGCTTCAAACGACGTCGCCCAGATGCTGTTAACGCCCGCTACTACCTCTTTGTCCATTGACGCTGGTCTAGATATCGGCAGGGTTGCGCCCGACGAACAGTTACTCCGGCATACAGGGAAATTACGTCCGCGGCACGTTCCGCCCGCGGTGCTTCGGGCCGGCGGCCATGCATAAGCGGAATCCGCTGGGACAGGTCGCTGCGTATTTCTTCCAGGCCGACTCCGGACAAAGCTCGCTTCACTACCAGGAGGTACGTACGTCATGTATCCCCGTGATTTGCGGAGGGCCGCTGCATGTTGTGCGGCACTCGGGCTGGCGCTGCTCATGCTGCCGGTGCTTGCGCAAGCGGCCAGCGAACCCATCCTGAGACGGCTCGACGACGTGAAGACCGTGGCGTCGACGGTCCCCGCCAACGGCGACCTTAATCCCTACGGCGTCGTCATCATTCCGCGCAGCAGCGGCCGACTGGTGCGCGGCGACATCCTCGTCAGTAACTTCAACAATGCCGCCTCGGCTGCCAATCCCGGCGGCGAGCAAGGCCGCGGCACCACCATCGTTGAGATTTCGCCGCGCGGCCAGTCGCATTTATTCGCCCAGATTGACTCGGCCCAACTACCCGGACCATGCCCAGGCGGCGTCGGACTCACCACTGCTCTCACGGTTCTGCCCGGCGGATGGGTGGTCGTCGGCAGCCTGCCGACATCGGACGGCACATCGGCCACGGCGCAAGCAGGCTGCCTACTCATTCTGAATAACCAGGGCAAAGTGGTGAAAACACTGTCCGGCCACGGAATCAACGGACCGTGGGACATGACCTCCATTTCGCGCAACGACGACGAGGCCACGCTGTTTGTGACCAACGTGCTGAACGACACCGTGAATGGCGGCGGCTCGGTGGTTCACGAGGGAACAATCCTGCGAATAGAACTGCGGCTCGGCGAGGACAGTGCGCCGCGCGAGGTGGGACGCACCACGATCGCCTCTGGCCTCTCCGAGAAAACCGATCCCGCCGCACTGGTGATTGGTCCAACCGGCGTCGCGCTCGGACAAGACTCGGATAAGAACGTCCTGTATGTGGCGGACAGTGCTGACAATCGCATTGCGGCGATACCGAATGCGCTCGAACGAACTACCAGCGCCGGGCGCGGCAAGGACGTCTCGATTGGTGGCGCACTCAACGATCCGCTGGGGCTGGCGGTCGCTGATGACGGACACATTCTCACCGTCAACGGCAACGACGGGTTCATCGTTGAAACAACGCGTGAAGGTCAGCAGGTAGCAACGAGGCTCATCGACAGTACTGGCACGCCGCCCGGTGCGGGAACGCTCTTTGGCCTGGCGATGACAGATGACAGTCGCGGAGTGTATTTCGTAGACGATGGGAGCAACACACTGAATCTGCTCCACTGAGCGCACGAATCGAAATAGGTCTTACGCACTCACCGTCCAATTCCGATGTCGTGTTCAACGACCACCGGTTGTTCGACGCTCTGATGGCGGTATGTGCCCGGTGCCACGCCAAATTCGCGTTTGAATGCTTTTGAAAAGGAGGCTTCCGATTCGTAACCGGTGCGCCGCGCTATTGCATAGACCGTCTCATTTGTTGTGGTGAGAATTGCCGCCGACTGACTCAGCCGCAACCGTGTCAGAAATCGAATTGGAGAGTGGCCTACCAGGTAATGAAAGCGATCGACAAATAACGTCCGCGACATTCCGACTTCTCGAGCCAGGTCTGCAGCGGTCCACGGCCGATCCAGATGATTGCGCATCAATTCGATGGCTTTTGCAATCGCCGGATGCTGAAGTGGACCGACTTGCACTTCACCTGTGCGCTGCGCATTGAGCAAGTAGCCTCGCAACGCTTCGGTGAGGAAGACGTCCGCAATCTTGGCAAAAACCGCGGTCGCACCCGGCTGGTCGTCAGTAGCCTCGGCGCGTGCTACTTCAACCAGCCCGGCCAGCGCTCGTGCCGTGGCCGACTCTGCGCACAATTTCAGCACAGGAGGTAGCGCTGAAAGCAGCCGCGCTGGCAGAGCATCACTCAGTGAAAGTCCGCCGCAAAGAAGTTGCGTCCGCCGGCCGCGGCCGCCATACCGCAGTCGCCCAAATTTCAGCGGGTGGTCCGCGAGAATGGAATCCAGACTCGGCGGTTCCGATGCACGCATGGAATCCTGGACGGTGTGCGCCATTCCAAGCGGCAGCATGATGAAGTCGCCCGACTCCAGGTTGAAACACTCACCGGAGTCCAACTCCAGGATGCCTTCACCCTCCAACACCAGGTGGAATTTGGCAACCGCCGAATCGTTCACATGAAAGCCCCACGGTGCACGAAAATCCGAAAGGCAGTACACCGTGCTGTGCACGTTCACCACGCGCAGTAGCTTGCTCAACGAGTCTTCGGCCTGGCGATTGAGGCGGTCCATGAACGGGGTCTGTCGCTCAGCGATGAGGATATGCGCTCGCGCAGACGAGGAGTACGGCGCCTGGACGCGCGGACAACGAGTGTGGTCGCTCGAACATAGCCCGGCGTGCCGAGAGCCCGCATGATTGCAAGTCATGACGAGCACCCAAAGCACAGCTGCAACCGTGGTGGCTGATTACTTTTCGGCGTTTGGACGTGGAGATCTGGCGGCCGCACGCCAGCTCCTGGCGAATGACCTCTCGTTCAAGGGGCCGTTGGATACCTTCAACAACGCCGATGACTTGATCAATTCGTTGAGTGCGCTCGCGCCGGTGGTGAAGGGCGTTGAGCAACATAGAACCCTGGTCGACGGCGACGATGTCGCCACCTTCTATGACATGCTTACGCCAATGGGAACCGCGCCAATCGCGGAGTGGCATCACGTGCGCGACGGTAAAATCGACGCAATTCACGTGTACTTCGATCCACGACCGTTCGCGCATTGATCGATCCCGAACACGACTGCTCGCGCACGCCCGAACTTCGGGTTGCGCAACGTTTGGTAGTTCGATGGAGTGCCGAACTACCCATGATGATCGAACAAGCCGGGTGCCCACAATGCGGCATCCGACGCATTGGAAACCTTGGCAGCTGGGGCAGGTTCTGCTTCAACTGCCGATTGAAACTGCCGCCCAGAGACGTTGAGCCGCGACCCGTGGCGGAACGGCGTTCTCAACCGCGCGAGCAATACCTCTTCAGCGGCCCGGAGCTCGAGCGGCTCGGACACTACCGTGCGGCCATTCGGGCGGGCTTCTACACCGACTGGGGACCCGATGCACTCGAGGTTGCCGCAAGCGATCCGGTGTAGTCGAACTGCAATTGATGCTGCGCACGGCGTCGGCGACGATAATCTGCGCCGTGCCCAGGCTTTTGCTCATCGGGCTCGCGATGGCTGCGGTGTTGTGGGCCACGCCGCGTCTGGCGTCGAACGCCCTTAGCCTGGCGCACGATGACCAGGTTCACTATGGCGGGCACCTGGTCGCTGGGCGGATTCTCAGTATGTGCCCGTGCACGGCTCAGCTGGCGGAGGCGCAATACGTCAGGGGCACGTACCACGCCCGCACGCCAACCCAACTCGCACTGCTCACCAGCCAGCGGCCGCGGTCGATGCGAGCACGCCTCGCAGAAGCGCCGGTGCTAGCCTCAAGCGCATTGCGGCACCTTGGCGCGCGGCTCACGGCCTGATCGAGGGCGGCTCTTGGCAAGCCGGGTGTACGCCTACCAGAATGCGCGTGGCCCGTCGTCGGTATAGCCGCACTGCTCGCAGGCGCTGAAGTAGTGCACCGCGGGCGGCATCGCGATGGCCAATCGCAACGACAGGTCGTCGCCCACATTCATGATGTGATGAACCGTGCCGCGGGGGATCCAGACGATGTCGTCTTTGACCGCTTCGATCACGGTGCCGCCAGTCAGCTCCCAGCGCAGACGGCCAGCCAGGATCACCCACCATTCATCGAAGTCCTTGTGCCAGTGGGGCCGATTGCCAGTACCCGGACCATTCGCGATAAGCGTGACCAGGTTTCGCTCGTCCGCGATCACTCGAACTGACCATGGCGGTGGCCCTTTGCGGGCGACTATCTCGGGAATGCGGGTATGCAGCATGTTCGGGAGCGAAAGATTCATCACGCGCGGCGGAATCGGGCCGCTGACCACGTCAGTGATGTTGAGCAGCGTCGGGGGCTCGGCTTCTGGAGCAGTCATACGCAGCGAACGTTACCGCCGGCGGCAGACGACAGCGCGGGCTCCGTGCACTCAGGTTCTCTGGCAATCGAGCCGATGCTTGAAGCATGAGCGCGCCGGAGCAACTCCTGTCCGAACCACCGCTTCCCGCGGGCACCACGCGCGCCGACTTCTGGACGGGGAACTGCTGCATTGCTTGCGACGTTCAAACCGGGGATCGTCGGCTGCTGGATGTGATGCGTGATGCCACACGGCATTACCTCGAAGTTCGGCGGGTGCGCGTGAGTCGCGTCGATGCGCCCGACCAGGTGGACCAGGCAGCCGATGGACTGCTTGCCAAGGGGGACGTGGATTGGATTGCGATTCGCGCCGAGCCTTCGCGCGCCGAAAGTCGGTTATACGGATTTGTGAAGAAGACGCCTGTCCGCGTACTGCTGGTCCTGGAGTCGCACACGATCCAGGGCAACGTCTTCGTCGAAAGCACGGCCACCGATCCCGTCGGTTTCTTTCTGCGGGGGATCGAAAAGAGCAGCGAGCGCTTCCTCGCGGTAGGCGGCGCGACGATTGCGTTGCCCAATGGTCGGACGGAGCAGACCGGACTTGCCATCGTCAACCGCGGCGCGGTGCGGCTCTTCAGCGTGATTCGCTAGGCCGACCCCCCGAATTCACCGTGGTGGACGCCCAATCTGGACGCGTTCAGGTCGACCATCTGCAGATCACTGCGCTCAGTCCTCCACTTGTGAGACCACGATGGTCGCCCCGCCGGTGGCGAAGTTCTTCAGGTCGGCGGTGGCGGCACGTGCCTCCTGCGAACCCATGACCTGGTTCATCTGCTCCGGGCTCACCGTAACGCTCCGCCGAGAGCCCAGCAACATCTCCGGCTAGCGGCCGATCCGTTAGGCTGCTCGGCAGTGGTGGCGGTGCGGGCGATCCTGGGGCTGGCCTGGCCCATCTTCATCGGACAGCTGGCGGTGATGGCTTTTGCCTTTATCGACACCTTTTTGACCGGTCATGCAACCGCGGCGGACCTTGCCGCCATGGGCGTAGGGGCAAGCGTGTACGCCAGTGTCTTCGTCACGCTGACGGGCGTGCTCAACGCGCTAAACCCGATCATTGGCCAGCACTTCGGCGCACGCAGAGATCGGCAGGTAGGTGCCAGTTTCGTGCAGGGGTTGTGGCTGACACTGCTGCTGTCGGCGGTTGGGATGCCAATCCTGGCTTTCCCGCAACTGTGGCTGCACCTGGTCAACCCGCCGGCGGACGTTGAGGTGCTGGTCACGAGCTACCTGCGCACGCTGAGCCTGGCGCTGCCGGCGGCACTGCTTTTCCGCGCACTGTATGCCTTCAACACCGCCATCTCGCGACCCAAAGTCGTGATGGTCCTTCAGCTCGCCGGGCTCGCGCTCAAGCTCATTCTCAGCGACGTGCTGATCTTTGGGCTGCTCGGCCTACCGCATCTCGGCGTCGTCGGCGCTGGACTCGCAACGCTGATTGTGTTCTGGAGCATGTTCCTCGCGGGGGTTGTCGTCCTGCGGCTGCACACCATCTATCAAAGTTTCAGGATCCAGCTCGCGCTGCCGTCGTGGACGCACTTGAAGGAGCAATTGCACCTCGGCATTCCCATGGGCTTGAGCTCCGGCCTCGAAAACACGTCCTTTACCTTGATGACGCTGTTTGTGGCCCAACTCGGCACCAATGTGTTGGGCGGACACCAGATCATTTCGAATCTCACCGGGCTTGCCTACCAGGCTCCGCTCGCAGTGTCGCTCGCGACTGCCACGCTGACCGCTCAGGCAATCGGGGCAGGTGACCCTGGCCGTGCCCGCGCAACGGCATTCACCGGCATCGGCATCTGTATTGGGCTTGCTTCGCTTACCGCGAGCACGGTTTGGACCATGCGCGAATCGGTCGTAGCGCTGTACACGACCGACGCCGCCGTCGCGGCGGTCGCGCTCTCCCTGATTGGCTACTTCGCCGGGCTCCACGTCTTCGACGCGCTACAGGGCGCGACGGCCGCGGTCTTGCGCGCGTACCGGGTGGCAATTGTCCCAGTCGTCATCTACGCGCTGGCGTTGTGGGGACCCGGCTTAATTGGCGGATATCTCGTGGCGTTTCGACCCGTGCTCGGTGAGCCGCGAGGCGTCCAGGGCATGTGGCTAATGCTGGCGCTTGCCCTCGCGCTCACGGCGTGCACGCTGGTTGCCTTCTACCTCTGGTTCCTCCGAGAACAGCAGCAGTTCGGCGGGAGGCTGTCTGTTAGCGCGAGCGGCCGCCGCCAACCAGCGCCCCGATGAGGCGAAACGGCAGCACGAGCAGGTCGATGACCAGGTGCAGGGTTCCAGTTACCAGGGCCCAGGCCAGAAGCAGCACGCTCATGACGAGAAATCCGACTGGACCGGCGACCAACGTCGCCAAAATCAGTAAGAGCAGAGCAACGATCACGCTGCTTTGACGCGGGGGCCTGGCAGCTTGTTGCGCAGCCGTGCCCTGTCCGCTTGGCCAGCTAATGGTCTGGCCGACCGAACGGGACGGACGCGGCACGTCGACGACGACAATCCGAAGGGTGCGCGCGAGTCTTATCCACAAATTCGGACCGCCTGAGGTGCTGGTAACCGAGGATGTGCCCGATCCAGCTCCAGGACCGGGTGAGGTCGCGATCGACGTGGAGCTGGCGAATATCACGTTTGTCGAGACGCAGGTGCGCGCGGGTAAGGCGCCGCGGGCTGACATGCTGCCGAAGCTGCCGGCCATCCTTGGCAACGGTGTCGCCGGCCGGGTGCGCGAAGTGGGGCCAGGTGGTGAAACGACGCTCCTGGGAAAACATGTGATGACTTCGCTCAGTGGCACCGGTGGCTACGCTTCACGCGCGATCGCGGCGGTCGATGGGCTCATCGAAGTACCTACCGAGCTCGACCTTCGGCGCGCCCTGGCACTGCTCGCCGATGGGCGGACGGCGGTTCTGCTCATGCATCAGGCGGCGGTGCAACCCGGCGAGACGGTGCTGGTTGAGGCGGCCGCAGGCGGGGTTGGCAGTCTGCTGGTCCAGCTGGCACGCAACGCCGGGGCGCGAGTCATCGGCGCAGCCGGTGGCGAGCGCAAACGCGCCATCGTGGGCGATCTCGGTGCGGATCTAGCCCTGGACTACACGCGCCCGAACTGGAGTGACCCTGTCCGCGGACGAGTCGATGTGGTCTTCGACGGGGTCGGCGGTCACATCGGCGAGGCCGCGTTTGGACTCTTGCGGGAGGGCGGTCGCTTCTGCGCGTTCGGTATGTCGAGCGGTGAGTTCCCCAGAGTAACTGCCACGACTGGAATCAGCGTGTTGCGCGGCATGCGATCCACGCCAGCAGAGATTCGCGATGCCGCGCGGGAAGCACTGCGGCTGGCGCTTCAGGGCAGACTAGACCCGTTAGTTGGCCAGACCTTTGCGTTGGAGGAAGCCGCCCGAGCACACGCGGCGATCGAAAGCCGCACACCTGTTGGCAAGACGCTCCTTGTCGTCAGCGAGCCCGGCTGAATTCGAGCACTGCACCCACCAGCACCGCCAGCGAGCCGACGGCGATGAGCCATAGGCCGACTTCAGATGCGGCACCTGCTGGCAGACGCGTAATGCCTCCAGCCCATGCCACCAGAGGAATCAGGCCACTCAAACCCAGGAACACGTTGAACACGGTGCGCCCAGTCAGCGGGACGCCGCCAAGCAGCGCGAAAACGGCTGCCAGCGCACCGCACACCGGAAACAGGTCGACGAGGATGCGCAGCAGTTGCACCTCCTGAGGCGACGACGTCGGTAGGAAACGACGGAGGTCGGCGGCGCTCGCGCTACCGAGGGACGTGTGCAGGAACTGGCCGCTCAGGAGCAGTCCCTGGCTGCTGAACCATGGCATGAAAAACGCGGCGATCAAGCCCAGACCGCCGATTAACGCCAACACGCGCGAGAGGCGTAGGCACGGCCCCACCGCCGCATACGCTAACAAACGGCTAAAAACGGAATTGCAACCGCGGCGGCCTGACGCGCGTACTATCCCTGGAACAACGCCGTCTTTCCGAGCGGTGTCAAAGGAGCCATCCGCTACCCATGTACAACTACTCACAACAGACCCCGTATTCGGACCTCGGGTCGACCACCGCGCTCGGTCAGCGCTCCGCGGTCCTCGGCAAGGTGCTGGCCCTCCTCGGCTTCTCGTTTGTGTTCACCGCGGGTGGTGCCCTGATCGGCCGCAGCCTGGGCCCCGGCGCATTCTTCATCTCGTTGGTCGGCAGCTTCGCAACCCTGATCGCGCTCCAGTTCTTGCGCGAGCGATCGCCGCTCAACCTTGCGCTGCTGTACGGCTTTGCGACGTTTGAAGGCATGCTCATCGGTTTGATTCTGGACGCCTACATCGCTCGCGGCATGGGCGCCGTGGTGCTCAACGCCGCAATGACGACCGCGGCCGTGACGCTGGCGGCGGGCACATACGGCTATACGACCAAGCGCGATCTCAGCGGCATGGGCAGCATCCTGTTCGTCGGGCTGCTTGCAGTGATCATCGCCTCGGTCGTCGGCATCTTCGTGCAATCGTCATTGCTGTACATCGGCATTTCAGCAGTAGCGGCGGTGTTGTTCACCGGGTTCCTGGTGTTCGATCTGAACCGCGTGGCGGCGATGCGGGGTGCGACCGAAGGCCAGGCGATTCTGCTCACGGTGCGGGTGTACCTCGACATCGTCAACCTCTTCCTGGCGTTGCTGCGGATCTTCGGCATCGCCGGTGGCGGAAGCAGCTCGCGCGACTAGCGATCGAGGGCACGTCGAAACTCGGCGACTGCCTCAGGCAGCACACCTAGCGCGTCACTGATGGAGCGCATCACCTTGAAGGTGACGCGCTCCGTTTTGCCTGCCTCCAGCAGGTAGACAGTGCTGAGCGCGACATGCGCTCGCTGCGCGAGGGCGCGTTGGCTGAGCAGCTTGCGCTTGCGCAGGGTCGCCAGTGGCAGAGGCGCGCTCGAATCCACGCAGAAGCATGCTAAACGCTGTCCGGCTCCTGTCCGGAAAATGTATTGATCCTGTCCGGCCCGAAGACCTATACTGGTCTACGTAAGTCTCGTGGGTATCACTATCAGCGCCGACGATCCGCGCAGCATTCGAGCGATCGAGATCGCCGCGAATGCGGGCCGCTGGCGCGTCACGCGCGACGGTGATGGCCGCGAGCTGTTTCGCGTTCCCTCACAGAATCACCCGGGCGTGCTGTACCTGGTGACGCAGTCGAGTTGCACCTGCGCTGACTTCTTGCATGGAGCCGACCTGGACGAAGACCACGTCTGCAAGCACATCCTGGCGGTGCGCTTGTATAGCGAGCTGGTGCGCGCGCAGGAGCGCCCCGCAACCACTTCCCGACGCAGTCACCTTCGCGTAGTCCATTAGGCCTCAGAGTAGAATCGCCACCTGACGGCGAAATTGCGCGTGAGGTGGCAAGCAGTAGCGCTCACTCTGTGCCTCTGGTTCGTAGCGCTCGGGCCGCGGGCCAGTATGGCGGCGGCCAATGCAGCGAACCCGTGGAGTCCCGGGCCAAACGCGTCTGGTGATGACACCTACGTCGGGTTCATCGACTCGCCAGTCTCAGGCGCGACCATCACGCCAAACTCCACCATCACCATCAGCGGTTGGGCGGTCGACCAGACTGCCGCTGGCTGGACGGGTATCGACGACGTGCAGATCTACCTGGGTCTGCAGGACCAGGGCGGTACCTTACTGGTGCACGGCAACGTTGGGGTGCGTCGCGACGACGTTGCCTCGGCCACCGGCAACGCGTTCTGGGCCAACAGTGGCTTCACGGCTTCCTTTGCGGAGACCGGCCTCAGCATCGGTGCCAATACGATCACGGTGTATCTGCACACACCCGACAAGGGTTTGTGGTTCAAGCAGCTTCAGCTCAACGTGCCCGCGGCGCCAGATCGGCCGTTCGCCGATGATCCACTGCTGGTCGTGAGAACCGCCGACCCGTCGCTGGACATCCCGCAGATCACGCCGCAACTGGTTCTCACGGGTTACGCGATCGATCGAAATATGCCGATAAGCCAACAGCGCGGCGTTGGAGGCAGCGGCGTCAGCGTGGTCATGGCCTACCTCGATGGGCCGCGAAATGGCGGCGCGGGGGCCGGCACGTTTGTGGGCAACGCCACTCTTGGGCAAAAGTATCGCGAGGCGACCGGCTTCGGCGACCGATTCCTCAATTCGGGGTGGCAGCTTACGCTGCACCCAAACCAGTTCAGCATCGATCGACACGAGCTCTACATTTACGCCGAATCGGCCTACTGGCCCAACGAAACACTGGTAATCGTGCCGTTCAACGTCAATTGATGATCTTCCTGGGCGGCTCAGGCCTGGTCGGGTCGCGGCTGCGCGCGGTGTGGGCTCGCGATGCCGAGATCCTTGCGCCTACGCACACAGAATTGGACGTCCTTGACGCAAAGGCTCTCGAAGCGTTCATCGCGAGTGCGCAATCTGACAGCGTGGTGAACCTCGCGGCGTGGGCTGACGTGGACGGCGCCGAGCCCGAGCGTGGGGACACCCGCGGCGTGGTCTACCGACTCAACGTGGAATTTCCGCGGCAACTCGCACGGCTGTGCGCCCAAACGGGAAAGCATCTCGTGCACATCTCCACGGACTATGTCTTCGACGGCGTTAACGCCGAGAAGCCCTATTCGGAGGAAGACCAGACAGCGCCGCTGTGCTGGTACGCGCAAACCAAACGCGACGGCGAAGTGGCCATACAAGGGGTTGATCCCACCGCGTGTATCGCGCGCATCGAGATGCCGTACACGGCGGCGCGCCACGCCAAGCGGGACCTGGCTCGACTGGTGGCGACCCGCCTCAGCGAAGGCCAGACGGTGCAGGGCGTTACAGACCAACGCATTACGCCTGTGTTGCTGGACGATGCAGCGGCGGCAGTGCGCAAACTGGCAGAGGCGCGCTACAGCGGCGTCGTGCACGTTGCCGCAAGCGATTGGACGACGCCGTACGACTTTGCGCGAGGCATTGCTCGGCGGTTGAAACTGGAGGAAGATTGTGTTCTGCCCGTGGAATTCGCACAGTTTGCGGTTACCCGACCCGCGCTGAGGCCCCAACATTCGTGGCTCGACGTGACGCGGTTTGCGAATGTGTTTGGCGACGCCATACTCAAGCCCGTGGATGAAGCGCTTGATATGTGGTCACGCCAGTGGCGTCTGCCTTGATTGATATGGCGGTTGATTGATCCGTCAGCGCATGGGCTCAAAACAGTACAGTCTCTAGCGCATACGCGATTAGTGGACTAAAGGAGTGCCCGAGTGAAGGTCTCCTCCACCGAGCTGCCGCCACGGCAGGTCTCCCTGGAGATCGAAGTTGAAAAGGACCGCCTCGACCGTGCCATGGACGACGCCTATCGTCGGCTGGCTGGGCGTGTCGAGGTTCCCGGTTTTCGACGCGGCAAAGCGCCTCGCTCGATGGTCGAGCGCATGATCGGCCACGATCGCATCGTCGAAGAGGCGCTCGATCATCTTGTGCCCGAAGTCGTCAGTGAAGCGATGGAGCAGGAGAAGGTCGAGCCGTTTACCCGTCCGCGGGTTGAGTCGATCGAGTTCGATCCGTTGCGTCTCAAGGCGGTGGTCGGGCTTGCCCCGAAGGTTGAGCTTGGCGACTACAAAGGCGTTCTGCGGATCGATCGGGAGGAGCCGCAAGTCGGCGACACCGAGATCGAGGGCGTGATCCAGCGCGTGCGCGAGAGCTACGCGCAGTGGGCGCCGGTCGAGCGTGCGGTCAAGCTGAGCGATCGGGTGGGTATCGACCTGAAGGTGACGCCCGAAGGGCACGAACAGCCGCTGATCGACAGCAAAGATGCCGAATACGTCGTCGATCCCGAAGGCGCACAACCGGCGCCAGGCTTTGCTGAACAGCTTATCGGCATGAACCCGGATGAGACGAAGTCATTCCAGTTAAACATGCCCGAGGACTACCGCGACAAGGACGTGGCAGGTAAACCTGCTCAGTTTGAGGTGGTCATGCACTGGGTGAAAGAGCGTGAGCTGCCTGAGCTGGATGACACGTTCGCTCAGCAGGTGGGCGACTATGCCGACGTTGCGGCATTGAGGACGGCGGTCGAGGCGCAGCTGCGGCACAGTGAAGACGAACGTGTTCGCGACAAGGTCGAAGAAGACTCGTTGAACAAGCTCGTCGAAATCTCGTCGATCGAGTTCCCGCCTCAGCTCGTCGAGTACCAGGCGCAAACCATGCTGGAGAACTTCAAGAGCAACGTCGAGCGCCAAGGCTTGCAGCTTAACCAGTATTTACGGCTCGTCGGCAAGGAGCAGGACACGTTCGAGCAGGAGATTCGCGAGCAGGCCGAAACGCGGGTCCGCCGCTCCTTAGCGCTGGATGCGTTCGCCGAGGCGGAGCAGATTGGCGCCGAACAGGAGACTTCCGAAGACGCGTCGGAGTCGCGTTCGCTGAAGGCGTTGGCCCGGCTGGTTGAGCTTGCCACCGGCGACGCTCGCAACGGCGGGCAAAAATCGGATGAAGAAAAGACTGCAGAACGGGCCAAGACGTCCGATACTGGAAGACAAGCCAGTGACTCGGATGTGCCGGCGACGCCGGTAGGCGAGGAGGAGCGAGGGACCACATGAGCCGCATCAGTCGTGATGACGTCTTGAAGGGGATGAGACGGATTGACCCGGCCGTCTCATACGCCGTGCCCATGGTCGTAGAGCAGACCAGCCGCGGCGAGCGCGCGTACGACATCTTTTCACTGCTGCTGAAGAACCGCATTGTCTTTCTAGGCACGCCTATTGACGACACCATTGCCAACTTGATCGTGGCGCAGCTCCTGTATCTGGCTCAAGAGGACCCCGAACGCGACATCCAGATGTACATCAACAGCCCTGGCGGGCAGGTGGACGCGGGCCTGGCGATCTACGACACGATGCATCTGATCCAACCCCAGGTGGCCACGACGTGCGTAGGCATGGCGGCCAGCATGGGCGCGGTGCTGCTGGGCGGCGGCGCCAAAGGCAAGCGTGCCGCGTTGCCGAACGCGCGCATCCTGATTCACCAGGCTTCTGCCGGCGTCCAGGGCACGGCGGCCGATATCGAGGTACACGCGCGTGAGATCCTGCGTTTAAACGCTCGACTCAAGGAACTCATGGCGTCCGATACCGGGCAGGATATCGAGCGCATTTCGCATGACATCAATCGCGATTACTGGATGAGTGCTCAGGAAGCACGCGACTACGGAGTCATCGACATCATTCACGGACAGACCGAAGCCAGTCAGGCCGCGGATCGTGCGGAAGCAGCGGTCAATGTTGCCGAAAAGGTTGATAACACCACCGCCAGCAGCGTAAAGCGCTGAAACAACCAGAACCAAACTTTCCACTACACCGCGACTGAAGCGGGGAGGGGCACAACACCGGCTATGGCGACAACACGCGGCACTCGCGGTCAATACCACTGTTCGTTTTGCGGAAAGAGCCAGGACCAGGTCCGGCGACTGATTGCTGGGCCCGGCGCGGTGTACATCTGCGACGAATGCGTCGACCTGTGTCGCGAGATCATCGACGAGGAGTCGGCGCCGCCGGCTGCCGCCAAGCCGCGTCTGCCACTCGCCAAGCTGCCCACGCCCTCCAAGATCTACGAACACCTGAACTCGTACGTTGTCGGTCAGGACCGCGCCAAGAAGGTGCTTTCCGTGGCCGTGTACAACCACTACAAACGTGTGTCTTCGGGCATGCAGGTGGACGACGTCGAGCTCCAGAAGTCGAACATCCTGCTGGTTGGCCCCACGGGCTGCGGCAAGACGTTGCTCGCACAGACATTGGCCAAGGTCCTCGACGTGCCCTTCTGTATCGCCGATGCGACCGCCTTGACTGAGGCTGGTTACGTTGGCGAGGACGTTGAGAACATCCTCCTGCGACTGATTCAGGCTGCGGACTTCGATATCTCTCGCGCCGAGCGCGGCATCATCTACATCGACGAGATCGACAAGATTGCTCGCAAAGGCGACAACCCTTCAATTACTCGCGACGTTTCGGGCGAAGGGGTCCAGCAGGCCTTACTGAAGCTCATCGAAGGAACGGTTGCCAACGTGCCTCCTCAAGGAGGCCGAAAGCATCCGCACCAGGACTTCATCCAGATCAACACCGCCAACATCCTGTTCATCTGCGGTGGCGCCTTTGAGGGGCTGGAGAATATCGTCGGCAAGCGGGTCGGCGCCAAGCGCACGCTCGGCTTCGCCTCCGAACGCACGACCGAACAGGATCATGCTGACCTGCTGCGCCAGCTCACCTCGGACGACCTGCTCAAGTACGGCTTGATCCCCGAGTTTGTTGGCCGCCTGCCCGTAGTTGTTTCAGTTGACCCGCTCTCGAAGGATGACCTCATGCGCATCCTCACCGAGCCACGCAACGCAATCTCGAAGCAGTACGCCAAGCTGCTGTCTCTCGACAAAGTCGAGCTGGTGTTCACGCGCGACGCCCTCGAGGCCGCCGCGGAGCGTGCGCTCGCGTTGAAGACGGGTGCCCGCGGATTGCGGACCATCATCGAGGAAGTGCTCCTCGAGGTGATGTATGAGATCCCGTCGCGGGCCGACGTGCGCAAGTGCATCATCGGCCGCGAGACCATCGCGCATGGGCAGGCGCCACTACTGGTCACCACGCGCAGCGGCGCGATCGCCGAGCTGGACGAACCGGCCGAATACCGCGACAGCGCCTAGTGACTGAGGCGGCGTACCAACCACGGGTACGCAAGCCACGGCAGCACGCAGACGGCGAAGGCGATGCCGCCGGCCATCAGGATCGGCTGCGCTGTGTACTCGTCGATGTACCAGCGCACACCAAGTGCGAAGGCCACGATGAACCAGATGATCAGGCTCACCGCGCCTAGAATGAACTGGGCCTGATCGCGCGCGTCAGCGGTAGTCTTCACGCACTGGGTGGAAGCTATCGACCGCCACACAGTCGGTGATGCCTACCGCGCCATGCGTGACACCACCAGGCACTGAGTAGCCATCGCCGGGCCCAAGCTCGCGAACCTCGTCGCCGATGCGAAACTGCATTCGGCCCGAGACGACGTGGCCAACCTGCTCGTGAGGATGCGTGTGCGCCGGCACTTCGGCGCCGCCAGCAATGTTGAACTGAACCACCATCACGTCATCGCCGCAGCTCAGTACGCGGCGAAATACACCAGGCACGGCCTCAATTGAAGGCCATTCAGAAGCAGAGTGATATGCGCCTGTCGTGACGGTCATGCGAACCTCGCAAGAATAACGCCGAGCTCGAACAGGAAATAAATCGGCAAACTGATGATGGTCTGATTGATTGGATCTGGTGTAGGCGTGATCGCGGCGCCAATGACAAAGGCGAGAATGAACGCGTACTTTCTGAAGCTCGCCAGCCGGCGATGACTAACGACGCCGAGTTTGCTCAGGAAGAACATGATGATCGGCAATTCGAACATCACGCCAACCCAGAACAGGAACGTGGCGACAAAGTCGACGTAGTGCTCGACGGTCCACTGCGGCTCGATCGTGCCGGCAAGAAAACCAGCCAGAAAGCGCGTGGCAAACGGCAGCGTCAAGAAGTAGCAGAACACCACGCCGCACATGAACGAGAAAAAGACGCCTGGCACCGCGAGATACAAATAGCGTTTCTCGTTCGCATACAAGGCGGGCGTGACGAACGCGAGAATCTGATAGATGATCACCGGCATCGCGAGCGCGGCGCCGATGACCAGCGCAACTTCGAGGTACGTAAAGAACGTTTCACCGGGTCGGATGGCGATGATCGTCACGCCCGAGCTCTTGGCGTTGTTGACGATCAGGTCGAACAAGAACCCGGTGATCGAGTTTAAGGTCGGGATCGGGACGATCGAGATCAGGACCCCGACGACGAGAGCGACCATCATGGCCACCAGGCGGCCACGTAGCTCCTCGAGATGTTCGAGAAGCGTCATCTCCTTGTCGCCCGGCGCGTGCTGCTCCTCGTCGGGCGGTACGGGCGCTGGGGACGGTGGTGGTGCCTGGGTTATCGCCATATGGACTGCCTAGATCAGAATGAAGTCGCGGAAGTTTACGCTACGCGCCACCGTGCTCGTGTAGGTAATCCATGGCGTCCTGTACGGTGCGAATCTTTTCCGCGTCTTCGTCGCTGATCTTGACGTTGAATTCCTCTTCGAGCGACATAATCAACTCGACCAGGTCAAGCGAATCGGCGTTCAGGTCGTCGATAAAGTTCGCCTCTGGAGTCACCTCGTCTTCGCTGACGCTTAACTGCTCGGCGATGATTTTCTTCAGGCGCTCCTCAGCGCTCGCGGCCATCGTCTCTTCCTCAAGCCCCTTTCACATCACCCAGGTTGTGTCGCGTCCACGGCGCGACCGAGTACACCATTGACAAACTTGGCCGAAGTCTCGCTACCGAATAGCTTGGCCAATTCAACCGCCTCATTAATTGCGGTTCTGAGTGGCACTGTAGCATTGCCGTACAAGGATTCATAGAGTCCGATGCGCAGCACATTGCGGTCAACCGCGGACATCTGCGCAAGCGGCCACAACGGTGCCCGTTGTTGGATGACTCCGTCAATGGCCGGCCGATTGGCCAGTACACCGCTGACCAGCTCCTGTGCGTAACGCGTCGCGTCGTTCAGCACGTCGACGGGGTATGGCGAGCCCACGGCGTCCTTGAATGTCTCCGCCAGACGATCGAGCACCTGCGCCGGCGCATGATGCCCCTGGTCCATCTCATACAGCGCCTGAAACGCCAGCGCGCGACCGAGCCGTCGGTCGAGGAACGGGCCGGCTGGAAAGATGCGGCCAAGCTGCTCGAGCGCCTCGTCGATCGTCGGTTGCAAGGGTGGCACTAGAAGTTCGGTAGAACTTCTGTCAAACGGCTCATCCTGGGAACACGGCAGTCACGACTTGCAAGACTCTCAGTGGCATTTTTGGGCCGGGTTCCCAGGATCTTAGCAACGCCGCGGGCTCACCGTACTCAAGCCATGACCAGGCCGCCGTCGACGTTCAGGACCTGGCCGGTGATGTAGGCCGCCGCGTCGCTGGCAAGAAACAAGACCGCGCCAGCGACGTCTTCGGGCGTCCCCTTGCGTCCTGCGGGGACCATCTGCATCAAAGCGGTTATGGCGGCCTCGGGCACGCCGGCCCAGATTTCGGTGTCGATCACACCCGCGGCAACGGCGTTACAAGTGATGTTGCGCGAAGCGACTTCGCGCGCGGTCGAACGAGTGAGGCCGATCATGCCGGCCTTAGAGGCCGAATAGTTAGCCTGGCCCGCGTTGCCCATTACGCCGGAGATCGACGTAATGTTGACGATTCGCCCACCACGTTGCCGAAGCATGGGCCGCAGTACGGCTTTGGTCATCAAAAACGTGGATTTCAGGTTCGTGGTGAGTACCGAATCCCAGTCATCTTCTGACATGCGCATCAGGAGCGTGTCGCGCGTGAGGCCCGCGTTGTTCACGAG
>JAFAZN010000328.1 GCA_019239775.1 Chloroflexota bacterium
GCTAGGCCCGGGCTGGGCGATGGCGCCGCGGCGGCTGCGCTCGGGCTCGGCGCACTCGTCGTGCTCTGTGGCGTCGAGGTCGGGGAAGGCTGGTTCGACTGGCACGCTGCCGCAAAAAGCAACAGCGCCGTGGCAAACAGGGCACGACGCATCTTCGGAGCGGTCCGCAACGAATGTGCCACTCAGGCTTCGGCGCGCAGCCAGGCCTGGGTGTCGGCGTAGTAGGGCGAGGCGACGGGGCCGTCGAGAAGCGGGTCGCGTGTGAGGCGCATCCAGTCGAGCAGGCGTTGCCGCAAGTCTTCTTCGATCGACGCGTACTCCGCGCTGCCCGCCAGGTTGCGTTGTTCCCAGCGATCCGAGCCGAGGTCGTATAGCTCGATGGCTGGACGTACGTCGTCGAACTGAGAAAGCATCAGAGGATAGATCGGGCTCTCGCGGATGTCGCTGGGGACGTCGACGCGCGTGCTGATTTCGAAATTCACGATGAGTTTTTGATGATCGGTGCGGATAGCCCGCATTGGCTCGTAATAGGTGTGAAACGTCTTTTCGGCGAAGACTTCTGTCCGTGGCGTGTAGGGCTGTCCATTGAGAAGCGGCCAGAAGCTGCGGCCCTGCAACGAACCAGCTTTCGAAATGCCGAGCGCGTCCAACAGCGTTGGGGTCACATCCACGTTGCTCACCAGCTCCGAGATCAGGCGGCCGCCTCGCAAACCACCGTCCGGCCAACGCAGAAGTAGCGCGACTTCGATCCCAGGGTCGTACAGGGTGCATTTTGCCCGTGGCATTGCCGCACCGTGATCCGTCGCGAATACAACCAGAGTCGAGTCGCCGATGCCGAGCTCATCCAGGCCCGCCAGGATGCGGCCGACGCCCGCGTCCATCTGGCGGATTGCGCCCTGGAAGGCGCCGAAATCCTGGCGCGACTCGGGCGCATCTGGCAGGTATTCCGGTACGTGCACGCCTCGGGATGAATCCGGTTCGGCACCGCCGAAGTCGTACGGCCGGTGTGGCTCTTCGAAACCAACCTCCAGATAGAAGGGGGCATCGCCGCGCGACAACTCCCGCAGTAACGCCACACTGGCATCGGCCTCTTCGTACGCAGGTGCGACCGGCAGAACCTCCTGGTAGCCGAGCTCGCGTGCTGAGCCGCGGTCGACCAGGTGCTGCATCCCAACCAGAGCGGTGGAGTACCCAGAGGCACCCAGGCTTTGCGCCATGTGCGGGATCGCGGGCGAAAGGCGCCAGCCGAACGGCGGATGTGCCAGCCCCAGAACGCCGGCCGCGTGTGGGTAAAACCCGGTGTGGAGCGACGCCCGACTCGGACTGCATTGCGGTGCGGTGCAGAAGCTGCGCGCACAGCGCACTCCGCCGGCCGCCAGAAGGTCCAGGGCCGGCGAGGTCACGCTGGATTGCCCGTAACAACCCAGGTGCTGACCCAGATCGTGGCAGGTTATGAAGAGAACGCTGGTTTTTGCGACGCCTACCCCTTAACTGCTCCAGCCGTCAGGCCCGAGATGATGCGGTTCTGGAAAATCAGCACCAGCACGATCAGCGGCACGGTTACCACGACAGTGCCAGCCATGATGGTGCCCCATGGAACTTCGAAACCGCCGCCGGAGGTCGTGTTGAACAGGAAAATTGCGAGCGGCACGGTGCGCTTATCCGGAGTCTGGAGGAATGAAACCGCGAACAAGAATTCATTCCAGGCATTGATAAACGCCAACAAACCGGTGGTGACGAGTCCTGGTGCGATCAGAGGCAGCATCACCTTGTACAGCGTCTCAAACGGACTTGCGCCGTCAACATACGCCGCTTCTTCCAGTTCCTTCGGTAGTCCCGCGAAAAAGCTCGTCAGGACCCAGACCGTAAATGGCAGCGTAAAGACCAGGTATGTGATGATCAGCGACGGGAGTTGGTTGTACAGTCCGAATCGGCGCACCAGGTCGAACAACGAGCCCAAAATGGCGATGGCCGGGAACATCGTCATCGACAGGATCAGATACATCACTGGCAGCCGGCCGCGGAAGCGGAATCGCCCGAGCGCGTAGGCACCCACAGTTCCGATCAGCAACGACAGGATGGTTGTCGAAGCGGCCACAATGGTGGAATTGCGCAAAGCGACCAGGAAATCCCCGTTGGTGAAGACTTCGATGTAGTGATCGAGGATTGGCTGTTGCGGCCAGTAATGGACCGGCGTAGCAAACAGCTCGTTGTTCGGGGTGATTGAAGAACGAATCGCCCAGTAAAACGGGAAAACAATGTAGATGAAAATGATCGCCAGCACGATATAAAACAACGTGCGCGAAATGTAGTACTGCTGCGTGCGATTCATGCCGTTTCCACCTTGAACGCGGTCATGTACGCCACTACGAAGATGCCGATGATGATAAAGATTGCCACAGCTACGGTTGACCCGTAGCCGAGCAACGAGAATGACACGATATTTTGCTGCGCGTATACCGCCATTGGCATGGTGGTCGGCTGGCTCCCAAACATGACGTAGAACACGTCGAAAACGCGCAGCGCATCCAGAGTGCGGAAGATCATCGTCACCAGAATGGCGGGTCGCAGCAATGGGAGCGTCAAACTGATGAATTGCTGGATACCGTTGGCGCCATCCACACGTGCGGCTTCGTAGATATCGCCCGGAATCACTTGAAGCCCTGCAAGGAGCAGCAACGCTACGAACGGCGTTGCCTTCCAGATATCGATGACCTCGATCGCAGGTAACTGCGTCGCCGGATTTGAGACCCACGCAACATTGGCCGGCAGGATGTGGAGTTTGTCAACGAGCAGATCGTTGATAACCCCGTAGATGTCGTTGTACATCCACTTCCACATCTGCGCCGAGACGACGGTAATGATCGCCCACGGCACCAGCATTGCCGCTCGCATGAAGCCGCGACCTTTGAAATTCGAGTTCACAACCATCGCGATCCCCAGTCCGAGGATGAACTCGAAGAGCACGGTGATGATCGAGAACTGAACGGTGACCCAGATTGACCGCAGAAAGTCGGTGTCGGTTATGAGATTGACGTAGTTTGTCAACCCGACAAAGGCAACCGGTCGGTCGCTCGCGAGGCGTGCGTTGGTGAAGCTCTGGGAGATGGTCTGCAGTAGCGGGATAAGTGCAACGAACGCGACCACAAGGAGCGACGGCGCCAGCAGGATCCAGGCGAGCCGCGTCTGCGCCTGGACCAGTTTGCTGTGTACCCGTGGCACCGCCAGTGGCGCTCGCTGGACTTGAGGTTGGGTTTCGGCGCTGACGCTCATATGCTTCTGTCTGCCTCCGCCATCCGAATCGGCCGGCTCGACGTCGAGCCGACCATGGGGGCCGGAATGTCAAACGGGCCGGTGACGCAAGCCACCGGCCCATTTCGGATCGAGAGACGTTACGCGAGCAGGCGCTGGAGTTTCGATTGCACGTCGGCCAAATTCTGCGCGGCGTCTCCACCGGCCAGGATCTGGCTCACGCCCTGGAAGAACGCCGTCGACGCCTGGTTGTAGTTGTCGGCGAACGCGCCTGTCGGGCGGCCGACACGATCGACATTGGCGGTGGTCTTCAGGTACGGCATCACCGCGACCACCTGCGGGTCTTCGGCAATGGTCTGAATGGTCGGCACGAAGCTGCCAGCAATGGCGCGCCAGCGCTGCACGTCCGGGCAGCAGAAGTAGCGCACCAACTGAACGGCCGCGTCCTGGACCTTCGAATATTTCGACACGGCCTGGCCCCAGCCGCCGATGGTGCCGGTCGGCTTGCCGCCCGCCTGTGCAGGCAGCGGGCCCGCATCGAACTTGCCAACGACCTGTGAGTCGGAGGCCTGGCCGAGCGAATAGGCGTAGGGCCAGTTGCGCATAAAGGCCGCGTTGCCACCCTGGAACGCCTGACGTGCGTCCTCCTCCTGGTAGCTCGTGACGCCTTGTGGCACCGTGTTGCCGATCCAGCCTTTGATCTCGTTCAAGATCGCGGCTGCCTGGGGGTTGTTCACGGTGACCTTGTTGTTCTGATCGATGATCGTTCCGCCGCCACTGGAGGCGATCCACTCCAGTGCATTACACGTCAGGCCCTCATAGGCCTTGCCCTGGAACACGATCCCAGAGAACGTCGGGTTCGAGGCCTTCTCGCCCGCGACGATCTTCTGCGCCATCATGTTGAGGTCGTCCCAGGTAGCGGGCGGACCACTGAAGCCGTACTTCTGCAGCAGATCAGTGCGGTAGTACAGCATGCCGAAGTCCGAGAAATACGGCATCGCGACAAGTTTGCCGCCGACGGTGTCGTTCGCAACGATGCCTGGATAGTGGGCTTTGATGTCGTCGCTGGTGGCCTGCGTCAGGTCGACCAGGTGCTGGGCAATCTGCCCAGGCCAGACCACGTCGATACTGAAGGCGTCAATATCCGATGACTGACCCTGGAAGAAGCGTTGATACAGGGCCAGGGCCTCGGTACTGTCCTGCGGGCGCTGTGTGAAATTGACGTTGATGCCCGTGTCTTTGGTGAATTGTTGCGTCGCGGCCTGCTCCATTTGGCCAGCGACGCCAACGCCGTCGCCGTAGTACACGACGGTCTGGCCCGAGTACTGCTTTGCCGCGCTGACGATGTTCGCGGGCACCGTGGGCGCAGCCGTGCGCGAAACGCTCGGTGTGGCGGCCGCGGCGACAGCCGACGGCGAAGCGGCGGCAGCAGGGCTGGCGGCAGGCTTGACTGCTGGTGAAGCGGCGGCGGCAGCGGACGGTGAGGCGGCGGCGGCAGCCGAGGGCGAAGCCGCGGCAGCAGGGCTGGCGGCTGGTTTAGTCGGGGCGGCGGCTGTGGTGGGTGCCGCGGGCGCTGTGGTCGGAGTCGCAGCCGGTTGAGAACAGGCCGCCAGAACCCCGGCAGTGGTCGCGCTCACTGCGCCGAGCAAAAAGGCTCGACGTGAATAAGCACGACGCACCACTCCCTCTAGTTCCATACTGTCTCCTTTTCCCAAGTTCCAACGCCTGGATCTACCTTTAAAGAAAGCTTTTACCGCGTGCGCGCGCAGTCAGCAAACTGCGGGCCACACCAACCGGCGTTAGAGTCATAGACAACATTACACGGCTGCATCGCGGCCATGAGTTTCGGAGAAACTTTCACATGTCGATCGACCGCTGGGATCCTTTCCGCGACATGATGACCATTCGGGATGCGATGGATCGATGGCTGCAGCAAGGCTTGAGCGGGACGGGTCAACTGCTGTCAACGTTGCGTCCTGACTCAATTCCAATCGATCTTGTCGAACACGACGATTCCTACGAAGTGCGCGCTTCGGTGCCAGGGGTCAAGCCAGAGGACGTCGAGGTCATCGTCCAGGGCGAACGCGTAACGGTTCGAGCCGAGGCGCGCGGTGAAGAAGAGAGCCGCGGCGCCAACTGGCTGATGCGCGAGCATCGTTTCGGCACGATGCAACGTTCCATCACGCTGCCCAGCCCCGTCAGCTCCGACAATGCCGAAGCGCGGATCGAACACGGGATCCTGTCGCTTCGCTTGCCCAAGTTGCAGGGCGGTCAGGCCGCGCGGCGGATCGCCGTATCGACGAGCGGGGCGGCGCCTGCATCGCCGGGCAGTCGCGACCAGACGGCCCAGGGCGACAAGGTCACCGAGGAATCACAGGAGTCGTTCCCGGCAAGCGACCCGCCGTCCTGGACGCCCGAGAAGGTAGGCTAACGCCGAACATCTGTGACCATCTGGCTACTGAAAACGGAGCCGGGCGAATTCAGCTTCGATGACCTGGTGGCGCGTGGGGTTGAGCCCTGGGACGGCGTAACCAATCCCACCGCGCTCAACAACATGCGCGCCGCGCAGCCCGGCGAGGTGTGCGTCATTTACCACACCGGCGACGAGCGACAAGCTGTTGGGCTTGCCACCGTCGAGCGCACGGCCTACCCGGACCCCAAGCTGAATAACGACAAGGTGATCGTCATTGACGTACGGGCCGGGGCGCGCCTGCCGAAACCCGTCACGCTGGCCCAGATCAAGGCGGATCCACGCTTTGCCGATTCACCGCTCGTGAAGATGGGCCGGCTGTCGGTGGTGCCGCTGACCGACCAGCAGTACGCAGCGATCCTCGAGCTATCCGGGATGTGATGGCTGACAGACCGCGCACCAGTACGTGCTTCGGTTGAGGGCACCCTGGCGGCGGACGTGGATTGGCGCGCCACAGTTTGTGCACGGCTGGTTGGCTCGGCCGTAGACATACGAACTGCCGCGGACATGAGGATCGCCACGGGTCGTGACGCGGTGCGGCCGGCCCGAGTCAGTGTTCTCATTGAGCAGGCGATGGGCCGTGCTAACTAGCGAGCGAAGTTGGTCGTCACTCAGATCTGAAACGTGCGTCCAGGGATTGACGCGTTCGATGAACAGCGTTTCGCTTTTGAAGACATTGCCAATGCCGGCCATCACGCGTTGGTCAAGGAGCGCTTCGGCGATTTCGGCGTCGGGGCGCGAGCGTAAGCGCGAGAAGGCCTCGTCTGCCGAAAAGTCGGGGGAAAGCAAGTCGGGTCCGAGTGATGCCAGCGCCGGGTGGAGTGGCGCGGCTCGAGCGGGCATGAGCTCGGCGATGGGTGCGTTGAAGCAGACCACAACGTGCTCGGCGACTTCGAGCACAACGCGCGCTTTCCACGCCGCGAGGCGCCAGGGTTCGCCAGGCGCGTAGCGGTGCCACGTGCCGCCCATGCGCAGATGGGTATGCAGCACGAGGCCATTGTCGAAGTGGATCAGCATGTGCTTTCCCAGAGGTTCGACCGCGGTGACGTGCGAACCGACGACGCGTTGGAGTTGCGGACCGGGGGTGCGGCCACTTCGAGCGCGCAGGATCTGTTGGCCGACAAGGAGCGGCCGCAACGCGGCGGCCGTCTGAAAGATCGTGTCCCCTTCAGGCACTCCGCGCCTGTGGATGGCTCAGCGGTGGTAGCCGCAGAGTCAGTCCGAGATATTCGCGCTGGAAGCCAGCCTGCTCGAGCGCTGGCCGCACGGACGAGTTGAGCACGGGTTCACCGTCGACGTGGTCGATTGCGAATTCTCGCCTGGGGGCATTTTCGGCAAGGCGTCGAAGGGCGGCAAGTGCGGGTTGCGCGCAAGACTCAAAGGCCGGCAGCGTTACCAGGCCTTTGTTGCCGCGTTCGACGTACAGCACTGGCTCACCGTCGACCGTCACGAGGTGCGCCCCGGCAACGCGCTGCAGGCGCTTGCCTTTGGGCCAGGGTAAGGTCGCCCCGAAGGGGTTGGCTGGATCGGCCGCGCCGAGCACGTTGACGATTGGAGCCTCAGCCGGAGCACGTTCGGCCCGCAGACGGTCCACCGCGCCCGGCAGCGCGAACTGCGCCGCACCGAGACCTTCGACGAAGTACCCGCGGCGGATACGACCAGACTCCTCCATGGCTTTGAGCATCGGATACACCGCCGCAAAGCCGCCGGATACACCTTCACCGAGGACCGATTCACGCGTCAGGACGCCATGCCGTTCGAGCAGTGCCAGAGCCAAAGCATGTGCGCGGTCGGTATTGGCTGTGCCCATCGGTACCAGCGACCATCGCCCCGCGGCCTCCGGCGGTCCAGTACGTGAAAGTGGCATCGGCCGCCGTGTTTTTGCGCGACGTTGTGATCGAAGTCGCAGCGGCGTCAGGGTGTCGTTCGTGATTTCACCCGACCAGACCAGGTCCCACAACGCCGCGAGGACAATGGCATCGGTCGGACCGCCCGCGGCGGCAAAGATCTCGCGGAAGAACGAGGCGCCGCGACTTGCGAGGTGCTGGCGGATCCGGTCGTGGATTGGTTCGGACGGCGGGTCCTCGGCAGCAGTGGGCGCCAGCAGCCCGAGTTGATCGCGCCGGAACAACGCCACGCGGCCATCATCGGTGCCGATCGATCCGCGGCCGAGCCACACCAGCTCGCCCGAGGCGCACAGCTCGTCGAGCAGCCGTGGCTGATAGCCCCGCACACGGGCGGGCAGGACGTCGCGTTCGTAGATCGACCACGGCAGGAACGCACCCTCGAGCTGGGTGACCACCTCGAGTAGCCGATCGATGGTGCCGGCTTCGCTGCCGACACCGTGCCAGGCAGGCAGAAAACGCGCGAGGGCGACAGCTGGCACCGGTTCGACTTCGCGCCGCAGCCGCGCCAGCGAGCGGCGCCGTAGCGAGCGCAACACGTCCGGATCGCACCACTCGCGATCGACCCCGCCAGGGCGGAACTCACCACCCAGAATGGCACCGTCGGCTTCGAGGCGGCGCAACGTATCGTGCACGAGCGCGGTTGGCAAACCCCAGCGGCTGGCCGGCTCGTGCGCCGTAAACGGCGCGTGCGTCCTCGCCCAACGCTGCAGCAGCGACTCGAGCGCATTGGCGGTCGGCGCGAGAAACACATCCGGCACGCCCCGCGGGGGCTGCACCCCGACGGCATCCCGATAGCGCGCAACGTCCTCGACGGCAATCCAACGATCTTCGCCAGCGATGCGTACGCTGAGCGCACGACGCGCCGTGGCGAGCTGGGTGAGCCAGTCGTCCGAGCCGCCCTCGACCTCCGAGACGCTGCGCGCAGCCACTTCCGACGCGGATAGATCTCCAAGACGCCGCAACAAGTCATGCAACTGGTCCTGGTTGCGCACTTTCCGGCTACCGACCGACTGCAGTTCGACTTCGAGATCTGTAACTGCCGTCGGATCAAGGAGCTCGCGGAGCTCTTCCTGCCCGAGCAGCTCACGCAAACGCTCTCGGTCCAAAGTCAACGCCTGCGCCCGCCGCTCGGCCAGTGGCGCATCGCCCTCGTACATGAATTCGGCGATGTAGTCGAACAGCAGTGACCGAGCGAATGGCGAGGCCGCGGCCGTCTCCACCGAGCTCAGCCGGATGCGGCGCTGCTGGATGCCGCGCAGTACGTCTTGCAGGGCGGGTAGGTCGAAGACGTCCTGCAAGCACTCGCGATACGTCTCCAGCAGGATCGGAAATGAGCCGTAGCGGCTGGCAACTGCCATGAGGTCCGATGCGCGCTGGCGCATCTGCCACAGCGGAGTTCGCGCATCACCACGCCGCCGCGGCAGCAGCAACGCACGCGCGGCGTTTTCGCGAAAGTGCGAGGCAAACATGGCCGAGCCGCCCAGCTCGCGCACGACCAGGTCCTCGACCCGGTCGGCATCCGGGAACAGCATCTCGTCTAGAGCGGTGCTCTCCAAACCTTCGGGCAGCCGCAGCGCGATGCCATCATCGGTCCAGATGGCATAGAGGTCGGTCCCCATCCGCTCGCGAATGGCCGCCCCGATCGCCAGCGCCCAGGGTGCGTGCACGCGTCCGCCGAACGGCGTCAGCACGCAGATGCGCCAGTCGCCGAGCTCGTCACGGAAGCGCTCGATTACGACAGTACGGTCGCTGGGGATGGCACCGGTCGTCTGCTTCTGTTCGGCGAGGTAGGCCACCAGGTTGCGCGCGGCCAGATCGTCAAGGTTGTGGTCGGCCTGCAACGTCGCAACCGCGGTCTCGTCGTCCAAACTGGCAAGGCGGCGGCTGAACTCACCGAGAGCGCGGCCAAGCTCGATTGGTCGCCCGGCCGCGTCGCCATGCCAGAACGGCGTCTTCCCTGGCTCGCCAGGCGCCGGCGAGACGATGACCTGCTGTGGCGTGATCTGCTCGATGCGCCAGGTGCTCGCACCAAGCAAAAACGTCTCGCCCGGCCGGCTCTCGTACACCATCTCTTCGTCCAGCTCGCCAACGCGTGGACCGCCTACACCGAGAAACACCCCGTACAAGCCGCGCTCGGGGATCGTGCCACCGCTGGTCACGGCCACCACCCGGGCGTCGGCACGCGCCACCACGGAGTCGGCAATGCGGTCCCAGACGAGGCGCGCCTTGAGATTCGAGAACTCGTCCGACGGATAGTGGCCCGAGAGCATGTCCAGCACGCCCTCGAACAGGGTCCGTGGCAGGCTCGCGAAGTTGTAGGCCCGCCGACAAGCGGCGTACAGCTCATCAACCGACCAGGCGTGCTGAGCACACATTGCCACGATCTGCTGCGCCAGCACATCGAGCGGGTTGCGCGGCACGCGCGTGGACTCGATGGCGCCGTCGAGCATGCGCCGCACCACCACGGCCGCTTCCAGTAGATCGCCGCGATACTTGGGAAAGATCTTGCCCGAGCTCACCGCGTCCACGGTGTGACCAGCGCGACCGATGCGCTGCAGGCCGCTCGCGACGGAAATCGGCGCTTCCACCTGGATGACAAGGTCGATCGCCCCCATGTCGATGCCGAGCTCCAGCGAGCTGGTGGCGACCAGGCCGCGCAGCGTGCCGGCCTTCAACATCTCTTCAACCAGCAAGCGCTGCTCTCGCGAGATGGACCCGTGATGGGCGCGTACCAGCGGCGGACCGCCCGGATCGGCTTTCCCAGAGCTTTCCCACAGCTCGTTGAGCCGCTGCGCCAGCCGTTCAGCCAGCCGGCGGCTATTCACAAAGATCAACGTCGACCGGTTGGCCTTGATCAAATCGAGCAGCCGCGGATAGATCGACGGCCAGATCGAGTTGCGCGCTTCGGCGCGCACCCCTTCACCCAGCACCGACCCGCCCGTGGTCGGTATCGGTTCCTCCAGGCTCAGCCCGGGATTGGCCATGTCCTCGATCGGCACAATGACCTGCAGGTCAAGCTGCTTGCGTCGCCCAACGTCGACCAGCGTGACCTGGCGGTCCACCCCACCCAGAAAGCGGCCAATCTCATCGAGTGGCCGTTGCGTCGCCGACAGGCCAATGCGTTGCACGGGTTGCTCGGCAATATGCTCGAGCCGCTCCAGCGACAGCGCCAGGTGCGCCCCGCGCTTGGTGCCAGCCACCGAGTGGATCTCATCAACAATCACCCACTGAACGCTTCTCAAGATCTCTTCCGCGCGCGAGGTCAATAAGAGGTAAAGCGATTCGGGTGTGGTGATGAGGATGTCGGGCGGCGTCTTGTTGATGTCTCGACGGTCACTCGCAGACGTGTCGCCAGTGCGGATGGCCACCTGAATATCTGGCGCAGCCACGTTCAATCGCTGGGCCGCTAGCCCAATACCCACCAGCGGCGCCTTCAGGTTGCGCTCCACATCGTGGGCCAAGGCCTTCAGCGGCGAAACGTACAGAACTCGACAGCGATTCTTCGGGGTGGCGGGTACAGGTCGCGTGGCTAACTGGTCCAGACACCACAGAAACGCCGCCAACGTCTTGCCCGAGCCAGTCGGCGCCAGGATCAGCGTGTGCTCGCCTCGGCCAATTGCTGCCCAACCTTGCGCCTGCGCCGCCGTGGGGTTCGCAAATGTCTGCGAAAACCACGCCTGCGTGGCTGGACTGAAGGCTAGAAGTGGGTTGCCTGGCTCGGCCATGAACGAAGAGTAGCACTAGAACAAGTGTTCGTCCACAATTTCTTACGGTGTAGATGTGGGGCGCCCCGATGAGCTGTCGATCTCAGCGCTGAACGCGCTGGTGCACCTCTACCGCGCCGAAGTCGGACGCATGACGGCCTATCGCCAGCGACTGGATACCACTACGAACTGGGCGATTACCTCGTCCGCGCTGGTGACTACCTTCTCTTTAGGCAACGCGACGATTCCACACGAAGCTTTCTTGTTCCTCATGTTCGTCAACGGTTTCTTTCTGCTTACCGAAGCGCGTCGCTTTCGTGTTTATGAAGCCGCCCGATACCGTGTGCTTTTGTTGGAACGGTACTTCTATCCAGAAGTGCTCGGGGACGGCAGCCAGCGCGCCTGGCAGCCAGCTTTGATCGAAGCATTGCGCACACCGTACTCGTATCCGCCAGTGCAAATGCTGGCGGCAATTGGCTGGCGATTACGTCGCAATTACCTGTGGATCTACGCGGCAGTGTTACTGACGTGGGTGGGCAAACTCGAGATCGGCGGCGGCTCCGCCGATCTCATCGCGGCTGCCTCCATAGGGCGCGTCCCGGGCGCGATCGTCTGGGCCGCCGTGGTGCTCACCTACGCCGCGTTGTTCGGCATCGGCGTGCTCGCCAAACGGACGTATCCGATGGGCAGTGAGGCGGCTCAGGCCGTCCTCAGGCAGGAACCAGACTAGCCGCGCCCAGCGGCTTCATCGCGCGACCGTCTTTCATGATGAGCGCCAACTTCTCCTTGTGTTGCAGGACGGAAATGTCCGAAAGCGGATCGCCAGAAACACCGAGGATGTCCGCGCGTTTGCCGACCTCGAGCGTGCCCGTCAGGTGCGCAATGCGCGCACATTCCGCGGCCGTGCGCGTCGTCGCCACAATCGCCTGCATCGGCGTCATTCCGCCTTCAACCATGCGCTCGAGCTCCTCGGCGTTTGTGCCGTGCGGCCCGACACCAGTATCGGTGCCCATCGCGATGCGCACGCCGCGTTCAACGGCTAACCGGAAACTAGCCTGGTGTGCCGCCATCACCTCGCGCGCTTTCCTCAGTGCGTAGGGCGGTACCGATGAGGGATCTTTTTCGGCGCGGCGGATCACCCATAGCGGCGCCACTAATGTCGGTACAAAGTACGTGCCGCGCCGCTTCATTTCCTCGATGACCTCTTCGTCGAGAAAGATGCCGTGCTCGATCGAGCTGATGCCGCCGAGCACGGCGTTCTTGATGCCTTGCGTCGCCTGCGCGTGCGCCATGACCGTCTTGCCCGCGGCGCGAGCTTCATAGACGATCGCGGCGATCTCGTCTGGCGAAAAGCCAGTCGCACCCGGTTCGTCGTTGGGTGACATCACGCCACCGCTGGTGTGGACCTTGATCTGATCGGCGCCCGCGCGCAGCACCTCGCGGGTGGCCTTTCTTACCGCCTCGACGCCGTCCACAACCGTGAACGGCAGTTCCGAGACGGGCCGAATATTGGCGCCATTGGGCATGACCGAATCGCCATGACCGCCGGTCTGCGACAACGCCGAGACGGCAATGCGCAATCGAGGACCTGGAAACAGCCCCTGGTCGATGGCCATCTTCACCCCGCGCGGTGTACCCGCGGCATCGCGCACGCTGGTGAAGCCCGCCTCGAGCGTCACGCGCGCGTGGTTCAGCGCGTGCGCCACGATCAGGCTGAATGGCGTAAGCAGCCGCTCCTGCACACCCCACGTAGACGATCCCAGGTGAACATGGCAGTCGATCATGCCCGGCATGATCGTGAGGTGCCCAGCGTCGATGACTTCGGCGTCACGCGGAACATCGCCGTCACGCCTGACGTCTACGATGGTGGCTTTGTCAACGTCACAGATGATGGTGGCGTTGCGAACCGGGTCCGCACCCGTGCCGTCGATGAGGGTCCCACAGCGTATGGCGGTCGTCATGGTCCTTCTAGCGTATGCTCACCTCTGGTGATCGCGTGACCTCAGGTGGGCAACGGTCGGTAATAGTGCTGCCGACCTACAACGAGCGCGAAAACATCGAGTCAATCGTCGCGGCCATTTTGAGCCAGTCAGACGACTTCGACGTGCTTGTGGTCGACGACAACTCGCCTGACGGAACTGGCGAAATGGTCGATCGACTGGCCGCCGACAACCCGCGCGTACAGGTGATGCATCGTCCCGAGAAACGCGGCCTGGGCACGGCTTATATCGAGGGTTTCCTGTGGGCACTCGCGCGCGAGTACGCCTACGTCTTCGAGATGGATGCCGACTTCTCACACGATCCCTCGGATCTCGTGCGTCTCCGCGCGCCGCTGGTTGCAGGGGAGGCGGACGCATCGGTCGGCTCGCGCTGGGTACCTGGCGGCGGAACGCGCAACTGGTCGTTCCTGCGGACGTTCATCAGTCGAGGCGGATCGCTGTACTCACGCCTGATCCTGGGGGTCCCCGTTCAGGATCTCACCAGCGGCTTCAAGTGTTTCAGTCGACGCGTGCTGGAGAACCTGGATCTCGGCAGCGTCCACTCGAACGGCTACGCGTTTCAGGTGGAGATGAACTACCGCTGTTTTCGTCGCGGATTTCGGGTGCGCGAAGTACCCATCGTGTTCGTGGACCGTCGCGTTGGCAAGAGCAAGATGGGCAGCCACATCGTCACCGAGGCCATGCTGGTCGTGCTGCGGCTCCGTTTCCAGCCCTCCGTCTTCGACCCCACCGGCGCAGGCTCGCCAGCGGAGGCGAAGTACTCGCGCACGCCCTAACTGCCTGCAGCGGCGAAGTAATCCAGAATGCCCTGGGCGCAGCCGTCGGCGAGGGCATCAAGCGTGGCATCGTCGTGAAGGGCGGTGGCATCGCTTGGGTTCGACAGAAAGAGGTTTTCGACAAGTGCGCTCGGTTCGGGACCGCGAAGGCTGAAGAAGTGGCCGTAGGGCTTGCCTGCCAGCAGGTCGGACTTCACGCCGCGGTCAACTGCCTGGTAACCCATCTCGGTCGCGAGCGCGCTGACGACGTCTTGCTGTAGTGCGGTGGCAAGAGCGGCGTCCGTGGAGGCCGCGTCGGGGGCGCGTTCAGGGTTGTAGTAGGTCTCGGTGCCGCGCAGCGCGCTCGGCCCACCGTTGAAGTGCAAAGAGACGAAAATGCGGGCAGGTCCGCCGGCTGCGATGCGGGCTTCCTGCTCGGCCTGGATGTCGTCGTCGGCGCCAGGGTTGAGCAGCGGCGTCAATGGCTGATCATCCTCCCGCGTGAGCCGCACCTTGAGGTTCTGAGCTTCCAGCCGCGCTCGTACACGGTTGGCCAGATCCAGCGTGAGCTGATACTCGCGCAGGCCGTTCCCTGCGGCGCCGACATCCGCGCGACTGTGCCCAGGGTCCAGGGCAACGTCGACGACGGAAACGGGGCTGGTCTGCTGCAGCAAGAGCAGGCCAGCCAGCAGTTGGGCGAGCACGCATCCGGCAGGGTAACGCGGCGCGCTGAAAGACGGTCGTGAATTGCGCGGATGCTGTACAATTCTTTTGGGTCGCCGAGACGCGCAATTTGCGCGTTTTTTGTGTAACTGATAATGGCCACAGAAGACATCGGTAACATTCGGCAGATTCTCGTCGAGGACGAGATGCGTTCGTCGTATCTCGACTATGCGATGAGCGTGATTACCGCGCGTGCGCTGCCGGATGCGCGCGATGGTTTGAAGCCCGCGCAGCGACGGATTCTGGTCGCCATGAATGATCTCAATCTGGCGCCGAACCGCGGTTATCGCAAGTGCGCCAAAATCGCCGGCGATACCTCGGGTAATTACCACCCCCACGGCGAGGCGGTGGTCTATCCCACGCTGGTGCGGCTGGCGCAGCCATTCAATATGCGCTACCCACTGGTTGACGGCCAGGGCAACTTCGGCTCGGTCGATGGGGATCCACCCGCAGCGATGCGCTACACCGAGGCGCGACTGACGCCACTGGCGATGGAAATGCTCGCCGATATCGACATGAATACCGTCGACATGTTCCCGAACTACGACGGTACGCGTGACGAGCCGGTGCCGTTGCCGGGCCGCTTCCCGAACTTGATTTGCAATGGTTCGGCCGGCATCGCGGTGGGTATGGCCACGAATATCCCACCGCACAACCTGAGTGAAGTGGTCGATGCGCTGCATCATCTGATCGAGCATCCAGACGTGACCATTGACGAGCTGATGCAGTTCATCAAAGGTCCCGACTTCCCGACCGGCGGGCAGCTCATCATCAACGAGAAAAACCGCGAAGGGCTCGTGATCAATAATCTCAAACACGCCTATGCGACGGGGCGTGGTCGGGTATTGATCCGTGCAAAGGTGGAGTTCGAGGAGAGCTCGAACGGTCGCACCGAAATCGTGGTTACCGAGCTGCCGTATCAGGTCAACAAAGCGCTCTTGCAGGAGCGTATCGCGGAGCTGGTGCGCGAAAAGAAGATCGACGGCATCGCGGCCATGAACGATTACAGCGACCGGCGCGGCATGCGGCTGGTGATCGAGACCAAGCGCGATGCCAATCCGCACACGGTGCTCAACCACCTGTACAAGCACACCGCGATGCAGCAAGCGTTCGGGTTCAACATGCTGGCACTGGTGGACGGCCAGCCGCAGTTGATGCCGCTGAAACGTCTGCTGGTGGAGTTCCTGGACCATCGCCAGGAGGTCCTGACGCGCCGAACGCAATTCGAGCTCGACAAAGCCCGCCAGCGCGCGCACGTGCTCGAAGGTCTCGTCATCGCGCTGGACCATCTCGACGCGGTGATTCAGACCATTCGCTCGGCCGAAAGTCGTGAAGCGGCACGGCCGCAGTTGATGACGAACTTCGGTTTGAGCGAAGTGCAGGCTCGGGCAATCCTCGAGATGCAGCTGGGTCAGCTGGCGAATCTCGAGCGGCAGCGGATCCTCGAGGAATACGAGGAGATCAAAAAACGCGTCGCCTACCTCGAGGATCTACTCGCGAACCCGCGCAAGATCACCTATCTGGTGCGCGATGAGCTCGCCGACCTGAAGAAGAAGTTCGGCGATGCGCGCCGTACGGAGATTGTCAGCGACTTCGCGGGTGAGATTACCGACGAGGATCTCGTCGCCAACGAGAAGGTCCTGGTGACGGTCAGTGGCCGCGGCTACGTGAAGCGCATGCCGGCCAACACCTACAGGGTGCAGCGACGCGGCGGACGCGGCATCATCGGCCAGGTCCTGCGCGAGGAGGATGCGCTGCGGCACATGATTGCCGCCAACGCGCGCGACAATATCCTCTTCTTCAGCGACAACGGCAAGGTCTACCAGTTGAAGGCGTGGCAGGTGCCCAGCTACGACCGGACTGCGCGCGGGACACCGTTGATCAACGTGATCAATCTCGAAGCCGGTGAGAGCATAACTGCCATCCTGGCTGCCCCCGATTTCGAAAACAGCGATTTCCTCATCTTTGCCACGCGTTCAGGCGAAGTGAAGAAGTCGCCTTTGAAGGACTTTTCCCAGGTTCGCTCGAACGGACTTCGGGCGATGAGTCTGGAAGAAGACGACGAGCTGCTTTCGGTCAAGCACTGCCGCACTGGCGACCACATCATCCTGGTGACCGAACGAGGGCAGTCCGCGCGCTTCACGGTCGACGTGTTGCGGACCGCCTCGCGGGTGAGTGGTGGCGTGCGCGGGATCAAGCTTGCGCAAGGCGACCAGCTCGCGGCGATGGATGTGGTTGATCCCGATGCGCAGCTGCTGATCGTGACCCAGGGTGGCTACGGCAAGCGCACACCACTCTCTTCGTACCCAGTCAAAGGCCGCGGGATCGGTGGCGTGCGCGCGATTCGCACGACGCCCAAGACCGGCACCGTGGCGGCAGCACGCGTGGTGCAGGGTCACGAAGAGCTGATGATGATCTCCGCCCAGGGTATTGTGATTCGCACGCCGCTGGAGACCATCTCGGAGCGCACCGGTCGCGCCACCTCCGGCGTCATCCTGATGAACCTGCGCGATGGCGACCGCATGGCGGCCATCGCCATTCTCGAACCAAGCAGCAACGGTGACGGCGACGGCGGCAACGGAGAGCCAACGTCATCGGAGGATGTCTCCGAGGATGCTGATTCGGACGTGCTCGACGAAGAAGCGCTCGCGGCGCTGCCTTCGCAAGCCGACATCGACGCGTCCGAGGCCGAAGCTTCGGCTGAGGATGACGACGACTCCGACGCAGACGAACAGGCGGATGAGGAAGAAGTCGTCGACACGGACGACGACGCCCAGGCTTGATCGCCGCGTAATTGTTGCGGTAGAACGCGCGTTCTAGTAGGCTCCGTT
>JAFAZN010000424.1 GCA_019239775.1 Chloroflexota bacterium
AGGAAGACGTCAGCCGATCTGAAGTCGTTCCTGAAAACGGCGCAATGCGGCCAGCAGACTGAGTGCGACGAAATGGCTGAGCCGGTCGGCGCGGATGTCGGGCCACAGAGAAGCCGTGAAGTCGCCGAATGCACCGCGTGCGCTGAGCGTAATTTCCCGCCGATGATCGGGCGGGCATTCCAGCAGAGTGACAGAGACATCGCCGCCCGTGGCCAACGCAACGGTGGCGGCGACATTCAGGCGTCCAGGAAACCGGCGCGCACCCTCCACCGCTGATCCTTCAAACACCACCCGAGGGACTTCGCACATGCGCTGTGGCTCGACGACGCGCAGCGAAACCCTATGAAGCTCGCCAGCGGCAGCGGCTGAAAGCGCGTCGAGACCGATCAGGGCGCCAGCCGTAACGTACACGCGCACACTGCTGCGGCGACAGATCTCCTCCAGCCGCGCACGGAAGGCGCTGTCCATCAGTGCAGCCGAGCTCGCGATTATCAAGCTTGCGCCGGAGGCGAGGATTGGATCGGCATACGCCGTTGCGGCTTCGGCTGAGGCCGCCTCGACGACCACCTGAGGTCCAGTCGCAAGAAAACTGGAGAAGTCCGTGAATACGGGGATTCTGGCCGGGCGGAGTTGGTCTGTACGCTCGAGTTGTCCACCATCGACTCTCGACGTTCCGCGGGTCAATACCGCTCTGAGTTCCACATCAAGTCCCGCCGCTCCACTGGCAATGCCCAGGGCAACATGCTGTCCGATTGCTCCCAGACCGATCAGGCCGACGCGCAGAATCTGCTCAGTCCTTCGCGTCGAAGCGCACGACACGACCGCTTTGCATGACGAAGCGATTCCACGCAGTTGCGCGTGTCTCGATCGCGGGATTGCCATCGCAAGCCACGATGTCCGCAAACTTGCCGGACTCCAGTGTGCCGATGTCGTCGCCGGTGTTCAGTACCTCCGCACGAGTCCGAGTCACCGCTACCAGCAGTTGCCGGCGTTGTGTGGAGCAAGCGCCGGTTAGTAGAGTACACCCTGGTAACGCTAACCGCAGCAAAGGGGTAGCGGTCGACGATCTCGGGCAGCGCGCGATACTCCTCAGGTGACTTGTCGGACTGGAAGGCGAGCCCCATTTGCATGGTTCGGTCGGAAGCATAGCGCAGCACTGAGCGCTCGACTGGCCAACATCGGACGGCGACTGTCGTAGTCCGAGTGGTCAGTGCTCCTGGTACAGTGCCTGGCTGATGCGGAACTTGTGTCCATCAGGGTGTCGGATGAGCATCTCGCGCCCACCCCACTGCTGATTGCTCGGCGGATGCACCACTTCAACTCCGACGCGATCGCATAGCGCATTCACCGCGTCCACGTCATCCACCCAGATCGACATCCACGACGCGTCGTCACCGCGTCCGCCCTGCCCATTCCGACACAAGAAAATCTCGCAAGTTCCAGATGTGACTCCGCCGAATCCGACCGTGCCGTCCTCGCCGCGCCAGTCAAAGGTCTTGGACCAGCCGAGCCTGGCGAACCACTCAATGCTCTCGGCGATATCCGATACGTTGAGGATCGGTGTCACATGCTGAGCCTGAGTGCCAGCCAGGTCATCCACGCCAACTCCGGCACTAACGGCTGCCGAATATCGGTTGGGATAACCGCGAATGTCGATGACGCGTTGGTCGCGTACTGTCAACGCCTGATTGACCGTCCACTCGTGATCATGGTCGTGTCCGGGGTGGGCGGGTTGTCGCAAATTCAGGCGCACCATCACGCCGCGTTCGCCAGGCGTTATTTCCAGCACTGTTGTTTCAAGCCCGCTCTGGCGCTGCCTTGCCAATCGGTTCAGGACGTCGGCGCGGTTGTGGCACGTATCGGGCGTATCCTCATCTCCGCCCCACCGCACATCATCGTCAAGTAGAGCCGCGAGCGCTTCGAGATCCAGCGGGTCCAGAGCCGCGCGCAGGCGCGCTGCGACGGTGTCTGTCCCTGAAGATGTCTGGCTGTCGGTCATCAGGGAAATAGGCTGGATCACCGGTCGACAAGCGTCAATACCGTGGAGTGCGCCGCATGCTCACGGCTTCGTCGCGACACCCCTAGCGCATCGCAGCTACTGCCTCAATCGCAACGAGCCACTCCGGATTCATCAGGCTGCTGACAACGACTTGGTGCTCGCACACGGGCGGCCCACCACCGCAAAAACTCGGGCGCGCACTTCTCGGCCTGACCCCGAACGTCACCTGGAGCGGCGGTGCTGCCGTCGATGTCCCGCGGCGTCTGGCCGGCCACGAATAGGAGCTCGCCGACACGTGCTGCCTGCGCGTGGGCGGTTGGCTGGAAAACACCCGCGAGATGACGCGTGCGCCTGACGAAGCGCGCCAGATGGCGGAATCCTTTGGTACCGAACCCGAACGCTAGGACCGGGCTCGGCCCCGCTACCTCGACGCGCTGGTGGCGCGGATCGTTCCCAGTAGTCCTGGCCACGCATTGGTGGCGCAGGCGAACGGCTTCGGCACGTGTTCAACTAGGCGTGTCGGCGTCCTCCGCCAGCGTCTTCGCGTCCTCGCGGATGCGGCGGATCTCGGCCACCTTCTCTCGAACGGCATCAACCACCGCCACTTTCGAGTCCAGGCCAACCCTAATCAGCCATGCGGCCGCGTCGCTCCGGTTGGCGCGCACGCCTGCTTCGATGAGGATCTCAATGGCTTCCAGCTGCGTGTCATCCAGGCGACACATGATGACGTTGCTGCGTACACCCGAGCTGGTCGGCGCCTCCCACTCCGGTCGCACGACCATGTCCATCTGAGACGACAAGCGCGGCTCGCGTCGCCGGGTGCGGCTTCCCAGGGATGCGAGTTGGACGGTCCGTGCGCGCAACGCGGTGAGATCGACGCCCCTTCCACGGAGCAACTCGACCGCGCTACCAGCATCGGCGTCCAGAATTCCCTGAAGCAGGTGCTCGGTGCCGATACCGCGCGGGCCGCTGCCGCGAGCGCGATCGACAGCACGGCCGATGGCTGACTTCGCCTCGGCCGTCAATTGGAGGGTCTCAGAGCCGCGCTGTTCTGCGGCTGCGACAGCATGCTCCTGAGATGCGTCACGCCATTGCCCAACTGTCGCACGCACGGACTCGAGCTCCAGGCCGAAACTGCGCAAAACGCGCCCAGCTATACCGCGTTGAGCCAACAGGCCGAGCAGTAACTGTTCGGTCCCGATATACGGCAACGTTGCGCGGTCGCTCTCTTCGCGCGCTCGCTTGAGGGCGCCACGGGCGGACGCGTCAAGCGAGCTGAGTCCGTAGCGGCGGGGTCCAGCGGCGTCCGGTTCGCGGGGTGCGCAGAGGCTATTGCACTGCGCCCAGGTTTGTGCCGCGTACTGAAGTGCTTGAAATCGATTCGATTGGGGCCCAGCCCGCGCGCGCCGATCGGAGAACCGGTCACGTTCTTTTGAGCTTTTCCGTCAGAGGTTTGATGGACACGCTACACAGCCGCAAATCACAAACGAGGAGATTGGCTTCAGTCATGGTTCAGACAAAGTCTTCAAGAATTGCCACCCAGCAGCGAGCGGCCCGGACAACCGGCGCCTCCGCCAGGTTCAGCGCCGACGAACAAGCCGCGATGCGAGAGCGCGCCCGAGAGGCGAAGGCTGCGCTCGCGGGCAACCAGGATGGCGAAAGCGATGTGCTCGCCAAGATCGCCGAGATGGGCGAGCGGGATCGCGCCATGGCCGAACGGCTTCACGCGATCATCAGAGCCAACGCACCGGCTCTGTCGCCAAGAACCTGGTATGGCATGCCCGCGTATGCCAAAGGCGGCAATATGATCTGTTTCTTCAAGTGCGCGGCCAAGTTCAAGAGCAGGTACGCGACGCTTGGCTTCAGCGACAAAGCCAAGCTCGACGAAGGCAGCATCTGGCCAACCGAGTTCGCACTGAACGAGTTGACCGCAGCCGTTGAGGAAAAGATCTGCGCGCTTATCCAGAAAGCCGTGAGCTGAGGGTTGGGACTAAATGCCTCGGACCTGCTGGCATCGTCCGGTAGGGGCGAGGCATTCGCACGCGTGACGCGTTGCCGTGCGCGTCCTGAGGTTGCTCGGCGTTTTTCGTGGACCTGGACGCGGCGGCCGGGCGCGTGAGCGCGCGCTGGCGGTGAGGCGCTCGTCGAGTGGCGGACTGCCACTGCCTGCGCGCGCGGGCGGTTTCGACCGGATGGCTATGGCTGCTACCGCCGCGGACCACATCACTTCGGCTTTCTTCTCGAGTACGACCGTGGAACTGACGCTCGGGCAAGTACGCCGCCAAACTCGCCGCCTGTTACTCGTATCGCGACTCAGGCGGCTCCAGTCGCGACCATGATGGCTTTCCGACCCTGCCGGTGGTGACGACGAGCGAGATCGCAGAACCTCTTTTCGCGCAGCAAGCATACGTGGTGCACCAGCGCCAAGTGGGCGAGCCGCTATCGATGTTCCTCACGACCACTGCTCGTATCCAGGCCGACCCGGAGGGCGTTCTGCGGCTACCTGGCGCACCCCCGGACCTAAATTCGACATCGGCGCTCCGCACAGGTCTACTGGCTACCCGGAATGACGAGCGCCCGCGCACGCTTCAGGATGTGATGCCAGATGCCACCACCATCCACCATTCGACAGAGGCAATCCCTAACCCGCGAAACTCACCCCCAAAGTTAGCGTCATTCCTGCACGCTCGACAAGTAGCGCCCGCCAACTCCGCCCGAGTGGCCTCATCATTCGCCCAAAGGCGCCGTTCCACCGCCATGGGTCAAACCAGTATCGGAACATGCCCGAGTCGCCGATCCCACGCTGGGTGCTGGAACCATTGTCGAATTGGGCCGTGGTCCAGGAATTTAGCCAACATGCGGAGCTGCTGCGCAGAATGATCGCTCATCAGGTGGTGCGCTTGTACTCCTGCACCGCCCAAGTATTGGCGTCGGGATCGCTGAACAATGCGAAGCGCGACCCTGGCGCGCCCTCCGGCCCTAGCTGCTGGACCTTACCGATTGGCACAGTGTCCGAGCAACGTCGAGCGGACAGCATCAAGGTCCTCCACCACCAACTGCACGCCTTTGATGGAACCGGGTGCGTTCGACTCATCCATTTCTACTGGGCCAACCGCAAAGAGCCCGGCCCATAAGCGCTGCGGAGAATCGCGTGCGCGTCGCGGCGGTCGCTGCGACGTATTGACAGCCGCCGGTTGCCGCCGTTCAGCATCGGTTTATACGATCGTCGGCGCACTTGGCGCCGTTCATGACCATCTCCCTGCGCGCACAGTACCCGGCGAGATCTGTTTCCGGCGGCCCTCGCCTCCGATTTGCGCCTAACGTCCTTGCGACACTCTGTCGTCCGCCAGCCCTGGGAGCACCTACCTTTCGAGTGCGGATCGACGATGTAGGGTTGGGCGCGCACACGTGCGGGTACGGGCCCCGTTGGCACCCAGCAGCGCTTGAGCGAGGTGCAGGCAGACTTCGCGGTCCCGGCACGAGAGGAGTGAGTGGACACTGATGACTAAACGCCCTCTGACCCGTCGTCGAGTTCTCCAGGTTCTGACCGTTGGCGGCGGCGCTGTGTTGCCGCTGCTGGCAGCGTGCGGTGCCGTGGGACCCGTGGCACCTACCCTAGGGCCGAGCGCTGGCGGGCCGATCCCGCCAACTCTCGTGCCCAGCACTGCTGCTGCGACCCCGTCCGCGGCAGTGGCCACTGCGCTGCCGACCTTCATTCCCAACACAAGCGGACCTGCACCTGATTTTCCGGCACCCGGTCCCCAGTACGAAAACGGCTATATCACCTATCCGAAAAACCCGGTCAAAGCCCTGCCCGCCACACCGCCCGGTGCTGGGAGCAACGTGTTGTTCTACGTGAACAACAGCGCACCTGCGCCGCCCACTCCGTTCGACCAGAACCAGGCGTGGCAGCAGACCAACAAAGAACTCAACGCGAACATGCAGTTCACCATCATCGCTCAGGCCGACTACAGCGTGAAGTTGGCGACGGTGATGGCGGGTAACGATCTGCCCGACATCATCTTCATCGTTGGGGTCACCCCCAGTGGGGCCGCGCAGATCCAGAATTTGACGCAGTTCATGGCCGCCAAATGCGCGGACCTCACGCCGTATCTCGCCGGCGACGCAGCCAAAGATTATCCCAACCTGGCTGCCATTCCAACCTACGCCTGGAAGAATTCGGGCTGCGCGCGCAACGGCAAACTGTGGATGCTGCCAATCGAGCGTTACTACCCCGGGAGCATGCTGCTCAAGAACTCGGCGGTCTACGACTCGGAGATCGGCAAAGACTATGTGCCCAAGAATTCGGAGGACTTCAAACGCGTCTTGCAAGCACTCACCAGACCCTCGGACAACATCTGGGGGATGGGCTCGTATCTCAACCAGATGTACTACATCTACTACTACGCGGCGATGTTTGGCTGTCCCAACAACTGGGCGCTCGACTCGAGTGGGAAGCTGACCAAAGATATCGAAACACCGCAGTACAAAGAGGCGCTGGCGTACGTACGGGACCTGGTCCAGTCCGGTGTGTACCATCCCGACGCACTCACCATCGCCGACAGTACGGTGGCCCGCAATGGCCTGATTGGCTCGAAGTACGTCCTCGATGTCGAAACGTTCGGCAACGCGTGGCAGGACGCCTGGGCGCGCGGACCAAAGCAGCAGCCGCCAGTCACTCCCGCCGCGGTTTATCCCTTCCCTGCCCACGATGGAGGCAAAGCCCAGCATTTCTTTGGCCACGGCTACGTCGCGACGAGCACCTTCAAGGCCGCCCCGCCGGACCGAATCAAAGAACTGCTGCGAATTGCAAACTGGTTAGCGGCACCATTCGGCAGCGCGGAAGACCTGCTGCTGACGGTAGGCGTCAAGGACGTCGACTACACGCTCGGCGCGGATGGCAGCATCACGGTGCTGCCGGCGAGCAACACCGATGCCAACTCGGTACCGTGGAAATACATCGTGCAGCGCCCCCAGGTTGCCTTCTGGCCGGGCATACCCGACTACGCCAAAGCAGCGACGGATTTCGAGAAGGCCGCGATCGCCGTCGGCGTTTCCGACCCCACGCTCGGCATCAGCTCGCCAACCCTGGACAAGAGCGGTATACCGCTCGGCCAGGCGTTGATGGACGGCACGACCGATGTCCTTGCCGGTCGACGCCCGCTAAGTGATTTCGACCAGATCATCAAGGATTGGCAGAACAACGGAGGCAACCAGATACGTACGGAGTTAGAACAAGCTCTTGCCGCGGCCTAACCTGTTTCAGGGAGTCATGCCATGAATAAAATTGCGATGTCACCCAACTCATTAATTGGCGTTCCAGCCCTCGAATACATCGATGCGCTCGTCACGGCTGGCTACGACGGAATTGGATTGCGCACCTACGCATCCCCCGGCGTCAATTACGAGTCGGTCACCCAACCCATTACCGGCAACCCTACGCTGATGCGTGACATCAAAAGCGCACTCAGCAGCTCGGGATTGATCCTGTACGACGCACTGAGTTACTACATCCGTCCGAATTTCGATCTCGATCACATGTTGCCGTCGCTTGAATTTACGGCTGAGCTCGGTTTCCCCTACGCACTGGCAATCTGCGACGATCCGGATTGGAACCGTCAGGTCGACAATTTCGGCCGGCTGTGCGATGCCGTCGGCAATCTCGGCATGACTGTTTCGATGGAGGCGCCCGTGACCCAGAACCAGGTCAATACGTTGCCGAAAGCGCTGAAGGTCATCGAGGACTCCGGCCGCAAGAACGCCGTGATCTGCCTGGATCCAATGCACTTCTGGCGCGTTGGTCACAGCGCCGAAATGCTCAAAGACCAGGACCCAAAGCTGTTCCCGTATACGCAGATCAGGGACGGCAGCCCCACTTCTGGACCAGGCGCCGACCCCCGCGCCGGAGCTCCAACCCGACAACCGGCGATGGGCAAGGGATCGGTGCCGTTGGGCGAGATCCTGGATGCCCTGCCCGCCGACCTGCCCTTGAGCATTGAGTGGTCCGACCGTGAGTCGGGGTATTCCGCAGCGGAATGGGCCAAAATCGCGCTGGACGGAACGCGTGCATTCATGAACGACTACTACGCTGCAAAACAGAAATGACTGACTGAACCAGAAGAGGTAGAAATGCCGGTCTCCCAGCACCCCGCCACGCTAACAGCCGAAGACCTGGTCGGCGTCTATAACCTGATCTCGCGCTACGCTCGTGCTCTGGATACGCGGGACTATGCTGCGTATATCGAGAATTTCCTCCCGGCTGGGGTGCTGATCGATCAGTCAACCGGGGCGCGCTGCGAAGGGCGCCAGCAAATCATGGACTACCTTGACGCACGTGACGCCAGCGGCAGCTACTCCGACCCTCGACAACATGTTGTGTCGCTGCCGAATGTCGAGGGTGACGGATCTGAATGCACTGCGCACACATACTGGCACGTGATCTTGCGCAAACCCGGTGAGACCCCTTCGATCTGGTCGTTCGGCGAATACATCGATCGCATAGTCAAAGCAGATGGTCGGTGGTATTTCGCTGAGCGTGTGATCTGGCACTGGCCGCGGCCCCACCCGTGAATGCCGGACGAGCGTTTCTGCTGGACGGCTAGCTGACCTCCACGCTGCGGGTGGTGCCTCCTGAGATCCGCCGGCGCCGCGATCGAAAGACTGGGCGTGCAGGCTGATGCCCTCTCGGTCCCCTAGAAGGTCCACCAGCACCAGGCCGTAGCCGAACCGATGTCGTCATGCCGACTGCTCGTACACTCCCGGGCATGCGCCTTCTTGGCGACCATCACGGACGGAAACCATGAATAAGATTGGCCTGGCCCCCACATCGCTGGCAAACACGCCGGCCCTCGAGTACATCGACGCCGCGACCCAAGCCGGCTTCGAAGCCATCGGCATGCGGTTCTTTCGCTCGCCGGGCCTTCGCTACGGGTTTGATCCTGTCGTGGGCGACGCGTCTAGAATGCGCGACGTCAAGCATGCGTTGGCCGACAGCGGCATGGAGCTCTTAGAAGTCCTGAGTTACTACCTCCAGCCACAGATGGACATTGAGAGCATGCTGCCGTCACTGGAGTTCGCGGCGCAACTGGGCGCGAGCTATGCGCTGCTGATCGGTGACGATCCGGAGTGGGCGCGCATGGTGGATAATTTCGGTGAGTTCTGCGATCGCATCGCACCTATGGGCCTGGTCGCGGCGATCGAAGCCCCGGTGTTTCGACGGGTATTGAGCTCGATTCCGCTGACGGTCAGGCTGATCGTGGACAGCGGTCGCGAGAATGCGGCGGTGTGTCTGGACCCGCTGCATTTTGTCGAAGTCGGCCACACACCGGATGACCTCAAGGGACTGGACCCTCGACTCTTCCCGTACACGCAGATCCGGGATGGGTTCGTGGTCAATCGGCTGGGCTCGAAATACTGGCAAGCTGAACCGCACGCGGTCGGAGCGGTGCCTCTCGGTGAAGGGCAGGTGCCGCTGGCAGAGATTCTCGATATTCTGCCAGCCAACTTGCCGCTCAGCCTGGAGTGGTCCATGCCCTCCGGCTCCGAGTTGTCTGCCGCCGAATGGGCCAAGCGAGCGTTGGAGGGCACCCGCCGCTTCGTCGATAGCTATTACGCGGCACGGCCGTAGAGGTCTAGCCAGAGGGACGCCGAGACACAGCACCCATCTCCGGGAGTTGAGATGACGACCTGGCTCGCATGCCTGCGACATTTCGATTCGGGAACCGGAGCGCAGCTCCCGCGGCTACGGCTCGTCATCGGCGCAGTCCACCGCACCCGAGGACCTCAAACCGGGCCCTGATATCGGCTCATACTACGATGAGCGCTTGCTCATACCCGACACGCTCGCCGTGCGCGGGCGCCTGCTGGTTCCCGGACCTGGCACAGTGCACGCGCTCAGCCAGTTCGACGGCGCCTCACGCGTAGTGCAGCCGGATGCGGATCAGGGTGTGGATACCGCGTGCGATTGCGCGGACCTGGACGTCGAAGATGTTACGTCAGATTGCGGAGGGCGCTAAGTGTCGCCTGGCGGGCCGGATCTGAGGGCGCCAGGTGCTCTGCGAAAATGCGATCGGCTCGCGCGTACGTCTGGCGCGCTGGCTCCCGCTGACCCTCGTGCAGCAGCAGCCCGGCCAGGTTCGCAAGTGCGATTGCAACACTTGGGTGTACATCGCCAAAGGCCGCGGTCTGAATAGCCAGGGCACGCTCGTACGCGGCGCGGGCGGCAACCAGGTCGCCCGCTTCTTCGAGCACCAGCCCCAGGTTGCCCAATTCAGTGGCGACATCAGGATGGTCCGGTCCGCATTGCTGCTCACGCAAAGCAGCAGCCCGTTCGAGCAACGGCCGCGCCCCGGCCACATCGTGTTGTTCGGCCAGAACGTTGCCGAGATTGGCCAGATCAGTGGCTATCGCTGGATTGTCCGGCCCGAAGACGGTTGTGCGCTGGTCGAGGACGAACTGGAAGAGCGCGCGGGCGCCATCGAGATCGCCTTGCTGAATGAGCCAGATTGCTTGCTCGGAAAGGTCCGCCATAGTGGGGTCGTCAGTCACACTCCACAGCGTGTAATACGGCGAAGGGTGGGCGGAGTCCGACTGTCGCCCCTCGCTGGCAGGAGGTTGGGGCGACGGTCGGTCCCGCGGTTGGCCGAGTCGATGACGCGGACGTGGCTCCGCGACAAGCGCCGTGCAAGGGGAGTAGCACAGCGCCAGACTTCGACCAGCATGCGGAGGTCAACTCCAGCATGCGTACTAATGTATGTCTGACATCAGTACTTCGTCAAGACGTGAGCAGCTGATGTAACGCGAGCCAATCCCTCTGAGAACGTGTCGCCGTTCACGCCGCTGGCTTCAGTCAAGCTGTTGCGAACACTGGATGGCTTGCATCACCCGTTCTGAAGTCAACGGCAATTCCGTCACCCGCACGCCGACCGCATTGCGTACCGCATTGGCAATGCAGGCGCCGCCTGGAATCACCGGTGGCTCACCAACTGGCTTCGCACCATACGGTCCAATCGTCGACGGCACTTCGACGATTGCCACGTCCAGCTCCGGCACCTGGCGTGCCTTGGGAATGGTGTAGTCCATCAGACTCGCCGTCACCGGCGTTCCAGCGTCATCATGCACGATCTGCTCGTAGAGCGCCCATCCCACACCCTGGGCACCGCCACCCTGGATCTGAGCTTCGACCAGCGCGGGATTGATCGCTCGACCAACGTCCTGCACGATCACGTACCGTACAGGTGTAACGCGGCCCGTCTCGGGATCAACTCGCACTCGCGCGATGTGGACCCCGGTGCCTGGACTCCGTTCGGAAATCGCCGACTCACCCTTACCAACCACCGGTTCATGTTTGGCACCAAAGCCAGCGCTGAGCCGGTAGATCTCCTTCAACGTTTTGACCTTACCCGGAACCCCCTTGACGCGAACCTCGCCGTTGACGAGCTCCAGGTCGTCCACTGATGCTTCCAGCTCCGCGGAGGCAATCGTCAGGACTCGATCGCGCGCTTCCTGCGCCGCGCGCATGACTGCCGGACCTACGGTGTACATCGTCTTCGATCCGCCGGTGGCGCCGGTGTACGGCGCCGCGTCGGTGTCGACCGTAGACACGCGTACCTGGTCGGCGCTGTCTAAACCGAATGCTTCGGCGGCAACAACGGCGAACCCAGCATTCGTCCCTGTCAGATCTACCGCGCCGAGGGATACCTGGAGCGTTCCGTCCGAGTCCAGCCGACACAGCGCTGAGGATGGCTCGACGCCGCCGAACCAGCCGCCCAGGGCGATGCCAACGCCCTCGTAAGGTCCAGCGAGCTCCAGCTCGCGCTGGTAGATCGGCTCGGCCTGCTCCAGGCAGGCAGCCAGGCCGGTCTGCGGCCATGGCGTTTTGTCGGGCCGGATATCGCCTTCGCGCGCGGCGTTCTTTTGACGCAGCGCCATCGGATCCATGCCGAGTTTCTCAGCCAGCTCGTCGACCAGGCTCTCGGATGCGAACATCGCTTGTGGCAGTCCAGGTGCGCGATACGCACCGGTCGGCGTCTTGTTGGTGACTACCTCCGTCGCCGCGATATCCAGGTTCTCCCAGCGATAGAACACTGCCAGACACAGTGCCGCGTGCGCGGCAGGTGCACCCGGCTTGGCACCCGCGTCAAAGATGACATCGGCTTTGAGGGCAGCAAACGTCCCGTCGGCGCGCACGCCCGCTTTGACCCGAAACAGCGATGATGGCGCAGGACAGCCAACCGACAGGTCTTCCATCCGTGTATACGCCAGGCGCACCGGCCGGCCACACGCAAGCGCGCACGCAGCGACTAAAGGTTCGATCAAGCCGAATTTGCCGCCGAAGCCACCACCGACCGGCATGGCTATGACGCGCACGTCCGCGGGAGGCTTGCCGAGAACCGACGCGATGGTGTCGCGCGTCCGGAACATGGCTTGCGTGCTGGCGTAAACCACCAGTCGACCCAGCGGATCGACTGTTGCCGCGCACACCTGCGGCTCGATGTAGCTCTGATGTACCCACGCAGTGCGGTATTCGCGCTCGACGATCACCGCCGACTCGCGGAAGCCGGCTTCGACATCGCCCAGTTGATAGTGTTGCTGGCTGCTGATATTGGGCGCAGTGGTATTGGGTTGCTTGCTGGCGCCGGCGGCGGCACCGTGCATCGCCAGCTCCTCGTCGCTCACCTCATTCTTGGTAAGGACCGCCGGCGCATCGGGCTCGAGCGCGCGGAGCATGTCGAGCGTGGTGGGCAGTGGCGCGTATTCGACTCCCGCTGCGGCCGCGCCATCCTCGGCGGCGGCTTCTGTTTCGCCCAGCACGACGGCCACGGGCTGGCCAACATACGTCGCACGCTCGTGCGCGACCAGGATGGTGCGGTTGTCGACGTTAGCGCGCAGGTTGCGCACCGGTAAATCGGTTGCGGTGAGGACGCGGACCACGCCAGGCATCGCCAGCGCTGCGTCCGTATCGATCTTGACGATTGTGGCGGCAGCGTATGGGCTACGCACCAGGCGGGCGTGCAGCAGACTGGGAAGGAACAGGTCGCCCGTGTAGCGCACGGCGCCCGTGAGGCGCTCGGGAGAGTCCGCACGCTTGATTCGCCTGCCAACCAATCGCAAGAGATGAGTTTTGTCGACGTCTAGAACAGCCACATTTCTTCCTATGAGCGCAGTAATCGTTCAGTAGTCTCCTGTCAGAATACACCTATGAGAGTTCTGGCTCGGTTCGCCAGGTCAATACGGGACGTCATTCAGGGCAAGGCTTAGCAGACGATCCGAGACCTGGCGCACGTGACGTTCCTCGCAGCGGACGCAGCGCACGTACTCATCAGGGTTCGAGCGAACGACCTGCAGCACATCCGAACCGCAGACGCAGCAGGTGAACAGTACCGTCCAGCGCGAGGCGCTCGACCAGGCACCGTCAGTGTCTTCCCAACGAGGCATGCACCACCACCCGATTCGTACTGATGTACGGCGCTCATTGTACTGTCGCCTTGTGGGCGTGTCAGGCGCCAGCGAAGAACCCCGTCCCGTCCCAGATGCGCGGTACCAGCTCAGCCGCTTCCGTTCGAGCGGCGTAAAACGTCCGGCTGACAAGATTGCCTTCACCGGCGCGACCGAGGTCGCCGCCCGAACGCGGGGCGTCCCCGACTTCACCAAACGGCGCCGCGTCGGCTAACGTCGGTGGCGTGGCACAGGCGACAGAACTGGTTCATCTCACGCTGGCAGAGTGGGCAGTCCTTGGAGTCCTCGGAAAGAAACACTCGCACGGCTTTGCGCTGGTAAAAGCGCTCGCACCGCGCGGTCAGTTCGGTCGCATCTGGTCGGTGCCGACGCCGGTGGTGTACCGAGCGATCAACAACCTGCGCGCGGCAGGGCTGATCGAGACTGTCGGCGCACAGCCGAGCGATGCTGGCCCCACCCGGACGCTCCTCGGGTTGACCGCTGACGGCAAGCGCCAGCTCGATCGGTGGCTGGCGACGCCGGTGGCGCACATGCGCGAGGTGCGCTCCGAGCTGTTGCTGAAGCTCGCCGTGCTGGCGCACCTGAATCGCAAGCCGGACCGTCTTGTCGCTGCGCAGTTGCGGCGCTTCGGGCCGGTGCTGGCCGCCCTGGAAGCCGGCGCCGCGGCCGAAGCCGGTTTCGACGCTACCCTTGCGGAATGGCGCGTTGAATCCGCGCGGTCGACCATACGTTTTCTCAAACGCCTGGCGGAATGATCACCGCATTGCGCCGGCTCAGCCTCGCCGCGCGTCGTTTCGCGCCATCTGCGCAGCCCGCAGCTCGGCGTGCATTTCCCAGGGCGCCTGCGGCAGGACGTTTCCTGTCTCCAGAAGTGACTTGAGGTTCGCCACCACCGCCGGCCAGCCGGCTGCGGCCGCCTCGAAGCCATCGTCGGTCAGGTCCTCGTGGGTAACCGTGAGCCGCACAATTTCGCGATACGGCTCGATGTCGAAGCTCACCCTGGAGTGAACCTCGGACGGCTCCGCGCCAGGCGACTCGAACGTCATCACCAACCGTCGCGGCGGGATGGCCTCGAGTACGGTGCCGACGACGTCTGCAATGCAGGAGCCATCAGTACGTTGGTGCTCCCAGGCCGATCCGACCTGCCAATCCGAGACGTTGCGATGTCCCCAGTATTCGCCAGTCAGATCAGCGTCGGTCAAGGCATGCCAGACCTGCTCGGGCGTGGCGCGGATGTACGTGACATATCTGAAGGTGGCCGTGACATCGGTCATGTGGTGCTCCTCAGCGCGTTGCTTGAGCCTGCTGAGCGCTTGCAGGCGGGGGACTTCGAACTTGTCGATCCAGCGTTCCTGGATCTCGTAGATCGGCACGGGGTTGAGGTAATGCAGCTTTTCCCGACCCCGCCAAACCGTGCTGATGAGATTTGCTGCTTCCAGGACAGCCAGGTGTTGAGTAGCTGACTGCCGCGCCATATCCAGCTGCATGCACAACTCGGTCAGCGTCTGGCCGTTGCGCTCATGCAAGCTGTCGACAAGGTGTCGACGCGTCGGGTCTGCGAGTGCCTTGAAGACCTGGTCCATGCCACCAGCCACGCGCATATTATGCAGGTAAATACCTGCATAATGTCAAGTACTCGGGCTGCGCGTCCCAACTAGACCAGCGCCGCGCGGTGGTTACGGCTGGTCGCAGGTTCCGTGGAGTCGCATGTCACCCCGCGAACGACCCAAGCTCATCCGGCGCCTGGCCGATCTGATCGACCCGAACCTGGACCAACTCGCCCCGCTTGAAGCGCTCGACAGTGGCGTGCCGCACGCGTTTCACACGTACACCCCAAGAGAGCCCGTCGGAGTTGTCGGTCAGATCATCGCGTGAACTTTCCATACACGGCTGGGCGCACTGATCCTCGAGCCAGGCTTCCCTGGCGGCGTCGTCAACGTTGTGACCGGGTTTGGCGAAACCGCCCTGGCCGCAATCGCCGCGCACCCGGGCGTTGACAAAAAGGTGTTCGCTACTGCTCGCGCAGCGAGCGGAAAAACGTCCGAATATCGTCGATCAGCAGTCGCGGTTCTTCCAGCGACGGAAAGTGGCGGCCAGCCTCGAACTCCGAGAAATGCTGGATCATGCCGTTCGGATCCAGCAAACGCCGCGCAAAAGACTCGGTACCAAATACGGCGAATCCGGTTGGCACGGGTGACGGACCTCCCCAGTCTCCAGCCGCGTGTGCCGCGGCATAGATGAACTGGGCGGCGGTCGCCCCGCTGCGTGTGAACCAGTACAGGCTGATCGTCGCGAGCAATTGATCGACATCGACGGCATCCTCCGGCAACTCGGCTGACGGATGTGTCCACTCTTTGTACTTCTCGACAATCCAGGCGAGTTGGAAGACAGGTGAATCCGTCAGCCCGTATGCGAGTGTCTGAGGTCGAGTGGATTGGAGTTGCAAATAGGCACGGCCATCTTCGGCCTGCTTGCGTAATTCCTCGATGCGGGCTCGTTCAGCGTCCGAAAACTGCTCCAGACTACCCAGTCCGCCGGTCATCAGCGCGAAGGCCATTGCTCCGCCCGGGTCCGACGCGACGTGCACCCCGGTGACGGACCCTGGGTCCACTGCCGGCAGCAAACCCGAAACACCAGCTCCGATGTCACCGCCGTGCGCTCCGTAGCGCGCATAGCCGAGACGGCGCATGAGCTCCGCCCAGGCAACCGCTGTCCGGCGCGCCTCCCAACCGGTGTCGCTCAGCGGCATTGACAGCCCGAAGCCTGGCAGCGACGGAATGATGACGTGAAATGCGTCTGCCGGATTGCCGCCATGCGCACGCGGATTGGTCAGTGGATCGATCAGCTCAAGGAATTCGACGACGCTGCTCGGATACCCATGGGTGAGCACGAGAGGCATCGCGTCGGACTCAGGCGAGCGCACGTGGATGAAGTGGGTGGTTTGACCGTCGATGTCAGTCGTGAACTGCGGCAGGTTATTCAGCCGAGCTTCTTGCGCGCGCCAATCGAAGGTCGATCGCCAGTACGCGGCGAGCCGCTGGAGGTAGTCGAGCGGCACACCTCGAGACCAGCCGATGCCGGGCAAGGTTTGCGGCCAGCGAGCCTGGTCGAGCCGCGCATGCAGGTCGTCCAGGTCAGCATTCGGAATTTCGAGGCGGAACGGGTGGATGCGCGCGTCGGTGGTCTGCATGTGTCAACGATAAGCGGAGTTGAGGAACGCTTCGTTCCGCAATTTCGGCTATGCTCAAACCGTGACACGCACCACGCCCGCACGCCTGCTCCGCCTTCTGGCCATGCTGCAGACGCGCCGCGCCTGGACAGGGCTCGAGCTCGCCCAACGTCTCGAGGTCACCACTCGAACCGTGCGCAACGACGTCGACCGCTTGCGGCAACTGGGGTACCCGGTTGAAGCCGTCACCGGGCCAGCCGGCGGCTATCGATTAGGAGCCGGCGCCACGATGCCACCATTGCTCCTTGACGACGACGAAGCCGTCGCGGTGGCGATCGGGTTGCGCAGCGCCGCGACGTACTCTATCAGCGGCATCGAAGAGTTGGCCCTGAGCGCACTGCGCAAACTCGAACAGGTGCTGCCGCCTCGACTCCGTCCGCATGTGACAGCCGTGGAGTCATCCACAACCTGGTTCGCACCGACTGCACCAACAGTTGATCCTGAGGTCTTGAGCGCGCTCGCGAGGGCGTGCCATCAGCAGGAGCGCTTGCGCTTCGAGTACACCGATTATCGCGGCGCTGCGAGCCTTCGATTGGTAGAGCCGTACCGGCTGGTGTGCTTTGGGCGGCGCTGGTACCTGGTCGCTTGGGACCTCCATCGAGCAGCGTGGCGGTTGTTTCGAGCAGACCGCGTCGTTCCGCATCCTCCCACTGGTGTTCGTTTCAAGGCGCGTGAGCTGCCACATCCGGACCTTGCGAGGTATGTCGCTCGCACCGTAGGGTCGGCTACCTGGGCGTTCCGTGCCCGCGTGACGGTGCACGCATCCGCGGAAATGGTGCGGAGCCGTCTGCCTTTCGACGTTGGCAGTATTGACGCGGTCGATGATGGCACGTGCGTGTTCGAGTGCGGATCGGATAATCCACACCGCCTCGCGGTCTACCTCGGCATGCTGGACCTCGACTTCGAGGTAGACCAGCCGCCCGAACTCGTCCGCGAGTTACGGGCGCTCTCAGATCGGTACGCCCGCGCGTGCCAGGGGCCGGCCGAGCCTCAGCAATCAGACTGAGCGCGTTACTCGGTGCGCTGCAGACGAACGCCACCGCGGGGAGTTAGATCTCGACAAGAGCCGGATCGTCTGCGACAACAGGCGACCACCCAGTTCTTCGGGAATTGCTACACCGAACGCGACAACCACGGCGCGCGGCTACTTGCTCCAAAATGAGTACCTCAACCGATGCTGGAATGGCCTGGAGTGCCTCGGCCATGACTGGCGGCACCACGTGGAGCGGCCCTGGCAGCGGAACCAACAGCTGCGCCCTACACCGAAGCGTTCCGATCGCGCCACCAACTCGGGAGCGCCGCCACGGTGCAGCCGGCGCTACAGGCGATGATTGAACGCGCTGTGGTCGCGGGCTCATCCATCCACGGTTACCGCGTTGCCGATGTCGTCCTGCGGACCTGGATCGCAGTGACGCAGGGCGGCGGAGTAGCCACTGCCACGCTCTCGGCGCCAACGATTACAACAGCTACCGGTTATCAAGTCGACGTCACCTCATGACCCTGCCGACTCGCGATCACGCTCACCGCCAGAACTCTGCCGCCCGCTGGGACGGTCGTTCTCGTCGGAAACGCGCCGGCAAAACGGTTCCGCATTACCCAATCAGACGGCGATCTTGGCCTCCGCCACCATCTGCTCTACGTGCACGCGAAACAGCATCTCGCCAGCGACGCCGTTGCGCGAGCAATTCACGGACTCACGGGCGGCGCGGCGGAGCTCGTGCTGATTCTCGATGCGAACCCGTTCTTTCCGGAATCGTCATCAATGGTCCGTCCGGGTCGCGGCGGACCTGGTCGGCGACCGCGTCGGCTAGCGTCGGAAGATCAGCACCTCGTAGTACGCCTGGGTCACAGTGGCCACAGCCACCATCACCGCGCGAACCAAAGTCGCGGGCCGCGCCATTTCAGGCTGAAACGTGCGACCCGTGCTCGTGGGTCGCGGCCGGACGTAGGCATGTTCATCATGCGCAGCATGTCCGGCCCGCCGGTGCGCAGAAACCGCCACACCAATGCCGCCGCGATCAGCAGAAAGACAACGTTCAGAACCGTGGTGTAGTTGAGGCTCGGGCCGGTGGTGAACACGGTAATGCTGCGCTCCGTCGGGATGATGCCGAGCGCGCCGAATGCCACTTCGACGAGGTACCCGGCCGCGGCCATCGTGAAGTAGAAGGTCACGAGGATAAACAGCGCGACTCTGCCGCTGTAGTACTTGCGGTAGATATCGAGGATGGGCAGCACGATCAGGTCGGCGAAGATGAAGCTCACCACGCCGCCGAAGCTGATGCCGCCCTGCCACAGCACGGCTGCGAGTGGCACGTTGCCGACCGAGCAGACGAAGGACAGGATGGCGACGAGTGGCCCGACAAGCGGTCCTTCGATTGCTGCCAGCCTAGGGTTGTCAGTGAGGAAGAACGCTCGCCAGAACGCGTCGGGCACCCAAGCGGCGAGGGCGCCCGCGATCACCAGACCGCCGACCACGTCGGTCCACACCGAGGCCCAATCCATCACGAAGTAGTGGCTGGTCGCGGTGACGCCGCGCCCACTGAACAGGCGCGAGAGCATCTAGTTTTTCAGTTGGCTGGATTGGAACTGTCATCGCCTATCTGGCCCTCGGCGTCGCGGCGGTCACCAGCGCAGACGTGCAAACGGTCCGCACCGCATGGACAGCGATGGACCTCATCGGCTGGTGGGTCATCGTTCCGCTCGCGGTGGGCGCGCTCGTTACGGGCATCGTCATGTCGCTGGGTACCCTATGGGGACTCTTCCGCCACTACTGGGTGCTGATTTCGCTACTGTTCACCATCCTTTGCACAGTCGTGCTGGTCGTACATATGCCGAGCGTGAGTGCGACCGCTGGTCGTGCGTACGTGACAGATCCGGCCCAGCTGCGGGCGCTTGGGGGCGACCTCTTTCATCCCGGTGTGGGCCTGCTGGTCTTGCTGGCCATCACCGTACTGAACGTCTACAAGCCGGCTGGACTGACGGCGTATGGCTGGCGCAAGCAGCGCGAACGTCGACTCGCGTTGGAGGCAGGCGAGGGGATCGGCGGTGCGTCGCCAGTCGCGGGCGGGACTCGGGACCACCGGCAAAACCGTGGCGCCCTGGCCGGACTGATGTCGTTCGTCTTCCACCTGGCCGAAATGGCGATTGCGATGCTCGTCGGGATGATGGTGTTTATGCCGGTCAGGCTTGCGTTGACTGGAGCGGGCTACACCTCCCTACTGGATGCCACCTCGATCGACTCCCAGCTATGGATGGCCGCGTTCATGGTCGTGCCAATGGCGATCTGGATGCGCGTTCGCGGCTGCAGGTGGCGACTCGCGGTCGAAATGAGCATCGGCATGCTGCTGCCCATCTGCGCGGCCGTCGTAGCGCGCGCGCTGGGTCCGTCGGAAGCCTTGAGCTGGCTGGCGAACTCCGAGCACGCGCTGATGCTCGTGGGAATGATTCTGGTGATGCTGTATCGGCGCGACCACTGCACCCGCGGGTACTCGCTCGACTTCGGCCGCACGCCGCAGGTGGGGATCGCCGAAATCCCGGCACGCACGCGGGCGGGAATTTTCAGGTAAGCGCTCTGGATTCGCCGGGCTGCGCTTTAACGGCAGCCTCACTGCTGCGCGACGCGAGGCGACGAGCACTTAGCCGCGGATGGATGCGGCCCAGGTACCCGGGCGGTGGCGGCAACGCTGGCTTTCGCGGAACGCTCTGATGGTGCCCCGACCAAGGCTATTTGCGGCGCCGTGGCTGGGCACCTCATCCCGTAGTGGTTACTGCCGCTCATCAGAAATCAATCCATCCCACGACCAGACAGGGATTTGCAGACCTTGCGGCACATCATCCGCGGAGTGGTGATAGCGTGCCATCGTCGTCGTGGTGGCCCAGGCAAAGTATGCGTGCAGGGTTTGCCGGAGTGGCTCATCATTCGCGAGGCCCACATCGATGATCGCCTGATCGAAACAATCGATCGCCCGACGATCCATCTCCTCGTGTGGTCCGTTGCCGCTGTGGATGCGAACGACGGAGGTTTCGTCACCATACACCTCAGAGTAGGCCGGTGGCCCGCCGAGCGCCTCCGCCCAGTAGGCGGCCAACCGCTCCGTGTGCTCGGGATGGAAGCCATGGCTGAACGCATGACTCACCACCTCGTCGGCCATCACCCTGGCATGCCATGCCGCGGCCAGCCTGACCAGCCCCTCAGCACCGCCCGCTGCCTCATATACCGTCTGCATGCACCCAGGAACGCGGCCGAAAACCCGCTGGACTGGTCATCAATGTCCTGCCGCGTTCCTGGGCGCAATCTATCACAGAAGTTCAGCCGACTGCGACTCGTGCAGCGGAGCGGCTTGTCGGCCGAACTTCAAGCATCGCAGTTTTCAATGCGACGCCGGAGGCAGGTCGAGCCAGATCACCTCTTTGATGTTCCGGCTGCCTCGACATCTCATGGACGATGCTTCCTGTCAACCAAAGCGCCAGCGAGTCGGACTCCAGCTTTCTGAGACTCCGAAGCCGTAGATGTACGTCGGCCGCAGCGCGTACACGTCATATGGTGATGGACCGGCCGTGGGCGCTCCCTCACCGTGGAATGCGCCGGCCTGTATCGCCACGTGCCAGTCGTATTTACTCAGGTAGAGATCGGCGACGCGCCGCAGCAGTCGTGCATCACGCTGGATGGCCGCGGTGCCTTCGACGACCAGGTGGGCATCACTTGTTGCTAGCGCCACCGAGCACGCAGGCGTGCGCACCAAGTTGCGCGCCTTGCGACTACCGGCGTTAGCGACGAAGTAGAGCGTATCGTCGAGCCACACGGCGAGTACCGGCCGGGTGTGTGGTCGGCCAGACGGATGCTCGGTGGACAGCCAGAAGTACCAGTCACCGCCTCCAAGTCTGCGGCGTGCCTCCACCCAGGGCATTGGCGCGGTGTGAGCCAGCGTGGACGGCAGCAATTCGGCGCGTGGTTCAGGTGACGCTGTCGCCATCAGTGCACAATCCCAAGCGCCGACAATGGGCTCGGAAATCGCGTTTCGAAGTCGAGTACGACCACTTCATCCGGCCGCACGGCGATGCGCGCCATCGGCACGTCCGCTGGCAGGGAATCGATGTACGCCCTCCCGTATTCGGCGCCGAGATAGCGCGCCGCGCTCAACGCGTACTCCGGCACGACCCCAGTAACGGGCGTGACCTCGGCAACACCGCGAATGGAGAGCACCCGATTGGGAACAGAGTCGGTGTCAATTGTCAACGCGACCCGGCTGCCGGAGCGGAGCGCTTTGAGCTTCGGCGCTGGGCCGAACGTGGCGAAGACTAGATTGGCGCCGTCCCAGTGGAACCAGAGCGAGACGACGCGCGGAGTGCCGTCAGTCCACGTGTACGCGACGCGCGCGGGGATCGTGGACGACAGCAGCTGTTGGGCGATGGGATCGGCGAGGAGCTCGACTGAACCTTTGGTCACGATAGCCTCCTTGACTTGCAGGTAACTGGTTGCGATGTGCAACTGGTTGCAGCCTAGCACCACTGATGGCATAATGCAAGCGGTCGCCCGAAAATGGCTGTGCCCGCCGCTGACAACCACCGCTCGCTCTGCCCTATCAATCTCGCCGTCGAGATCTTCGGCGATCGCTGGACGCTGCTCATCCTTCGCGACTTGATGTTTGCGGGCAAACGCCACTTCCGTGAGCTGCTGCACTCCGATGAGCGCATCGCCTCCAACATCCTGGCTGATCGCTTGAGCATGCTCGTGGAGCAAGGCATCCTCACCCGTTCGGGCGATCCAAGCCACAAGCAGAAAGCGGTCTACAGCCTTACAGAAAAAGGTATTCGGCTGCTGCCGGTGCTCGCGCAGATTGGCATCTGGTCGCGCAGCTTTCTGCCCGTCAGCGAGGAACTCGGCGCGACCGCAGCGGAGCTCGAAGCCGGCGGTCCAGCACTGTGGCAGGAATGGATGGCGAAGCTGAGAACAGAGCACCTTGGCTCGCCCATCAAGCGCCCAAGCTAAACGGTTCTAGCCCTCGAAAGGTTCGGGCGGCACCCCCTGACGGACGTATGATGGCATGGAGTTTTGACACTTCGCGGCGCGATAGCCGGAGCGGCAAACGCTTCGAGAGTCGAACAAAGCCAACAGCATCCTGGACCTCTTCGGCACAGAAAACGAGCTTTGCGCAGGCGGACTAGCTTAGGCGGAGCTTCGCACCACTCGTCGGCGGCGGACCGGCGGGTCGCAGTGTGTCGGTGACGACAATCGCTCATCGAGCAGGCGTCGGAGTCCACTTGTAAATGCCTGCCGCTCACGGGCGGGAAGCGTGGATAGGATATTCGCATTGACGCTGGCCACAATGGCGTCCGCGTGAGCAACTTTGCGTTTTCCAGCAGCAGTGACAGCGACAATCCGCGCGCGGCGATCGGTCGTCGACGGACGGCGGCGTGCCAGTCCTTCTCGCTCCAGCTCGTCGAGTGTGACGACCATGGTGGTCTTGTCCAGGCCGCAGACGGCGGCAAGTTCGCCTTGCGTGAGTTGACCGCGCAGTGCGTGGGCGAGGACGCAGTGAGCGCGCGGCGTGATGCCGACATCCGCCAGTCTGGCAGTCAGCTCGGTGCTCAGAGCGTGGCTGGCCTGCCCTAGGAGAAGCAGCAGATCCAGCTCCGCGCCGGCGTCGGCGAGTGCGGTCATGTTGCCAGTGTACCGCGGTTGTTCCGCGGCGAAACTGTTTTATAGCGGATCAATGTTGGCTAGAGGACGACTGGGCTAGCAGAAGGCCACGCGCGCATAACTCATGCGGCGCAGTCCTCCAGAACTCCGTCCGCTGACGGCCCAGCATCCGCTTCAACCAACGACTGCGAGGCTTGTGCGCGATTGAGCAGCGTCGCGGCGAGCGCCATCGCCAACACAATCAAACCCGCGCCAACGCCGAACGCCAGGTGGAAACCGCCGGTGAGAGCCACATTGAGACTCGCTCCATCGGCGAGCAGATTCTGCGTCCGAGCCGTTGAAAGCGTCGCAAGTACTGCCAGTCCAAGTGAACCGCCCACTTGAGCGGTGGTATTGACCAGCCCGGACGTGAGGCCAGCGTCATCCGCGGTTGCGCCGGACATCGCCAGCGTCATCAATGACGGAAACGACAGTCCGCCACCCAAGCCGAGCAACGCCATGGCGGGAAGGATCTGAGGCACGTACTGGGCGTCAACTGGCGCAACAGCAAACACCGCCAGCCCACCGAGGATGAAAGTCAGGCCGCAGAGCAGGACATTCCGGGCACCGAAGCGCCCCGCCAGCCGCGCCGCGATCTCGATCGAAAATGCCCCAATTACGATCGCAACAGGCAGGAACGCGAGACCGATTTGCAATGCGTCATACAGCAGCACCCGCTGGAGGTAGAGGCTGCCGAGGAAGAACATGCCAAACATCGCCGCCACCATCAGCATCTGGACCAGGTTGGCGCCCGACAGGTTGCGCGACTTGAAGATCCCAAGTGGTAGAAGTGGCCGAGCCTGCGTGGCTTGCCGGGCGATAAAAGCAACAAAGAGGAGCAGTGAAGCCACACCGAAGACAAGGGTGCGTGCTGAACTCCAGCCGTTATCAGCTGCCTCGCCCACGATCGTGTACACACCTAGCATCAGTGACGA
>JAFAZN010000452.1 GCA_019239775.1 Chloroflexota bacterium
CGGATCGAACTGGACCTCTTCGAAGACACCGCGTTCGAGTCGGACCGCGCGAATCATGCGATTCACGGCGCGCTCGACAGAAAATCCTGCGGTGGCCGGTGCAACGGCGATGGACGGTCCGCCCATGGGCATCGACACCGCCGGTCCGGAACCGACCGCGGCTAGCTCCGGACTGGCGTCAATGGTGGCAGGCCCTGGTCCGATCGTGACGCCGCCAACTGCCCCAGTACTCGGCTCAACGCCCATGGTGAGGGGACCAACGCCCCTGGTGTAGGGACCAGGCTCATCTTTGGCGGCAACGAACGCAGACTCAGCATTCGTGGCAGGCGCGTCCTCGCCGATCGCCGCGCCGCAGTGCTGGCAGAAGCGTGCTGTGCTCTCCACCTCCTGGCCGCAGCTCGGGCAGTGCCCAGCCAGGCGCGCGCCGCAACCCGCGCAAAACCTGGCCTGGGCCGAATTTTCAAAGTGACATGTTGGGCACTCCATGCGCAACTCCGCCCTCCGACATCGCCTCCCCACGAGGCGACCGCATCATCTCACTGTTTGGCGGTGTTCGCAAGCGCGCGTGCGTTGTGCTAGCTCAGGACTGAGCGGACGTGTGCCTCGGCGCGTTCGGTCAACGTCACCAGCACGCGGCGTGTGGTAGCGAGGTCTTCCGGATCGAAATCGCGGTACAGCGTGGCGATGAGCTCGCCTGTGATCGCGGTGAGTCGCTGATGTTCCTTTTGCCCGTCGGGCGTGAGCTCAAAGTGCACGGTCTCGGCCGCCGAAGATGCGGTGTGGCGGACGAGGCCGCGCGCCTCGAGCCCATGCAAGAGCGTCAGCACAGTCTGGGCGTCCACGTCGAAGGCGTTCGCCAGCACGGAGACGAGCGCGTCGCGATCGAGCGCGGCCCCGCGACCAGTGATCACATTCAGGACCGCCAGCGGTTGGAACGAGGTGCCTTGCTCGGCAAGCACAAGTTCGAGTGCCTTGCGGGTGGCTCGAGCGGCAAGATTGATGTCCTGACCCGTAACGGGCGGGGCAACGGTAGTCGTAGTCATTGTGTGGGTTCTCCTTTTTCTGACTCGCGAAGTAAAGCGCGGAGCGAAGTGCGGAACCGTCGCGTCTCGAGGCTGCGCGGTCCACCGATGGCTTCCAACAGCTCATCGTGGAGCTGGCGAACCGCGGCGATCGCCGGAATCACAATCTCCTCGCCTTGCGAGGTGAGGCTCATTTCCACCGCGCGCGGATCTTGCAATGATGCCGCGCGCTGGATGAGACCACCATCCTCCAGCGCTCGCGCGAGGCGCGAGATATAGACCGGCTCGAGGCCGGTCGCATCGGCGAGCTCGCGCTGGCTGGGGCGAAGGCCTTGCAGCCAGAGGCCATAGAGCGTGGCCAACAGCACGTACTGCGCATGCGTGAGCCCGAATGGGGCGACGGTGCGATCGACGGCGGCACGCCACTTCATCGACAGGCGCCAGACGAGTGAGCCTGTGGTTCCCGCTTCGCTCATTGCTTATACAGAATAGATTACATGACAACTATATACATGACAAGTATTTCGGTATTGTTCTTTGGTGACCAGTATTTCCGAGTTTGGGCGTTTTCCTCTTTGGAGAAGGTATCTCCGTCCTGCTGTGCGTGATCACACGAACGTTCGCGGCGCGGCAGCGGGCGCTCGTGCGCGGCACGGTGTGCGTCGGCATACGCTGGCGGCCTGGTGCGGCACGCACGGTGCGCTCTCGCCCGTTGGCCCACGCCCTGCGGCAACCGCTCGCAGTCGCGGTTCCGAGTAAGCTGGCTAGGGCTCGCAGCCCCGCGAAGCCGATTGGAGAGGCACGTGCTCGACCTGGATTTGGAGCGACAGTGATCAATCACGCAACTGCATGACATCGGCTGAGACGGGCGCGGCGCCCACCATTCAGGTCGGCATCCTGACCAAAGGTCGGCCCATGCTGGCCACGGTTATCGCCAACCTGGTGCTGCAGGAGGAGCGGCCCATCGAGATCTTCATCGTCGATACGGGCGATCAGCCCGCCATCAAGCGCGTCGATGTGATGTCGGTGCTGCGGCTGGCCCAGGACCGCCACGTGCGCTGCGAGTACGAGCTGCATCGCGATCGGCAGCGCGCGTTTTCGGGGGGTCGGCTGAAGTTGCTCGAGAACCTGAACGGGCCGCTGATCGCGTTCATGGACGACGACATCGTGCTGGCGGGGACAGCGTCGGTCGCCAGCCTGGCGCGACGCGCCGATGAGCTCGGGCCGACCTTAGGCTGGGTGGCGCCCTATTGCGTGAACGCCGGCAGCGCGCGCGGCTTTCTCAGGGATCGGCCGCACTACTCGCCGGGCGGCATCTTTGCCCAGGACGAGGTGGTGCGCAGCATCATGCTCGAGTACTACACCAGCAACACCGACGTGCTGGATGCGCGCGGTCCGCGCGAGCGCGTCTGGGAGCTCGAGTTTCTGACCGAGCTGTTTCCCGCGCTCGGGCGAGTAACCGAGGTCCAGCATGACACGGTGAGCTACCACCTGGACTACGCCGCCGGAACCCGATGGGACCTGATGGAAGAAGCCCTCCTGGCCACCACCCGCCGCGAGCTCAATCGACTGGTGGCCAAATACGCCCCCGCGACGAGCCCGACTCCGACTCCCTAACCCCGTTTCACGTAGCGCCTGGCGCGGCGGCGGCCACGCCGTCGGCCGTGCGACGGGAGCCGCGACGGAGGGGTTGGACGTCGGCGCGTTCGGGTTGGATCTCGCGTTTGAGCGCGGCGTTCAGCACCTGGTCCATGTGATCCACAAAGGTAAAGGTGATCTGGCTGCGAACTCGCGCAGGGATGTCCTCCAGGTCGCGGCGATTGTCACGCGGGGCGATCACACGGCGCAGCCCAGCACGGTGCGCAGCAAGAACTTTCTCTTTGAGTCCGCCGATCGGCAGCACGCGACCGCGCAACGTAATCTCGCCCGTCATCGCCAGGGTGTGGTCAACCGGCCGCCGCGTGAGCGCCGAGATGATCGCGGTAGCCATGGTGATACCTGCCGACGGTCCATCCTTGGGAACTGCGCCCGCGGGCACGTGCACATGGATGTCTTTGTTGCCAAGCGGATCATCGCCGCCGAGGCCGAGCTGCCGCCCGCGTGCGCGCGCATACGTGAGCGCAGCCTGGGCGGACTCCTTCATCACCTCGCCCAGTTGGCCAGTCAACAGCAGGTTGCCCTTGCCAGGTACGACACGAGCCTCGATGAACAGCACCTCGCCGCCTGTCGGCGTGAACGCCAGACCGGTCGCGACACCGACTTCGTCCTCGCGCGTAGCCACTTCGAGCTGAAAGCGCGGTGCACCGAGCAGCTCGGCAATCCCCCGATTGTTCACGGTGACAGAGCTCGCCTCGCCCATGACGATTGCGCGGGCCGTCTTCCGCGCCACGGTCGCAATCTCGCGTTCGAGATTGCGCACGCCGGCTTCGCGGGTGTACTCGCGAATGATGCGGCGTAGCGCACCATCCGAGATGCGCACCTGATTGGAGCGCAGGCCGTTTTCGGCAAGCTGGCGCGGCACCAGATAGCGCCGCGCGATCTGCAGCTTGTCGTCTTCGGTGTAGCCGGGAATGTCGATGACTTCGAGTCGATCGCGCAACGCCGGTGGCACCGTGTCCATGACGTTGGCGGTGGCGATGAACAGCACGTTCGAGAGATCGAACGGCACGTCGAGGTAGTGGTCGCGAAACTCGTTGTTCTGCGCCGGGTCGAGCACCTCGAGCAGTGCCGAAGAGGGATCGCCTCGCCAATCGTTGCCGACCTTGTCCAGCTCGTCGAGGATGAACACAGGATTGCGCGAGCCAGCGCGGCGCAGTGCCTGGATGATCCGACCCGGCAAGGCGCCGATATAGGTGCGGCGGTGGCCGCGAATCTCGGCTTCGTCGCGGACGCCGCCCAGGCTCATGTGCACGAACTTGCGACCGAGCGCACGCGCAACCGATTGGCCCAGGCTGGTCTTGCCGACACCAGGCGGTCCGACGAGGCACAGAATCGGTCCGCGCACGCTTGCAACCGGCTTCGGCGGCTGAGCATCAGCCGGTGACGCACTGGCCTCTGGCGCATCTTGGGCTGAGGCTGCCGCACGCTCGGCGTCCTCCTCAGCGCGCAGCTTCATCACGGCGAGGTATTCGAGAATCCGATCCTTGACCCGCGTCAGGTCGAAATGGTCCTCGTCGAGCACCCGTTTGGCGTTGTGCAGATCGAGGTTGTCCTGGGTGGCCGTGGTCCAGGGCAGATCGGCGATCCACTCGAGATAGGTGCGCACCATCGAGTGCTCGGGACTCGCCGTGGGGATGCTGGTCAGTCGACTGAGTTCGCGGTCGGCCTCGGCCTTGACCTCGGGTGGTAATTGGGCTCGGCCCAATTTTTCGCGCAGATCACGGAGCGCGGCTTCGCCTTCATCGGTTTCGCCCAACTCGCGACGGATCGCTTCGAGCTGCTGGCGCAGGTAGAAGTCGCGCTGCGTCTTCTCCATCGACTCGCGGATCTGCGACTGGATCTTCGAACCAATCTCCAGTACTTCGAGCTCACGCGTGACGAGTTCGCTCACGCGGTGTGCGCGTGCGAGCGGGTCGAGCTCCTGCAGGACCTCCTGCCGCTGAGGGATTTCCAGATCAATATTCGCGGCGACGAAGTCCGCCAGCCGGCCTGGGTCGTCGACGTTGGCGGCGGCAATGCCCATCTCATCGGGCAGCACCGGCGAGAGCGTGACCACGCGCTGAAACAGCGATTGGAGGTTCTTGACGAGCCCTTCGGTCTGAACGTCGCCGGGCTCTGTCGAAACCGACGGCAGTAGCTCGACGTCCGCCCGGAAGTAGGGCTCGGTTTGTGAGGGGCTCTGTGCGATGCGAATGCGCGCGGCGCCCTGGAGCAGGACCTGGAGCGAGCCGTCGGGCAGCTTGAGCAGGCGAACGATATTGGCCGCCGTGCCGATGCGATGCAGATTGTCGTAGTTGTTCGTATCGGCGGCGACGTCTTTGAGCAGGGCGATGCCAATGGGCTGACGCGCCGAGACGGCATCTGAGAGCAGGCGCACCCACTGCGGCTCGGAGGCCTGCATGGGCATGAGCATGCCCGGGTACAGCACGGCGTCACGCGCGGGCAGGATCGCCAGGTTCTTCGGAAGATCGATCTCAGCGCCGCTCGAGCTCGCTGGACCGGTCAGCGTGGGCAGCGTGATCGGCGGTGGCGCGGACGGTTCGACGTTCGGGGGCTCGTCGCGCGGCGGCTGCGCTGGCGCGTCCGTCATGAAGCGGGTGTTGCTTCCTCGACAGTGATTGGCACCTGACGCGGCAGGCGCTTCGGCAAGGTGATCTCGAGCAGCCCCTCGTGGTAGCTGGCGCGCGCTTCCGCGGTATCGAGGCCTGGCGGCAGGCGGACAGCTCGTTCAAAGCGACCGTATGGGATCTCAAGGGCGTGGTAGCTGCGCTGCGCCTCAGCTCGGCCGGTTGAACGCCGCTCGCGACGGACGCCGCGCACCACGAGCAGGTGCGGCTCGGCGTGCACCTCAGTGCGATCCGCGTCGACGCCGGCCAGGTCGAGGACGATGACCAGGGCGTCCTCTGTCTCGTACATGTCCATAGCTGGCGTCCAGACAGGACTCGGCTGAGCCAGCTGGTTGAACAGGATGGTCGGCCGCTTGCCGGCACGATGGAAATGCGCCAGGTAGCGCTGCATCTCGCGCTGCCAGTCGTCGTCGTGGGCCATGCCGTTGGTGCCGCCTCTCGCTGGAAGTGTAAGCCGCAGCTCGAACGCGCATCACGACTTTACGGGCCGTCACACTGCGCCGGAAACCCGCTCCGGCGTGACGCCGCGCCCGGTACCATCCATTGCCCAGACAGAGAAAGGTCACTTCCACAATGAAGCTCGAGTGTTTGCAGGAGAACCTGGCCGAAGGCCTCAGCGTCGTCGGCCGAGTCGTGCCGACCAAGAGCACGCTTCCTGTCCTGAGCAACGTCCTGCTCTCGACCAGGGATGGCGAGCTGCAGCTCACCGCCAACAATCTCGAGCTGTCAGTCGCCCACCGCGTTGCCGCGATGGGCATCGAGCGCGACGGTGAGATCACGCTGCCTGCGCGGCTGCTGTCCGACTACGTGGCCTTGCTGGACCACGGCCAGAAGGTCGCGCTGGACCTGAACCCCAAAACGCACAAGGTGCATCTGGCCTGCGGTCGCTACGAGGCGAACATCGCGGGCATTGATGCCGAGGATTTCCCGCCGATCCCGCAGGTTAGTGGTGGCCCTTCGTTCACGATCCCAGCCGGCACGCTGAAGGAAACCATCGCCGGCGTGGTGTTCGCGGCGGCGCCTGACGATACGCGGCCGGTCCTGGCGGGCGCCCTGTTGCGCATGAGCGGCGGCTCCTTGACACTGGCGGCCGCCGACGGTTTTCGCCTGGCGGTCCGCACCGTCGAACTCCCGGAGTCAGGTCCGGAATTAACGATGATCGTCCCGGCGAAAACGCTGACCGAAGTTGCGCGTTTGCTGAGTGATGCCGAAGACGAACAAGTCGCCATCAACACGACTCCGAACGGAAACCAGGTCTATTTCGCGTTCGGCAAAACCGAAATCACCTCACGTCTGATTGAAGGTCAATTTCCGGATTACCAGCGCATCATTCCGCCGGAGTCCAAAACGCGCGTGAAAGTCTCAACAACGGATTTCCTGCGCGCCACCCGCGCCGCCGCGGTCTTTGCGCGCGACAACTCCAATATCGTGCGCCTGGAGTGCAGTCCAGCAAGAGAAAACGCAGACCTCGCCCTGGGGTCCGTCCTGGTGAAAAGCACCAGCGCCGAAATGGGTGACAACGAAGGCAATCTCGATGCCGTCGTCGACGGAGACGACACCCAGATCGCCTTCAACGGCCGCTACCTGCGAGACGCGCTCGAAGCCATCGACACCCCCGAAGTCCTCCTCCAAATCACCGGCCCCTCATCCCCCGGCATCATCAAACCCGCCGGAGAACCCAACGGGTACATCCATGTGATCATGCCGATGCACGTCGCGAGATAAATGTATCCAACGGGTCACTGTCGCTTGACAATAGAAACGGTAACTGACAAATAGATACCGTAACTGACAAATACATACGGTAACCGGACGATAGATACGACCACTGGCCTGAGGGAAGTGCACTTCTCTGGTTGGTAGTTCCAGCGGTCCGCGTTCATGTCAGGCGCTGCGCGTAGCTCCGTCGCGCATCTCGCTGCGTCGCTTCGAGATTGCATCTGTTTTTCACCTCGCAGGCTCCTGCGCGATCGCTCCGGCGGCCACGGCATCGATGAGGCGCTCTTCCTGGCTTTCGAGGTCAACCAGTTCAGCCTCGAACGCTCTTGGACGATCAGAGACCGCGGCCTCAGATCGGTCGGCCACGACCCGCTCGTAGACATCGGTGATGTCGATCGCTGCGACCACCCGGTCGAGGATCTCGCAGGACTGCTGCTCGGCAAAGCGGTCCAGGACGCGGAAGCCTTCGCACAGCCCGTGAATCGAGAGTCGGAGTTGAATCCCGACAGGCCCGCTCCTGTGACCAGGTTGCCGCAGCGCGGGCACAGAAGCACACCAGCAAGCGGGTGCTGGCTCGCGCTGGGCCGTGGGGCTGATGGCTTACGGCGTCCTAGCGGTGGGAACTTCCTGTTGAGTGGCTCCCAGTTAGCGCGGCTAGCCTACGCCAACTA
>JAFAZN010000102.1 GCA_019239775.1 Chloroflexota bacterium
CTGGGCTGGCCTCATGGCGTGCAAGTCCGAATTCGTGCGTCAGCTGCCCGGTCGTATCTCTGGCCAAACGACGGACCACGAGGGTCGCCGCGGCTTCGTACTGACCCTTCAGGCGCGTGAGCAGCACATCCGACGGGAAAAGGCCACCTCGAACATCTGCACCAGCCAGACGTTGCTGGCCATCGGCATCACCGCGTACCTGTCGTTGATGGGGCCGGTTGGCTTGCGCGAGGTGGCACGTCAGTCACATGCAAAGGCTGTGTACGCGGCCGAAGCCATTTCAGAACTGCACAACCTCGAGGTGGTCACACCGCATCCTTTCTACAACGAATTCCTGGTCCAGACGCCGGTGCAGAGCGCCGATCTACGTCATCGTCTCGTTGAACGGAAGATCCTCGCTGGCGTGCCCCTCTTCTACGGCGTCGAAGGCTTCGAACGTTCGCTGCTGCTCGCGTTCACCGAACAGAACACCCGAGAGGACATTGACCATCTCGTCACAGCGCTGGCGGACGTGACCCGATGACCGCCATCGAAGCCCCTCCTCTCGCAACCGGCCTCCAGCCCGAACCACTCCTCGTTGAGCTCTCGCGCCCGGGCGCGCCCACGCATGTGCTGCCGCCATTGGATGTGCCCGAGGTTGACAACTTCGGCGGACAGCTCTTGCGCAGCGAGCTGCGGCTGCCTGAGGTCGGCGAGCTCGACACGCTTCGGCATTTCACGCATCTCGCCCAACGCAACTTCTCGATCGACGCGGTGTTCTATCCGCTCGGCTCGTGCACGATGAAATACAACCCGCGAGTCAACGAAGACGTAGCCCGACTGCCGGGTATCGCGCATATCCATCCGTTGCAGCCCGACGAGACGGTCCAGGGCGCGCTCGCCATCATGTTCGAGCTCCAGCAGTTGCTGGCCGCCATCACCGGGTTCTCGACGGCCACGCTGCAGCCGGCGGCGGGCGCACAGGGTGAGCTGGCCGGCATGCTCATGATGCGCGCGTATCACCTCGATCGCGGCGACACGCGCCGAGTCCGAGTGCTGGTTCCCGATTCAGCCCATGGCACCAATCCCGCCACGGCGGCGATGTGCGGTTTTCAGAGTGTGCCGATCCGTTCAGATCCGAACGGGAACGTCGATCTGGACCATCTCCGTTCGGAACTTGATGACACGGTGGTCGGCTTGATGCTCACCAATCCGAGCACGCTCGGACTCTTCGAGCAGCACCTCCTCGAAGTTACGGACGCCATTCACCAGGCAGGTGGTCTCGTTTATGGCGATGGCGCCAACCTGAACGCCATCCTCGGGGTCGTCAAACCAGCCGACGTCGGCTTCGACTGCCTGCATATCAACGTCCACAAGACGTTTTCCACCCCGCACGGCTCAGGCGGACCAGGTGCAGGCCCAGTGGCCGTCAACTCCCTCCTCGAGCCCTTCTTGCCAGTACCCGTGGTGGTCAAAGACACAGATGGCATCTACCGTCTGGACTTCGATCGACCGAAGAGCATCGGCCGCCTCAAAGGTTTTCAAGGACACTTCGGGATCCTCGCCAGAGGATTGACTTATATCCGCATGCATGGCGCGGAAGGCTTGCGCAGCATCGCCGAGACCGCCGTCCTCAACGCCAACTACCTGCGCGCGGTGCTGTCCGACGTCTATGAGGTCGCCTATGACCGCACGTGCATGCACGAGTTTGTGCTTTCAGGCCGTCGCCAGAAGGCGGAAACAGGCGTGCGAACCCTGGACATCGCCAAGCGGCTGCTCGATTTCGGCATTCACCCGCCTACCATCTATTTCCCGCTGATCGTCGACGAGTCCATCATGGTTGAACCGACTGAAAGTGAGTCGCGCGCCACGCTCGATCATTTCGCCGCCGTCATGCGGCAGATTGCCCGCGAATGCCACGACTCGCCTGATGTGATCCATGACGCGCCGCACTACCAGGTAGTCGGACGCCTCGACGAAGTCACGGCCGCGCGCAAGCCGGTCCTCCGTTGGCAGCTCGATGGATAGATAGATAGATAGATCGGTCGAGCTTTCTGCGCTCTCGCTTGGGGTCTAGTACACTGCCGCCAATCGCACCCCGAGGGGAGAGCAGCTGAACACCGTGGCGCTTGACAACAAACGGCCGCTGTTGGAGGTCACTGACCTCCGCACTCAGTTTTTCACCCAGGATGGAGTGGTTAAGGCCGTCAACGGCGTCTCGTTCACGCTCAATGAGGGTGAGGCGTTGGGCCTGGTGGGAGAGTCGGGTTGCGGCAAGAGCGTTTCCGCGCTCTCGCTCATGCGACTGATCCCGCAGCCGCCCGGCAAGATCGTCTCAGGCGAAGTCTGGTTCGACGGGCGCGACCTGCTCAAGCTCAAAGAAGACGACATGCGGAAGGTGCGTGGCAACGACATCGCCATGATCTTCCAGGACCCAATGACCTCGCTGAACCCGGTCTTGACCATCGGCCGGCAGATCAGCGAAGCGCTCGAGCTGCACAAGGGCATGGATCGATCGCAGGCGCGCAAACGCACGATCGAGCTGCTCGAGCTGGTGGGTATTCCCGCGGCGCGCTCGCGCGTCGACGACTATCCGCACCAGTTCTCGGGCGGCATGCGCCAGCGCGTGATGATTGCCATGGCGCTGAGCTGCGAACCGAAGCTCCTTCTGGCCGACGAGCCGACAACCGCCCTGGACGTCACCATCCAGGCCCAGATTCTCGACCTGATCAAGCGCCTTCGCGAAGAGCTCGGTATGGCCATCATCATGATCACGCACGACCTGGGCGTGGTGGCTGGTATCGCCGACCGCATCAACGTGATGTACGCCGGCTACATCGTCGAAACGGGCACGGCCGACGAGATCTTTCACAATCCGCGCCACCCCTACACGCTCGGCCTGCTCAAGAGCATTCCTCGCCTGGACGAGCCGCGCAAGGAGAAGTTGGTGCCGATCGAAGGTCTGCCGCCCGACCTGGTCGATGCGCCACCTGGCTGCCCCTTCCAGCCGCGTTGTCCGTACGCGATCGAGCGGTGTTTGCCTGAAAATCCCAGCCTCGAGCCCGTGGTGCCGGGGCACCGCATCGCATGCTGGGTCGATGTAACCGGTGGCCGCGAGCCACACGCCGAGCCCGTGGTCCAGGGCGTCTAGGCTCTAGGGAGGAAGTAGCTACAGCACATGGCAACGACGACCAGCCCGATCACGGTCCCCAAGGACGGCACTGCCGATGGTGAGCTGCTTCAGGTCCAGAACCTGAAGATGTACTTCCCGATTACCCAGGGCATCATCCTGCAGCGTCAGGTCGGTTGGGTGCGCGCCGTGGACGACATTTCGTTTGGGGTCAAACGCGGAGAGACCCTGGGCCTGGTCGGCGAATCGGGCTGCGGCAAGAGCACGACCGGCCGCGCCATCCTACAGCTGTACAAGCCGACCGGCGGCACCGTGAATTTCCTCAACAAGAGCCTCACTACGCTGAGCGGCGGGGACCTGCGCAAGATGCGTCGCGAGATGCAGATGATCTTCCAGGACCCATACGCCAGCCTCAATCCGCGTATGACCGTCGGCAGCATCATCGGCGAGCCGCTGGAGATCCACGGTCTGGCGCGAGGTCGCGGGAAGCAAGAGCGCGTGCAGGAGCTCCTGCGCATCGTGGGCCTGAATCCGTACTTCGCCAACCGCTACCCGCACGAGTTCTCAGGCGGCCAACGCCAGCGCATCGGCATCGCTCGAGCACTCGCCGTCCAGCCGAGCTTCATCGTGTGCGATGAGCCGATTTCGGCGCTGGACGTCTCGATTCAGGCGCAGGTCATCAACCTGCTCGAAGAGCTGCAATCCCAGTTCAACCTGACATACCTGTTCATCGCGCACGACCTGAGCGTCGTCCGCCACATCTCGGATCGGGTTGCAGTGATGTACGTGGGCAAGATCGTCGAGCTCACCACGCGCGACCTGCTCTACGAGCGCCCGCTGCATCCCTACACCAAGGCATTGCTCTCGGCCGTGCCGATTCCCGATCCCGCGATCGAGCGCAAGCGCCAGCGCATCATTCTCACAGGCGACGTTCCCTCGCCCGTGAACCCGCCCACTGGCTGCCGCTTCCACCCGCGCTGCCCGTTCGCCCAGGAGTTGTGCCGCGAGAAAGAACCCGAGCTACTAGAGGTCGAACCCAACCACTTCGCCGCCTGCCACTTCTGGGATGAAATTCTCGCACGCGGTCAGAGCGGCTCGGTTTCTTCGACGATCAGCCCGAACTGAACGCGCTGGGCTCCCGATTTTCTAGCCGAGGTCCAGCGGGTCGCCTTCGGCGGCTTCGAGCTCTTCCAGTGCTGCCTCCGCGGCGCCGCGAACGTCGTCATCGGCGGCTTCGGCGAGATAGAGCAGCGCTTCGCGCGCATCGTCCCCACCGATGTGCCCGAGAGCCTGAATCACCGCCAGGCGCACCTCGAGGACTGGATCATCCACGAGCTCAACCAGCGGCGTCACGGCGCGCTCATCTTCGATCTCGCCCAGTGCCCGCGCCGCCTCCTCTCGCAACGACGGATCGTCCGACCCAAGCACTGGCATCAGCCGGTCGGTCCAGCGCGGATCGGCGGTGCGGCCCATGCCTCGAACGGCCCCGATGCGCAGGCTGGCGTCGACAAAACCCGAGGCAAGTTGCTCGGCCACAAGGGTGTCGCTGAAATAGCCAAGCGCCGCCAGCGCAGACGTGCGCACGCGTGGCGCCTGAGTCTCGTCAGCCAACACCTCGAATAGCGTGGTGCGTAGTCGCGACGTCGACTCGGGATCCAGGTCGTCCAGCTCGGCAAGCAGTGTGAACCGCGCAAGGTCTTCGGCCGCGGCCTGTCGCACATCGGTACTGGCGTCGGACTTCACCAGCATCAGCAACCTCTCGAACAGGGCCGGACTGCGGTCCTCGATCGCGGCCTGTACGCCTGCCAAACGCACCTTTGCGTCAGCATCGTCGAGCGCAAGCCGATTTACGGCGGCGTAATCGAGCCGAATTCGCTGCTGCGCAGCACCGTAGAGTCCGCGTACGAGCCGTGCCCGAGCATCGGCTGGCAGCGCGTCGAACACTTCCCGAAAACGCTGCAGATCACCGCCCTCGAGAACCGAGAGCGCATCCAGTTCGGCTTGTGGAATTGGACCCTGGTCTGCAACAGAGCGCAGCGCGCTCACAAAATCAGCCTGTTCTTCGTCAGTTTGCCGCGGCGGCATTTCTCTCCCGATCAGTACGATTGCGCGAACAGCGCCTGCAGCTCCGCCGGCTGGCCATCGCAAATACAGCGGCCCGCGCCATTGGCCGAAGCATCCTCGGGAATGACGCGGATTGTCGCCCGCGTCTCCTCCTTGATGCGCCCCTCACACTCCGACGAGCCGCACCAGTATGCCCGAATAAAGCCGCGCTGCTCCTGCATTATGCGTTTGAACGTGCCGTAGTCCTCGGCAACGTGGGTGTTGGCATCCCTAAAGGACCGTGCTCTCTCGAACAGTGCCCGCTGCACTTCGTCGAGCAACGTGTTGCCGCGCGGGGCAACGCCCTCGAGCGGCACCGCCTCTTTCGCGCGCGAGTCGCGACGCACAAGGGTGACCTGGTTCTGCTGCAAATCGCGTGGCCCAACCTCGATGCGCAGCGGCACCCCTTTGAGCTCCCACTCGTTGAACTTCCAGCCTGGCCGCTTGTCGCTCCAGTCCGCCTCCGCGCGAATATCCGCCGCCTGCAATTGGCGCAGCACGTTGCTGACCGCCTCGCTGATGCGGCTTGTGTCCTCTTCAGAGCGAGACGGAATCGGCACCACAATCGCCTGGATCGGTGCCACGCGCGGCGGCAGGATCAACCCCGCATCATCGCCATGCGTCATCAACGTGCCGCCGAGGATGCGGGTGCTCATACCCCAACTCGTTGTCCAGACAGGGTTGCGTTGTCCATCCTGGTCGAGAAACGTGATGTCGAACGCCCGCGCAAAGTTCTGCCCCAGAAAGTGGCTGGTGCCACTTTGCAAGGCCTTCCCGTCCGGCATCAACGCCTCGATGCTGTAGGTTGAGTCCGCGCCCGCGAAGCGCTCCGCGGCGGTCTTTTCGCCT
>JAFAZN010000172.1 GCA_019239775.1 Chloroflexota bacterium
CCAAACGTTCGTCATTGCGGCGCTTGCAATGACAACGATGCTAGGCGCCCTCTCGATGGTCGTGGACGCAGGCATCTACTTCGTGATTCAGCGTCAACTACAGAATGCCGCCGATGCCGCCGCTCTTGCAGCCGTCTGGTACGACCCAGCCTGCTCCTCAACGCACTGGTCGGGTGCAGGATGCCAACCAAGCAACCCCAACTCGCCCGCACCCGAGTGTCCGCCGACGGCGAACCTGCCCGCGGGGTACGACCCGAAGCCCTGCACCGCCGCTGCAGAGGCGATGAAAGCCAACTGGAGCGTCGCGCTGTCACTTTGCGCTGGGCCAAACCTGCCTGCGGGCACGCCCGGTGTTGGTGTCACCATCGACACCTATGCTGGCCTCGCGAACTTTTCCGGCAATACCGTGCCAGGCGTCCAGCCGTACGTTGTGACGTTGTCGTGCAAGGCGCCTCACTGGTTCGGCCGCGTCCTACCAGGCGTGAACCTCACCATGTCCATAAGTGCCAGCGCGGCGGCCGCACTAGGTTGGCTCGCTCCTAACGGCCAACTCCACGGCGACCCGCAAGTCAGCAACGAACCTCTAGTAGCCCGATTACTTCCATGACGAATTCTCAGCGAGGTGCTCCAGCAGAATGAACGCTATTCAAAAACCAGGACGCCGCGGGCCGCGCATTCTGCTCGCCCTCCTTCTTGCCTCCGTCGCCGCGGGCGGGGTGTGGCTGTATGTCAACAACCTCGAGCAGGCAGCTGCCGCTTCGGCGGCCGCGGCCGCACAACAGGCGCGCGTCGCGGCTGCGACAACAGGCCGCGCCAAAGTCGTGGTTGCCACCCAAGGCCTGGCGGCAGGTACGCCCCTGTCCTCAACCAGCGTCGACCTTCGCGACGTATCTCAGGATGCCGTTCAACCGAACGCGGTCACGGTGCTGAATGATGCCGTCGGAAAGGCGCTCAATCAGCCAGTCGCGGCCAATCAGCAGATTCTGTATCAGTACCTCACCAGCCCCGACTCACCTGATATCAAAAAGCTCGCTGACCTCGTGCCAGCCGGCAAGCGCGCCATGTCGGTCACGTTTACAGAGCTGAACACCGCCGGCGGCCTGGTCGCCCCTGGCGACTTCGTGGACGTCATCGGCGTCTTCAACAAAGACACCCTGGGCAAGGATCAGTCGATGCTGTTGATGCAAGACATCCTTGTCCTCGCCGTCGCCCAGGACACCTCGGTGGATCAGCTGCCGCGTCAGGGCGCGCCGGCGGGCAGCCAGCCGCCAGCATCGCTGCCGGCTCCCGGCCGCGGCACAACCGCGGGAGTGGCGCTGCCGCAGCCAACGCCGGTGAGCGTTCCGTATGCTCCGAGCGCGGCCCGCACCCTCACCCTGGCCGTTGATCCAGAGGCAGCCGAACGCCTCGCGCTAGCTGAGGACTACGGTCACCTGCGCTATATCGTCCGACCTGGCGCCGAGCGTACCCAGTCCTCGGTCGTCCCAGCCGATCTGACCACACTCGCCAGCCCGATTCAGGTAGCCGCGGGCCAGATCATCGCAACTGAGATCTCTCCGACCAACACCAAGGTCGGTGACACAATGGACATCAGCATTACCGTCAAGAACACGTCCGACAAACCGCTCCAGACTATGGGTCCTGAGCCTGGATTCACCTACGTCCAGGGCCAGACCTACTTCACGCAACAGTTCGCCTCTGATCCCGGCAAATGGCGCGTCGCCGTCGGCACCGCTGGCCTGGATTCAACAGATCTGCCCTACCGCTGGGGCCTCGGCGGCGACCTGGCGCCTGGCGCCACGACGACCGTGACTGGTCACATCAAGGTCACCCAGGACTTCAAGGCGACCAACTTCTGGGCTGCCCTGGTCAATGAGCCGAGCACGGTGGTTCAGTCCGGCGTCGGCATGACGCTGGTCACCTCGCTGCCGCAGAACCTCGCGGTCGTGGCTGTGGATGCGGCAAACGTTCGCAGCAGCCCCTCGATCGCGGCGAGCGTGCTCGACCAGGTCAAGTACGGCACCGAGCTCCAGATCGTTGGCCAGAGCGCGGATTGGTTCAAGGTCAAGCTGCCCGATCAGCGTGAAGGCTGGGTGGCTGCCGGATGGATCGTGACGGCAGGCCAGTGAGCTCAGAAGGACGTTAGCGTGGCCGAACCTCTCAAAATCCTGATCGTCGACCCGCAGCCGGAGTCGGTGGCCGGCCTGCGGCGAGCTTTGAACAGCTTCGGCACCCTCGAAGTGGTGGGTGACGCGGGCTTCGGGCCGGTGGCGTCCACCTGGGCACACACCCTTGAACCGGCCATTGTCATCGTCTCGGTCGAGGAGCCACTGACGCGGTCACTCAGCACGATCCAGGCGCTGATGCGCGGCAATCCATCGTGGACCGTGGTCGGTCTGGTGAATCAGTTCGATCGCGAAGTGTTCCGCCGCACCGTGCTGGCGGGCGCTCGCGACGTGCTGCTTCGCAACTCGTCGGCGAGTGATCTGCACGACTCGTTGATCCAGGCCCACAACGCGGACACGCTGCGCGTCACCACGGCTGCTCACGATCCCACGGCACCCACCGGCAGCATCGTGGCGGTCTTCGGCGTGAAGGGCGGAGTTGGCAAAACAACTCTGGCCACGAATCTTGCCGTGGCGCTAGCCCAGGAGAGCTCGGCCAGTGTGGCGCTGGTCGATCTCGACGTGCCGTTCGGCGATGTCGCGCTGATGCTCGATATGCATCCCGAGCAGGACATCCTCGATGCGCTCGCGGACGGGGTGGTGGACGACCTCGAGCGGTTGCAGAAGCTACTGGTTCGCTCCCAGCATGGCGTGCACGTGCTCTCCGCGCCGCTGGCGCCCGATGACGCAGGTGCGCTGGACAGCCGCAAAGTTGGCCAGCTGCTCAAGCGGTTAGCCGCGTTGCACCAGTTCGTTCTGGTCGACACGCCAGTCGGCCTGACCGAACTGACCGCGGCCGCGCTCGACGTCTCCGAGCTGGCATTGCTGGTGACCACACCCGAAATCGCGGCGTTGCGTCGCACCCATGCTTGCCTGCGCCTCTTGCAGGGGCTGGAGTTCTCCACGAGCAAACTGCAACTGGTCCTGAATCGCATCGAATCGAAGACGCGAGTCAGCTCGTCCGAGGCGATTGAAGCTCTGGGCCACCCGGTTGCCTGGCGGGTCGCCAATGATTACGCGGCGATGCAGAGCAGCGCGATCGGCTCGCCGGTCGTACTGCAGCAGCCCAAGTCGCGGCTGAGTAAAGACATCCGCCTGATCGCCCGACAACTGACTGGCGTGCCAGTCGCGAGCCGTGCCAGCTGGCTGCCGTGGCGGCGTCGGACGGCGTTAATGACAGCGGTATAGGCGGGGAGCTAGATAGATAGATGTCACTGCTCGAGCACCTTCGATCGGCGTCACGCGCCAACGGCGTGGATACTCCGCCAGAGGCGCCCCCTCCCACGCCGCCTGTGGTGGTTGCTCCGCCGCCAATTCCGGTGGCGCCGCCAGCCGACGTCCCCCGCATGCCTCGCCCGGCACAGCGCAGCGAGGCGTTGATCGAGTTGAAGACTCGGGTTCACGAAGAGCTCATTCATTCGCTCGATCCGGAGCAGCTGGTCGGGGACCTGGGCATCGCCTCACCGGCCCGTCGTGCCGTCGAGCAGGCGGCAGAGGAAGCCATCGCCCTCGCGGATCCGAATGTTGGACGCCAGGATCGCCTGCGGCTTGCCTCAGAAATCGCCGATGAGGTGCTGGGCTACGGTCCGATCGAGCCGCTTCTTCGCGATCCAACCATCACCGAAGTCATGGTCAACGCCTGGGACCGGGTGTACTTTGAGCGAAACGGCATCATTTATCGCTCTGAAACCACCTTCCGCGACGATACCCACGTCCTGAACATCATCGACAAGATCCTGAGGCCGGTCAGCCGCCGGTTGGACGACTCGTCTCCGATGGTCGATGCCCGCTTGCCGGACGGTTCGCGCGTAAACGCGGTGATCCCGCCGCTTGCGGTGCACGGTCCGTCGCTGACGATTCGAAAGTTCTCGCGTGAGCTGTTGGCGTCGGATGACCTGGTACGACTGGGCACGCTTGGTCGTACGACACTCGACTTTCTTGGAGCGTGCGTCCGATCTCGCGCCAACATTCTGGTGTCGGGTGGCACGGGTACGGGCAAGACGACCCTGCTGAACCTGCTGTCCAGTTACATCCCGCATTCCGAGCGCATCGTCACGATCGAGGACCCAGCTGAACTCCAGGTCAAGCACGACGATTGGGTCAGCCTGGAGACACGACCCCCTAACATCGAAGGCAAGGGCCAGGTAGAGCAGCGCGACCTCGTCAAGAACGCGCTGCGCATGCGTCCGGACCGCATCATTGTCGGCGAGTGCCGAGGTGGCGAGGCCTTCGACATGCTGCAGGCGATGAACACGGGCCACGACGGCTCGCTGAGCACAGTTCACGCCAACTCACCGCGTGACGCAATATCGCGTATCGAGAACATGGTCTTGATGGCAGTTGAGTTGCCCATCACCGTCATTCGCGAGCAGATTGCCTCTGGCATCAATTTGCTGGTGCATCTGTCGCGCATGCAGGACGGGTCGCGGCGCGTCACCCATGTCACCGAGATCGTTGGCATGCAGGGTGGCGTGATTTCCATGCACGACATTTTCGAATTCCAGGGTCGAGGCGTGGATGCCCACGGCCAGGTACTCGGTCATCTCACGCCGACTGGTCTGCGGCCGCACTTCCTGGATCGCCTCGGCCAGTACGGCGAGCAGGTGCCGGTCGAATGGTTCTTGCCGCTGGCTCCAGACGCGGCGAGGGGCGCATAGCCGGTGGATCAGTCAGTTCTCGTCTCAGCCCTGGTGTTCTTGCTGGTCGCCCAGGCGATCCTGATCGCAACCCGCGCCAGCAGCGCGAGCGCAAAGGACCGCGTGGCTCAACGACTGAGTTCCTACACAGTGCCGCTGTGGGAGAGCCAGATCGAGCGCAGCATCAGCGTCCTGCGGCGGCGACGGTACAGTCGCTTTCCGATCCTGGACCAGTTTCTGGCGCGGGTTGACCTTGGCGACAGCCTCGCCCTGCAGCTCCAGCAAGGTGGCCTGCCGCTGCGCGCGGGCGAGTTCCTGTTCCTCCAGCTGGTGGTCGCGACGGTCGGTGGCCTGATGGGCGCGCTTGCCGGCTGGGAAGCGCTTGGCGGCCCGGTGGCCGCACTTGCTGGCGCAGTGCTCGGTTTTTTCGTGCCGCCTGTGTGGCTGCGCTATCGGATCGCGCAGCGCCGCAACGCCTTCGAACAGGGCCTGCCTGAGGCGCTGGATCGCGTGACGGGCGCGCTGCGAGCGGGCTACGGCCTCGAGTACGGCATGGACCTGGTCGCGCGTGAGGGGGCGCCACCGTGTTCTGAAGAGTTCGGACAGATCTTGCAGGAGCTGAGCCTGGGCGGTGACCTGGAGGAGGCGCTGGCGCGGTTGATCATGCGCGTGAACAGCGAAGATGCGCGCTTGCTGGCAACTGCCGTCGCAGTCCAGCGGCGCACGGGCGGCAACCTGGTAGAGGTGCTGGGTCAGATGGGGCAGATGTTGCGCGAGCGCGAGCGCTTACGGCGTGACGTGCAGGTACTCACTACAGCGCCGCGCGTTTCCGGTTATGTCGTCGCCCTGCTACCGCTGCTGACCGTGCTGGTGATGTATTTCACCAGCCGCTATTACATCGATACGCTGCTGTCGGAACCGGTCGGCCGTCTGGCCGCGGGCGTTGGTGCGGGCCTCGTGCTGGTTGGTCTGTACCTGAACCATCGGATCGCGCAGGTGGACCTCTAGACTATGCCGTTTGAAGTAGGTCTTCTCCCCTCGTCACTGTTTCTCGTCGGCTGCATGGGCGCGGCGTTCGTTGCGACGGCCGCCCTGGTGCTAGCGCTTACCGAGCCACGCTACACGCCGGCAACCCGACTTGCCCGATATGCGCGCTACTCGGTGCGACCGGGCTCGCCTGGTGTGGAGGCTGAAACGACCGGGGTGGGCGAGCGCGTGATCGGGCCGTTGTTCCGAAAGCTGTTCGAGTTCGCCGCTCGCGCTGCGCCGTCGCGGGCGAGGCGCACGGTCGCCGCGGACCTGCAGATGGCCGGCTCGCGCATGAACCCGACGATGTTCTTGGGCCTGCGGACGATCGTGATGTTCGGGCTGCCGACGTTCGCCGTGCTGTACGTGCTGGGCGAAGGCCGCCTGGAGATGATGGAGATCGTCGTCCTGGCGCTCGCGCTGGTGTGGGGTCGGCGGCTGCCAACCATGTGGCTGAAGCGGCGAATCAAGACACGTCAGCGAGCGATCGATCGCAACCTGCCGTATTCGCTGGATTTGATGGTGGCCTGCCTGGAGGGCGGCCTGAGCCTGGACGCGTCGCTGGCAAAAGTTGTCGAACAAACGGATGGCCCGCTGGCGATGGAGATCCGACGCACGCTGCAGGAGATGGCGCTGGGCCGTCCAACGAGCGATGCCATACGCGACCTGGGCGAGCGCACTGGCGCGCCGGGCTTGAAGCGGTTGACCGAAGACATCGTCCAGTCGGAGCGCATGGGCATCAGCATCGCTGAGAGCCTGCGCAGCCTCGCCCGCGACTCGCGCGTGATGCGTCGCCAGGCGGCTGAGGAGCTTGCCCGCAAGGCGCCGATCAAGATGGTGCCCGTGCTGATCTTCTGCGTGCTGCCCGCCCTGGGGATCGTCACCACGGCCCCAGCCGCGATCCTGCTGATGCACACGTTCAGCCAGACGGCCACCGCGGGCGTCGGGCTGCCCTGACGTCCTCAGGTTGTTGACGCGCTTTCTCGAAGCCCGAACGTCTTGCACCCAGGGCCAATGCTGAACTGCGCCCGTCGCCGCCGACCGACGGGTCAGCGTCGGAAGCGCAGCGAGGCGGCTCGCCCGTCCGCGTCGAGCGGCGCATTTCGCACGTCTGCTCACTCGCCGCCGAGAAGCGCCCTGCGTACCTGGTCCCCGTGATGAGCGCGTTGGTCCCTGTCGACAGACGCATGCGGCACTCTAGCCACTGATGGGCGGCTCGCCCACCTCGACCTCGGCGGCGTCGCCGCCCGAAGCTCCTCCCCCGGCCGGCTTGCGGCAACTGCCGGCCGTGTGGCGCAACCGCCTGTCGCGCCTGCTGACCTGGCGCCGCGCGCGAGCATACGCGCTGGTGCTGGTTGCGCTCTACGTCGTGGCCTGGATCAACGTGGTGGTGCTAAATGGCGACCCGCCACTGAACAGCGGCGGCGTCCCGATCGCGGGCGACTACATCGCCTTCCACGCCGCGGGCCGCCTGGTGCTTTCGGGTCGGGCTGCCGAGCTGTACTCGCATGACGCCGTGGTGCAGGTTCAGAATGAGCTGCTTGGCGGCCGCATCCCGCATTTCTACGACGCGTTCCGCAACCCGCCATTCGTAGCACTGCTGTACGCCCCATTTGCCTGGCTGGATCTGCTGCCGGGTTTCGCGGTGTGGTGCCTCCTCGCGGCGGCCTGTTTGGCACTGGCGCTGCGCATCCTGCTGCAGGAAACGCCCTGGCTGCAGCCGCGCTGGCGCGGCCTGCTGATCTTCGTGGCGGCATTCCCGCCCGTGTACTTCGGCTTCATCGACGGCGAGAACGCGCTGTTGTCGCTGCTGCTGTTTGCGCTGATCTATCGCGCGTTCGCCCGCGGCCAGGACCTGCAGCTGGGCGTATGGTGCGCCCTGGGCCTGTTCAAGCCCCAACTGTTTTTCGTGTTCCCGCTGATCCTGCTGCTGACCCGCCGCTGGCGCGCCCTTGGGACCTACGCCGTGACCGCCCTGGCGCTAGCCGCCATCTCGCTAGCCTTGGTCGGCCTCGATGGCCTGCAAGCCTGGCTGCGCATTCTGTTGGAGCCCGAAGGCGGCAACGCCACCGTGAACGGCTGGCGCATGGCATCGGCCAAATCCTTCTTCGACGCCCTGCTGCCCAGCTTTGCCACTGCGTCCTTCGTGCTGTACGCGCTCGTGTCCGCAACGCTGCTGGCGGGCCTGACGCGCGTCTGGACTCGCCAGGAGCGCAACCTCCCAACGGCGTGGGCCTTCACGTGCCTGGTCGCCGTGCTCATCGACCCCCACCTGGTCGACTACGACCTGACCGTCCTGGTCTCAGCGGCAATCGTCGCCGCCCCACTCGTGCCACGCCTGATGTGGGCAATCGTCCCGCTGTACCTGGTCACCCTTCTTCGCGCGGGACTCCCCCTCACAGAAACCGTCTCGCTCCAGTTGGCGCCGCCGCTCCTGCTGGCCTGCGCCGTCTGGATCTTCCGCTACGCCGCGCCGGTTTCGGCGAGCTTTGTTTCGAACGCACTAACTTCAGAGCGCGTACAGCGCGCTATCTCGCCGTTGGCAACGTCCCACAAACGCTCGTGATGGAAGTCGATCTCGTTCGGCTCGTCGTCGAAACCGCAGGGTGAAGCCTCGGCGCCGAGTCCATGAATGTACATGCTGGCCAGCAATGCCACGAGGAAGAGTGCACGCAGGTATGGTCGTGGTTCGATCAACGTTGGCCATGCCGCCGCGAGCAGCAGCATCAGTCCGGGCGTTAGCTCGATCAGGAAGCGATAGCCATACGTGTGTCCGCCAGGCCATTGCATCCAAAGGCTGTACATGGCGACAAGCCCGAGGCTTGACCAGACGACGTAGGGCAGCAGCCGAAGTTCCTGACGTCTCCGGATGGACCATACGGCGTAGGCCAAGGTGAAGAAGAAGATCGGGCTGAAGACGAGCAGGCCGCGGTTCGGGCTGATGAGCAGCCCGACGAAGGCGACTGCCCACTCTGTGCCACTGAAGCCTGAGAGTCCCTGTCCCTGGCCGAGTGCAAACGGCGTCCCGAGGTACACCCACGAATACCACGTCAATGCGATGACGGGGATGGCGCCGAGTGCAATGAAGCCTGGTAGCGATCGCCGCTCATGCCGAAGCACGTACAGCGCTATGGCCGCGGCAATGATGGCATTGGTCGGCCGGGTGGCGAAGGCCAGCCCAAAGCAGAGGCCAGCCAGCGCAACGAAGTGTGGTCGCCGAGTAAGCAGCGCCGCTAACCCTGCGGCAATGAACAGGGTGGCCGCGCCGTGCTGATAGAGGCTTCGGCTGTTCGCGCTCCAGACCGCCGTGCCAAGAGCGAACGCCAGCGTGAGGTAAACCGCCGTGCCTCGTTTGGCGCAGACTTGCACCAGCGCCAGATACGTAGCAAGTACGGAGAGTGCCGCAAGAAGTGCGGTGGTTACACGCGTCAGTGCAGCGATGTTGGTGTCGAGATCAACGCCCAGCCAGCTGGCAACCAGAAATACGGGCGTATTCAGCAGCCCTGGCAGGATCGGGTAGAGCGATACGGTGTGGCCGTTAATGCGCAGAAACCACCAGGGAAAGCTCTTCTCAGGCACTTCTGGCAGGACTCGATACGCGCCATCCGCCGGCACGGACCCCTGCACGATCGCCGCCTCACCAGTCGGGTACGAACCGTCGGAATTAGCCCGAGCGTAGTACTGGTCGAACGTAAGGCTGCCATACCGCAAAACCGACAGCGGCAACAGCTCATTGCCAACAGTGTCGGTCGACTCGACAAAGTGCTGGTTGGAGAGATAGAGACCGAGTAAGCCGACCAGCAGGACGCACGGAATGATGAGGTGGCGCGGCCAGACCAGGTCTACCGACTGGCGGCGTGCGACGGTCGCGCGTTGGGCGGTCAGAACGGGCTGCTCGAGGACCATTGACGATACAGAATGGGCGATCCTCGCTCGTGTACCCGAGGGCTATCGGTCCCGTAGTGCGTTGCCAGTCGTACCGAGGCTCCGGCCGGTACGCGGCTGGCGGCATGGATCGGCATTTGATGCAGTCGCGGCTGGGAGCAGCGCAAAGGACGCTCGCATTCTTTCTGCGAGTGATGGTTTTCGCCTACGCGGACACGTTTTCGAGGCGGGTCGACTTCGACCAGCCAGTGCTAGTCTCGGCCGATAATCGTCGCCGCGGCACTGGTGCCGCGCCTGATGTGGGCCATCGTCCCGCTGTACGTCGCGGCGCTGCGCGCGAGCGTGCCCCTCACTAACGACGTCTCCGTGCACATAGCACACCCATTGCTTGGGATCGTCGCTCTTGTTCTCTGGCGTGAGTGCAGCCTAAGTCTATTCGGGCTCCGTACGTCGAGCGCTATGCGGTCTCCGCACAGCAATCAGATGCTGTATCTTGCGGTCCGTTATTGAGGTGCAGCGCCAAACTACCTAAAACGCGCTGTCATGATGCTGTCCGTGATCGCAAGTCGTAGCACCGCACACGCCGCGGCCAGAATTTCGCCTCGCCTGGTGCTCGTGACGACTATTGCCATCGTCGGCGTCATCTCACTTGTCTCGAGCGTCATGAACACCTCGCAGAGCGGCGCGGGCGATGACGCCTACATCACCTATCGATATGCTGCGAACATCGCGCGCGGAGATGGGTTCCGCTTCAACCCCGGCGGGCCCGCCGTTCTGGGCACCACGACGCCCTTGTACACATTGATGCTGGCGGCAGGGGCCAAACTGGGAGCCGACATACCTGAGCTAAGTCTGGCTATTGGCGCAATTGCACTCGCCGTTGCGCTGAGTGGGCTCGTATTGCTCGGCCATGAGCTTGGGTTCGCCGCTGCAGGTGTCGCGGCGGCCCTGACCTGGAGTCTCTCACCCGTTCCGATTCAGTCTGTCGTGGGCATGGAGACCCCGGTGTACATCGCCTTCATCGTCGTGGCGTTGTATCTCGCGAGTACGGGACAGCGAACCGCGGCGCTATCGCTCGGAGCGCTGGCCGCCCTGACTCGGCCAGATGGGCTGGCGATCCTGGTCGCCGTCGCGGCGTTGTTCGTATTTCAGCGCACCTGGTCGTGGCGTGCGTTCGTTCCCGCTGCGGTAATGCTTGGGCTTTGGTCTGCGTACGCGACTCTTGCGTTCGGCTCACCCATTCCAACGAGCGGGATCGCCAAGATGGTCCATGACGCGATTGTTTCCGGTACGTTCTCGCTGCTAGACCCGTCCGCCGTTCAGCTCGTGTTGCCGATTATGACGGTCATTCCAGACGGGTCGATCGCGCCATTTCTGCTCGGCTTATTGTTCATCGGAGAAGGCGTTGGACTTGGTGCCATGATGGCGCTCCGCAGCATCGCACACGGTCGAATCCTCCTCTTGTGGCTGGCCCTCTACCTGACAGGCTATTCATTCCTGCATATGCCAAACTTCCCTTGGTACTACGCGCCCGCCGCCCTGATAACTGCCTTTGTCATGTGGGCCGGACTTGAACATGTTCTGTCGCGGCTTGTTCGAAGCCGCACGACGGGGTCATCTCTCACAGTCGTGCTCGCGGGTAGCCTCGGACTCGCCTCGCTGTTGAGCTCTCACGCGGCGGCCACCGATGCGGCGCCACCAAGTCCACACGTTCAAGCGGGCCTGTGGCTGCGCGATCACGCCAGTCCTGGCCAATCCGTCGCCGCGTACGAGGTGGGCACGATTGCCTACCTATCAAATCTGCAAACAACGGATCTTCTGGGGCTCACGGCGCCGGAGGCTCTCCCGTATGTGCGGGAAGGTGATTACGCCTGGGCGATTCGAGCTGAGCCAGACTACGTGTTCGTGGGGGAGTGGAGCTCATGGCCCGTCATCGCGGCCATCTATGCTGAACCAGTTTTCGCGCGTGAGTACCGTATCGTCGCTCGCTTTGCGTATCGACAGGGCAAGGACTATCTGCTGTACCAGCACATTTGATCGGGAACAGACGAATGCTGGGCACGGCAGAGCCGGTGGTCCTAGTTGGTGAGCGCGCTCCAAAGTTATGCTTTGGGCAGGGCGAGAACGAGATGAGCATTCCTATAGCCCAGCCCATGATGGGACCCGAGGAAGCTGCGGCAGTTCAGGCCGTTCTGGCTTCTGGCGAACTGGCTCAAGGGCGTTGGGTCCGAGAATTTGAGGAAACATTCGCGGCGTACTGCGGTGCAAAGTTCGCGGTTGCGACTTCGTCGGGCACGACCGCACTTCATCTGGCGCTCCTTGCCCACCGGATTGGGCCTGGGGACGAGGTCATCACTACGCCCTTCACGTTCGTCGCGTCGAGCAACGCCATTCTGTATGTCGGTGCGACACCCGTATTTGCGGACATTGACCCGCGCACGTTCAATATCGACCCCACGTGCGTCGAGCAGGCGATCACGAGGCGCACGAGGGCCATCATCCCAGTAGATCTTTTCGGCCATCCGGCCGACTTGCCCCGTCTGCGTGCAATCTGTGAGGCGCACAACCTCGTTCTTATCGAGGACGCGTGTCAGGCGCACGGCGCATGTGTGGGTGAGTGGCGTGCGGGCAGTACAGCCACAGCCTGCTTTTCGTTCTATCCGACGAAAAACATGACGACCGGCGAAGGCGGCATCGTCACGACCGATTCCGGGGAAGTGGCGGACGCAGTCCGCCTGCTTCGACAACACGGTTCACGTCAGCGGTACATCCACGACGTGCTTGGCTTCAATTTCCGGATGACCAACATGCAAGCAGCGATCGGGTTGGTCCAACTTACGAAACTCGATGGTTTCAACGCGCGCCGAATTTCGAACGCAGCCTTTCTTACCGACTCACTAAAAGCCTCGGAAGTCGTTACGCCGACGGTTCGACACGGAGTCAAGCACGTGTTCCACCAGTTCACGATCCGAGTATCCCATCATCGTGATGAACTGCAGTCAATGCTGAGCGAACGTGGGGTTGAGTCGCGCGTATATTATCCCGTGCCTGTGCATAAGCAGCCGTTGTATGCCGCACATGCACCGGCAGGAGCCTCGTTTCCGGAGGCCGAGCGTGCCGCGGCGGAGGTTCTATCCCTGCCGGTCCACCCCAGTCTTTCCGACCAAGACCTGCACGCCATCGCAGATGCCGTTGTGGACACGGCGAACCGATTCACCTAGACGACCGTATGAGGATCGCGTCAATCGTTGGGGCTCGACCGCAGTTCATCAAAGCAGCGCCGCTCTCGCGGGTACTCAGGCAGTCGCATTATGAAATGTTGATCCACACGGGCCAGCATTATGACTACAAAATGTCACAGTCGTTCTTCGATGAACTGGAGATCCCCGAGCCGGACATCAATCTCGGGGTCGGCTCAGGGGCGCACGGCGTGCAGACGGCTGAGATGCTGCGAGGTATTGAAGAGGTCCTCATCGCGAATCCATTTGATGTGGTTTTGGTGTATGGCGACACCAACTCGACGTTGGCAGGCGCGTTGGCCGCGGCAAAGTTACATATTCCCGTCGCTCATGTAGAGGCGGGGTTGCGGAGCTATAACCGACGCATGCCCGAGGAAGTCAATCGAGTTCTGGCGGACCATATCTCCACATTCCTGTTTTGCCCCACCGATCGCGCCAGGGCCAACCTAGCCTCCGAAGGGATCGTCGAGGGGGTGCACGTCGTTGGCGATGTGATGCTGGACGCCCTTCGGGAACGGATGCGTATCGGTCTAGACGCAAGCAGTTTTCTAAGCTGCCACGGCCTGCAAGCCGGGCACTACATTCTGGCAACCATTCATCGCGCCGAAAACACAGACGATCCACACCGTCTGGCGGCGATCGTTCGAGCACTCGCCGCTCTGCCGGAACCGGTGCTTCTCCCCTTGCATCCACGCACTCGGGTGAAACTCGCGCGTCTGGATATCAAGCTTGAATCCGAGAATGTGTGCATAGTGGAGCCACTTGGATTTTCGGCGATGCTCACGGCTGAGCAGCAAGCGAGGGCAATCGTGACCGACTCTGGCGGAGTTCAGAAGGAAGCATCCTGGCTTGGCGTTCCATGCGTAACCGTGCGCGACGAAACGGAATGGGTCGAGACGGTGGAATCAGGTTGGAACGTACTGGTTGAGGCAGACGTCGAAGCATTGGTACGCACGGTGCGAGCGGCGAACAGGCCAGATGCTCCGCGAGGGAGCGGACTCGGCCCCGAGGAGGCGAGCAGTCGGATCCGGGTGGTTCTGGAGGAGTCTTTGAAATGACCGTTAGGGTCGCTGTAGTAGGACTCGGGACGATGGGCCGACACCACGTCCGTGTGCTCGACGAGATGGAGCCAGTTGAGCTTGTTGGAGTGGCGGATGCGAATGCGCAGGCGCTCGCACGCGCCACACAACGACGCGATTATCACGGGTACACCAGTCTTGCCGAGCTGCTGGAGCGGGAACAGCCGGAGTTGGTCGTCATCGCAGTGCCGACGAGCCTGCATTGCGAAGCAGCCGTTATGGCAATGCAAGCGGGGGCACACGTGCTGGTCGAAAAACCAATTGCCTCGTCCATACCAGAGGCGCGGCAGATAGTCGCGGCCAGCAAGCGATACAAGCGCCGAATCGCCGTGGGACACATCGAGCGCTTCAATCCCGCAGTCGTAGCTCTCAAACAACGGTTGGACCAAGAGGAGCTGGGGCGGGTGTTTCGGCTCAATGCTCGTCGTATTGGTCCGTTTCCCGTTCGTATCCGCGACGTGGGCGTCGTGATCGATCTCGCTACCCACGACATTGACATCGCGCGTTACTTGCTGGCAAGCGAACCCACTCGCATCTACGCCGAAACCGCACAACGTATTCACACCGATCATGAAGACATGCTTGCGGCGCTGCTGAGATTCGAAGATGGTGTGGTAGCACAACTGGACGTGAACTGGCTCACGCCAACGAAAGTGCGCGAAGTCAGTGTCACCGGCGAGCGCGGGATGTTCCAAGTTAACTATCTCACTCAGGAGTTGGTGCTCTACGAAAACAACGACGCCGACTTGGCGAACATGGATCCGATTTCCGGCGTCACCGAGGGCCGAATGCTGCGGTTCCGCATCGAACCTAAGGAACCGCTACGAGCCGAGCTCGAAAATGTCGTGCATTCCGTTGCGGCGGACTGTGAACCACTCGTCGGACCGACCGCGGCATTCGCGGCGCTAGAAATCGCGGAAACCATCGTAAAGGCGGCTCGAGCTGGCACCGTCGTGCAGATGCGTCACAAACTTGCCGCGACTGCGTGATGTATTCGGTTGCAGTCGTCGGCCTCGGCAAAATTGGGCTCGCGCTAGCGGCTCAGTATGCGGACAAGGGACAGCGCGTCATCGGCTGCGACATCAACCCGACTGTAGTCGAGCTGACGAATCGCGGTGAGGTTCCTCTATACTCCGAACCCGGTTTGGCTGAGCGTGTGGCCTCTGCGCACACAGCAGGACGGCTCTCAGCCACGACAGAGACGCAAAAAGCGGTAGCGCAAAGTGATGTTGTTGTCGTGATTGTTCCCCTGGTTGTGGATCAGTCCGGATCACCTGACTTTTCCGCACTCGATTTGGCGACCGCCGCCATCGCGCGGGGTCTCCGCTCCGGCGCCCTCGTTATCTACGAGACAACACTTCCGATGGGCACAACGCGCGGCCGCTTTGGTCCGATGTTGGAGCAGTCCGGATTGCGAATGGGTGTCGACTTCGGCCTAGCCTTCAGTCCGGAACGCGTCCTAGTAGGACGCACCTTCCATGATCTCCGAACTTACCCGAAGGTGGTTGGCGGCATCACACCAGAGTCGACGGATGCCGCGACGCGGTTCTACAGGACGGTATTGGACGCAGAAATCCTGGTCATGCCCGACTCCGAAACGGCTGAGTTCGTAAAGCTCGCCGAAACGACTTATCGCGACGTCAACATCGCCTTGGCGAACGAGTTAGCACGCTTCGCCGATTCGCGAGGAGTTGATGCCAGCGCTGCCTTTCGCGCCGCCAATACGCAGCCATATTCGCATTTGCATCAAGCCGGTGTCGGCGTAGGCGGACACTGCATTCCGGTGTACCCCCGCTTTCTTCTTGCGCACGACAAGCATGCGGAGCTCGGCCTTGTACGTCGCGCACGACAGATAAACGATGGCATGGCGAAATATGTGGTGGATGCGATTGAGGAGCATCTTGGCACTCTCCACGACAAACGCGTCCTGGTTCTCGGTCTGGCGTATCGACCTGGGCAGAAGGAGGCAAGCTTCAGCTCAGCGCTGCTTCTCCTGGACGTCTTGAGAACGCGAGGCGCAAGAACCTTCCTGCACGATCCGCTCTTTTCCGAGACCGAGATTGCCGGTTATGGCGTCGAACCCGCATTCCTGGAATCGCCGCCGCCCGTGCATGCGGTCATCGTGCAAACAGGTCATCCTGAATATTTAGACTTAGACTGGTCCAGGTTCCAGGGCTTATGCGTGGTTGTTGACGGGCGCAATGTCCTCGATGCGGCAGCGGTCAAGCACGCGGGTGCGGCATATATGGGTATTGGGACCGGTACAGGGCCGAGGCGGTGACCGACGCAGCACTGGTGAGCATCGTGATTACCTGCTACAACCATGCGCGCTATCTCGGACAGGCGATCGAAAGCGCACTGGCCCAGACCTATCCGCAGATCGAAGTTATCGTCGTCGATGACGGTTCAACCGACGATACGTGCGAGGTCGCTTGCAGGTATCCTGTCCGCCTCATATCACACCCGAATCAGGGCCTGTCGGCGGCAAGCAACGCCGGCATACACGCCTCGCGAGGTGTTTTTGTTATGCGCCTGGATGCAGATGACATGCTGGATCCCGCATACGTCGAAGAAACGGTTCGAGCGCTGGAAGCCGATCATCGCTCGCAATTCGCGTATACCGAAGTTCTCTATTTTGGCGCGGCCTCCGGGACTTACCCGGTCGAAGAGTTCGACGCGGATACTCTCGCAGAACGCAACTACATTCATGCCAGCGCCATGATGCGACGGAACGCCTTCGAGGCGGTCGGCGGCTACGCCCCCAATCCGCAGCGCGTGCGTTGCGAAGACTGGGATCTATGGCTGTCATTCGCCGACCAGGGCATGAGTGGCGTGCTGGTGCGCAAGCCACTGCTGCACTATCGCCAACACGTTTCGGGCAACATGGCGCGTTTCAACCTGTTTTGGCCGGCCGACGTTAAGCGCGAGTTGACCATGGCCGCCAGGCTACAGGACCGGCACCCAAGGCTATTTGCGCCGCGTCACCTCCTGCGACGATTAGCGCGTCTGCCGATTCGCATCATGACTGGGAGAGCGCCCGTACGATTCGGCATTCTGCTCGTCTCCTTCTACGGAGTTATGCTGAGTCGCATTGTCCTGAAGACCCTCCCGCGCAAACGATGCGCATTCTAATCGTTTCCTACTATTTCCCGCCCTACAACACGATTGGCGCGATACGCGTGGGTAAGTTCGCACGATATCTAACAGCGCTCGGTCATGACGTAAGAGTTGTAGCAGCGAACGCACCTGCCCTTGAACAGAACGACGCCTCGCTACAGGTGGAAATCGACGCCGACCGCGTGATTTACACCCCCTGGAGGGATGTGAATCGGTTACCAAGGGCGTTGGCAGGACTCGTCCAACGGGCGCGTAGGCAGCGCAACGTTTCTACAAGTAGCGTAGTCACGCCAACTCTGCACGTCCTGCCGCGCTCAATTCGTGCGTTCGCGAAGCTTTACATCAGCGCGACGAACATTCCAGACGCGTTCTTCGGGTGGACCGGACCTGCCTACCGTGCTGCGCACAATTTGATCGCCGCGCAGCCAGTGGATGTTATTCTGGCCAGTGGTGCACCATTCAGTGCGCTCCTCGTGGCGCGCAAGGTGGCACGGGAGTTCGGTATTCCCTGGGTAGCAGATCTACGCGACTTGTGGGCTGACAAGGAACCGTATCCATTTGTCCGTGCCCGCAAGGTTTTCGACCGCTGGCATCAAGCCCGCATTCTCAATTCGGCTGCTGGCATAGTCACGGTGTCGCCACCACTCGCTGAGGCGTTGAGGCGCGACGGTCTGGTACCTCCTGTGGAGATCATTTACAACGGATTTGACCCAGATGATCTGCCGGCACCCGCCCAGCCATCAAGAACGGGTCCTCTGCTCGTTCGGTACGCGGGATCCTTATATGGAGACCCGGACCCGCTCTTTCTGGGGGTATCGCTACTCCCCAGCCATGCTCAGGACGTTCGAGTGGAGTTCTTGCTCAGGGGCCACGCACAAACCCTCCTTGAAGCAGCGCGCCGTCGGCGTGTTGCCGATCGTGTTCGAATTCTCGAACCGGTGCCCTATCGCGAATGTCTGGTCTTTCAGAGCGCCGCGGACGTGCTGCTCCTAATCCAAAACGAAGGGCCGCGCTGGCGCGGCGTTGTGAGCGGCAAGATCTTCGAATACCTCGCAGCAGAACGACCCGTGCTCGCGCTCTCGGGTCAAGACAGCACCGTCCACCAAATTCTCGCCGAAACAGGCGCCGGTATTACCAGTCGCGATCCACAGACTATCGCGGCATGGTTGACGCACAAAGTGGAGCAAAAACGTGCGTCGGGTGTGCCGCGTACATCTTCGCAACACACATCGCAATTTACGCGCATGGCGCAAACGAAGCGTCTTGAGTCGTTTCTCAAACTGTTCGTTGCAGCCCACGACTAATTGCGTATAGCTCGTTGCCAAGAAGCAATATCACCACGCCGACAATGCCAGTCATGGCCAAAAGGGTACGAATGCCCAGGGACATGTAATCCCACAACGGCCACGCCATCCCAGCTTCCACCGCGCTGGCACTCACTATAATTGCAACCACCGTACTGCCCATCAGTGCTCGCCATGGATACGGAATTGGGTAGTGCTTTTGTGCCAGCAGCACGTTCAACGCGAGAGCGGTGGTCGCACTCAGGGTTGTACCGATGCAGGCTCCAAGAAGGCCGTATCGCGGCACCAGGAAAAAATTCAGCAGGAGATTGAGTACTGCCGATCCAATATTGATCGTTGCGATAATCTGCGTCTTGCGGGCAATGAATAGACCGGGCGCAACGATGTAGAGTTCCGCAAGCGCAAACGCGAATGCCAAGAGTGGCAACAGGGGAGCGTCACCGCTATAGACGGTCGTCGCAAGCGCCGCGATCACTTCAGGTCCGAATGCCGCCATCAAGATCGCCGCTGCAAGGACACCTGCCCACAAGTAACGACAAAAGCGAGCCACATCCTGGCGGGTATCGGGGTCGCCATATCGAGACATTACGAGTGGCGTCAGCGCCATCGCCGCTGCCAGGATAAGCGGCTTCTCCAATCCTGCGAAACGCGTCAGCATCGAATAGTGGCCGACAGCGTCGAGAGTCAGACTCTGGCGAATTACTAGACGGTCGGCATAGCTGTAGAGCAACACGGCTACCGACGACGGGACGAGCGGAAATGAGAACCGAAGCATCTTGCCGAGGCTCCCGCGATCTGCCCGCAAAGTGTAATCTGCGCGACCCAGACTAAATGTCACCACCGCGGCCGCTCCATAGCCGCCCGCGTAGGCCACAATAATGCCTGGCAAACTCCAGCCCAGAAGGACCGTGAGACAGAGGCCGAGACCGTTGACAAGCGCTGTCTGTGTGAGCACCGCGCCGCAATACCGCGCGGGTTGAAGCCGCCATCGAAGCTGTGACAACAGGAGTGTGTACAGCCCGTGTGCGACTGCGAACCCGACTACTGCGAGCCATAGTGATGGCCCGCTCCACGGACCCAAGGACCACGGCGACAGCAGCGGACCAGCTATCGTCAGCAAGACGGCAGCCAGTGCTTCCTGCCCTAGCGTGAACCACAATGCCGTTGAGGCGAGCCTCTTGCGTTCGTCCTGACTGTTTACTTCAACGTATTGTCGTGCCAGCCCCTGGGCGATCTCCAGTGGTGCAACTAAAGTGGTAAGCGTCACCAGCAGCAGGACCAAATCCTGGGCCCCGAACGCCTCCGGTGGCAGCGCTCGCGCGTATAGTGGTAGGACCAGCAGCCCGACGAGGATCGATCCCGCATTGATGGCAGCGTAAAGCCCTCCATGCGTAGCAATGCTCCTCAGCAGCGGGGTCCTGGGCTTGATTGGTCTTGACAGCTCCTCATCCACCAACATCTCGCCGAGCACGTCTGCGCCCGGGACGCTCATGCG
>JAFAZN010000196.1 GCA_019239775.1 Chloroflexota bacterium
CAGCCGGGGGCTTTGCTCACGTACAGCGCTCCGTCGATGATCTCGGCTCGCCAGCCCTCGGGCAGCTCGAGCCGGTCCAGGTCCGCGGTGGTGAAGCGATCGATCGTCGTCATGCTGAAGGCCTCGCGGCGATGATCTCAGTTTGGCCGGGCTGCAAGGTGGCGTGCTCCTCGAGCCCGCTTGGCACGAGCTCTAGTAGGGCGACTGCCTGCTCGCGGCGCACGGACGGAAAATCGTCGAGGAACTTCTCCAGGCTGTCGCCGGCGGCCAGATACTCGAACAATGCCCTGGCCGGAACACGCGTGCCGCGGAACACGAGCGTGCCACCCAGCACGTCGGGCGAGCGTTCCACGATGTCGAGGCCTTCTTCAGAGGCCAGCGCGTCCACACGTCGGTGCAGGTCAGCGCGGTTAGGCGTGCCCATTTAAGCTGCAGCAATCCTACTCCATGCACCAGGCCGAACGCATGAGAATACTTCTTCTCATGCGTTCGGGACGGTGAAATTATGTCACTTTACGGGTAGGTGGCGCGCTTTTTGAAGAGCTATGGGGTGTCGCCGAAATACCCGCAAAAGTAGGCCACAGCAGTTGCCGCAACTCACATACCTGGGAGGCCCCATGGTAGGCGCGCTGTCCGGATATTTACTGCAGGGCAGCTTCAAAATGTTTCATCGCTGCAAGACGACGAGGTTGCTGAAGCGACCGACGATCAGCGCACCCGGGGGTGTGCGAGCGCCTGTCGAAGGGAGGCCGGCCGACTGTCCGATCCCGATCCACAGTTGGCCCTCCGCAAACGTGTAGTCCGTAACGCTCGCCACGAGTTGGCCATTGATCGTGGCGTCGATCAGAGGGCCATGGCAGTTCAACTCGAGTACGTTAGTTTGTGATCCGGCCTGGATTGCAGACGAACTCTGGATTCCAGTCAGCGTCCACACTGTGCTTGCTGTCCAACGCACGAGTTGGAACAGATTCGAAGCCGGCCACACCGTCAGGCGGTATTGGTAGGTCGGGTCTTGCGAACGGCAACCCAGGTTCACATATTGGTCGTCTGTCGGGTCGATCAGCCGCACCGCGATTGATAGCGACGCATCGGCATACCTCCCCGGCAGCACAGTCTCTACCTGGGTTGATTGGCTCCCAAAAGGGGTAGATCCGGCCAGCAGGCGGATGAAGTACTCACCGCTCTCATAGCCGCGCGTGTACCGGCCCGGCTCGTCACTGGTCTTGGGAAGCAGTCCCCGACTGCCATCATCGAGCGCATCCTCGAGCAGCACCGCGCCCGGAGCCGCCGCGGGCGTCGGGCTTGGTGTGCCGCTGGCCGGGGGCAACGGGCCTGGCCGTGGCACAGCTGTTGGCAGCTGGATCGGGTGTTCCGTGGCCAAGGACCTGAGCAGCGTGACCGTTTGCAGAAAGGTGACGCGCGACGCGGTGACGTACGCGCTTGCGTCCCATGCTGCACTGGAGAATTCCGGGATCGGTCGGCAGTGTTCGGCCCCAATCAGACAATTCAGTGACCCAAACCCGTGGCCGACATCGGCAAATTCCGTCAGCTGGTGCGGGTGGTGCAGCGCGTCAAGCTCGGCTGAGACCTGCTCTGAGTAGCTCATGGGCCAGACCGCGTCGTACTGCCCGACCAGTAGTAGGACTGGTCCCTGAATACGTTCGACGGGAATCCGCATCATGTAAGGCAAACACCGGTTTTCGAACGTCCAGGCGCAGTCTGCGTTGGCATCCCTGCTGCCTGCGCCGTTGAAGGCCCATGGTGCGCCATAAACCGCGATGACACTGCGCACCTCCTGGCTATACGAACCGACCAGCAGCGCCAGCTCGCCGCCACGTGACCAGCCCCAGACGCTCACGTTTGCGCTGTCGACCTCAGCGAGCGTCTTGAGGTAGCGGACGCCCGATAGGACATATTCGAGCGCGATCTGCCGCAGCTCGAGCGGACGGCCCGGACAGCCGAAGTAGCAGAGGGCTAGCGTTACAAACCCCTGGGCGGCCAGATGTCTGGCCAGATCGTGCAAGCCACCCGGATAGCTTTCACGGTCGTAGCCTTCCGACCCGTTCAGCACCAGGACCGCTGGCAGCAGCCCCGAACGCTGGGTGGGCTCGTATAGGTCGCCGATCACCGGATGGCTCACGTTGACCACCTGGGTTGCTTCAGGCCGTTCGACAACCCCCACGCCGTCGTCAATGCCGACATCGGTCGCCGATGCGCTGGTCGGAAGCATGGGCGTTGACGGAACGGCCCATGGCAGCACAACCGTGCAGCCCGAACAAACAGCCAACACCAGGCAAATGCCGACGCGACGCGTGATCGAAGCGAGGATGTCCGCCACCAAACTTGCTCGTCCCGCGGGTGCCGCGTGGCTGCGTGCCTGTCATCATCATCATAGGGGTCCCGGTAGCGACTCCCGCACTTTCGCGCCACTCCGTCTCGCCTGGCGGATGAGATCGTGGAAGCGAGCGAATCTTCTGCTCACATAAAGACGGGTGAGTGAAGTGCGTGGAGCTGCGAACGAATACTCACAAAGGGTCGTTTTTGAAACACATGAGCAGGGCGCCTCAAAGTGGCGGCTCCAGGTCGCAACCGCGTAAGCGGCTTGCAGCCTATTTTTGCGGGTATCTGTGCGTCCAGCAGCTCGGACGCCAAGGTGTTCATTGAAAGGACGAACAGAGACGTAACCGAGCGCCAAGCTCACGGTAGCCAGCTGGTGCGAGTCCAGCCTGAGGAGACGCCAGGGTCCTCAGTAGCAGCACTGCCGGCGTCGAGCGAAATCTCGGCGTCGAAGCGCAGGAAGACCGTCTCTGAGAGGAGGCGGGTGACTGGCCGGTCCGCAGCATCACGCGAAGCTTGCAGCGTCGTCAGTAAAACCCTCGCGGGGCGAGGCCAAGAGGAAGCCGAGCCTGTAGATACGAGGCGAAGGCCATGGACGGCACTCCAGACCTGGAGCGAGTGCCCAAGAATCCTCCGGCGTAGGGAGCGTGGAACGGTCAGAAGGGTGCCGTGGGAACTGGAGGGAGCCTCGGTGGCCCCAGGCTCCGCCTCGAGCGCCACGACCTGCACGCTCAGCGTGATCCAGGGATGGCCCACCGCGCGCCAGAGTGATCTCGCCACGTGCCTACGCTACGGGCTCACGTGGCCTGGCGCATCCGCTCTGCGGCTGAACTGTAGCTACGCCGCCGATCGCACGCTCGGGGGCGACCTACTCCAACCCGCGTATCTGCAAGTCCAACCGTGCGGTGGACGACGCCTGACCACCGCTGAGCCATGCTGGAGCCAGGTTCGCGACCGGCGAGCACGCCGCCGGCCACATCACCAGGAGGTTGCTGGCATGTTCACTCTTCATAGGTCGCGCGAGACGACCAGGCGGCTGCTCACCTGTGGCCTTATTGGCGCGCCACTGTTCATGACCGTGGCCCTAGTCGAGGGAGCCACTCGGCCCGGATATAACCCCTGGGGCGACTACGTCAGCAAGCTGGCGCTGAGTGATCAGGGTTGGGAGCAGATCACAAACTTCCTCGTCACCGGTCTGCTGATGCTCGGCTTTGCCCTGGGAGCTAAACGCGCCATGCCTTCGGGTAGGGGTTCGACCTGGGGCCCTGTGTTGCTCGGCGTCTACGGCGCGGGTCTGGTGCTGGCTGGGATCTTCGTCATCGACCCCGGCTACGGCTACCCGGGGGGCGTGCCCGCCGAGACGACGCTGCACGGCACGCTGCACACGATCTTCGGGGCAGCCGCCGTCTTCTTGACCTTGCCCGTCGCATGCTTCGTGCTGGCGCGGCGCTGGACGGACGGCGGTCGCGGCAGGCTGTGGATCGCGTACTCGATCGCAACCGGCGTGCTGATGCTCGCATTCTTCGTGCTCAGCTGGGATGGTCCCCTGCTGGGGGTGTATCAGCGCATCTCGATCGGCCTGGGCTGGACATGG
>JAFAZN010000216.1 GCA_019239775.1 Chloroflexota bacterium
GCCGAGGCGTGCGGGATCGACCCTGAACTGAATCCGAACCATGTGACGGTTTCGTGCGAGGCGGAGGATCTGGGCGACCGTCACAGGCCGATCAGTGATCTGCAGTACCACGCCGTACTGTCCGCTGGCCGCGAGGCCAAGAACCGCTACCCGGACTCGTTGCGGTTTTTGGCGCGGCATTCGGATATCAGTCCACAGAGTCGTCCGGACTGCCCCGGCGAACAATGGAACTCGAGCGGCCGATTTGAAGCGTTGGCCGAGGAACTCGGACTGAGAGTCGTGAGCAGCTGAGCTGAGATCTTCCACCTCCGGGGGGAGCTTCACGCCCGGTCGCGATGGCCGCGCACACCTAGGCGCGACCGTCGCGCCGGGCCGTGTGGGCGCGCGCAGCTGCGTTCGGTTTGCATGTTTAAATAGAAAAGGGCCCATCTCGCAGGGAGCGAGACGGGCTCTGTCTTTCTAAGGCGTCAGTCGACGGCCGGTAGGAGTACGAGCTGACGTCGGATCCGACGAGTGCGTTCGACCATCGTTTCGCCTGGCAGGCACAGCAGGCTGAGCAAACCCAGGGTGGGGCGGCGCATTTCCGCGAGTGCCAGGAAGTCGATCGCCTCGAGCAGTTGCGGACCGAGGCCCGCCTCGACCACCGCGCGGTCGGCCGACCACTCGGCACGGCGACTCTCCGAACCGAGTACCGCGCCGATCAGTGGTACCAGCAGCCAGGCGAGCATCACGCCGAGTCCCGCAGGCGTGTAACCGTAGGAGACGAGGACGATGCCCAACAGGCTGACAAGTAGCCCTGTAAATGCGAGGCCGACCCACCGCAGGAATCCCTCGCGGCACACGACCAGTGGCACGATCAGACTCGTGCCGACCGCCAACGCCAAGAGCCGGCCTAACAGGCCGACCAGTCGGGTTGCCCACAAGGCGGCCAGCACCGGCAGGTTGCCGATCCACACGAGGATGAACCCCGCAAGATTGGCCGCGTGCGCGGGCTGGATGGTTTGGGCGAGGTAACCGCCCAGCGGACGATCCTCAAGGATGTCCAGCAGGTCGCGACCGATGGCCAGACAGCGTAGACCGCGCGCTGCTGAGAAATCGGGCCTATCGGCGATCAGCACTTGGAGGGGCGATCGACCGATTGCCATCTCGACACGGAGCTGCTCCGCGGCGGTGGGCGGTCGGCAGTTGCCGAAACGCTGGAGGGCCAGCGGCTCGGCAACGTACCAGAGCTCGAGGGACAGCAGGGCAGTGACGGTCCAGGCTGCGAGCGCAAATGCTACCGAGACGCCGAGGAGGCTAGCGGTGACGACCGCAAGAACGGCGGTGAGGGTTGCGCTGAAGGAATGACGGCGAATCGCCGCAAGAGCTAATGCGAATGTCATACGTGCTCCCTTCTTGGAGTGAGGTGAATTGCGCGGCATGGCCGCGCGCCAGGTGCGTGACGTGTTGGCTGCGCGTGCAAAGGCAGGTGCTGGCTACCGCGCCGTTGTGGGCAGGCGGCGGGCTACGGCGCTGGTTCGGGCAGCCGCGGCCGATCGATCTGGACTACGGCGAGTCGCTGTCGGCCGAAGCGAACGGTGACGGCAGCCTGGCCGATTGCCAGGTGCGCGAGCCCGTCGGGCGCGACCAGGAAGGACTCGCGGCTGCGCAGCACGCGCCGCAGGACGGTGCCGCCAGGCGCGAGCTGGACGTTGCGAACGACTTCGGTGCCGCTGCGCGAGCCGAGAGCCCGCGCTACGGCGTCGGCGTCCTCGGGTGCGCCGACCTGGTGGACGATGAGTGCCCCGGCGCCCAGCAGCGCTTTGCGCAACACCGCGGCGTCACGCGGCAACTGCTGAGTTGAGACGACCACGGCAAGTCGCGCTTCGCGAGCCTGGAGCAGGAGGTCAACGAGTTGGGTGGCGTCACCCAACGAGGCGAACTCGTCGAATAGCACCAGGCCCGGGTGCGGCGTATCGCACCACAAACCGTCGTAGGCGACCTGCTTCAGGTGCTGGATCAGCACCCGACCGACCAGCGCAACGTCCTCGGACGCAGCCGTTGCCGGTAGGCCGAGATACGTCACGCCCGCCGATCGAAGGCATTGAGCCAGGTCGATCGTCCGTTCCGAGGGCAGCAGCCATGGGCCGAAGACGCCGTACCGGAGACTCCGAAGCCGCCCGGCGATGCCTGCCAGAGTCGTGCGATGCAACGGGTTGTTGACCATCGCGATCAGCTCGGCTTTGAGCTGGACGTCGATGGTGCGCCGCGCGAGACCTGCCAGGTGCGTTTCGTCGAGGCTGTAGCGCAGCGAGTCAAGCGTGCAGGGCTGGCTGCTCTCCACCAGTGCGCGTACTGCAAGCGGCACCAGGGCCTGTGACAAGTTGCGATAGACCTGGCCTTCGCGGCCGTGGTCGAAGGCGCCGACGAGGCGGTTCCCGACGGCGGTCGGCTCCCCGGCGCAGAGATCGTAGGTCCAGCTGTCGTGGTCGCCCGGTAACCAGACGCGTGACTGGAGCTGGTGCGCTGTCCCGAGCACGCGACAAACGTTGGCCAGACGTCCGCCTTTGGCATCGACCACGAGCACCGACCAGCCAGCCGATAGGGCCGCGTCCATCAGTCGGGTCAGGGTGGTCGTCTTGCCCGAGCCGGTGGTGCCGATAAGCGTCACGTGACGCTCAAGCTCCGACAGGAGTAGTCGGAAGGGTTGACCAGGATAGATCGGCGAGGTCTGGAGTGGCGCCGCAATGACGCGACCCAGCTCCACACCGACTGGACTCGCCCGAGCCGAGTGCGAGTCGGTCCGCGTCACGGCTCGTATCTCCCGGGCCGTTCGCGAATACGCACACCCGGCGGAAACTCCTGCAGCTCGATTCCCATGTCGTGGTCGAAGCCGTGTGCGGCATTGACCTCGCGCAGGTGCTGGAGGATTCGCGGCCGGTCGATGTACCACCGGACGCGGTCGATTCGCCACTCCTTCACGAACCATGCGGAGATGCGCATGTAGCGGTCGCCGAACTTCTCGCTGTGCTCGAGCTCGATGGCGATACGGCGGTTGTCTTCGACGACCAGACCGTCGGGGCGGTGACGCGTATCACCGTGCATGCGGGTAGGTGACGGGCCGATCTGGTCGAGGAAGCCGCGCACCTCGTCCTCGGCTAGCCAGCACAGCCCTGGCTGATGACCGATGAGATAGTCGGCGAGGTCCACCAGCGCGACGTCATGCGCAAGGTGGCTGGCGAATGTTGTGCGCGGACGGAGATTCGGCACGGCCGCGATGAGGCGGCCGAGCCGAGTTGGTGAGTACACTCGCGCACCTTCGAGTGACACCCACCAGCGGTCGACAATGCCCGCGTCCTTCAAGATTGGAAGGCGGGCGAATGCGAGTGCTGGGTCGGAGTACCGCCGCGCGAGTTGGTCGTCGGCCATGACGCCGAAGCGGGCAAGATCGCGGAGGGCGGGGAGATCGCGGGGGTCGAGGTCGGGGTGGGCGCGTGACGCCGACGTCACGCGCGCATGCCCCTTCTGAGGCGTGGGCCGTACCAGAGCTGGCGCCACTGGTCCTCATCGTCCAGTGAGGCGACGTCCTTCAGCGCGGACATGAAACAACCGTCCCGGTCGGGTTTACCCATCGGGATGCGGCGAACGACATCGGGTCGACAGCAGGAGCGATGCGGCGTGCCGCCGTAGACGTAGCAGGACGCACAGGCGCCGGACTGGGTGAGTCGGAGAGGGGTAGGCATATGAAACCTCCGGAAAATGGCGAGCGGAGTCCCTCAGGAACGTGAGGAACTCCGCTCGGGCGAAATGAGGTGGCGTACAATGCCCACTGGCCGGGGCGACTTTTTTCTCAGGTGGAGACCCGAAGGGAGTCGCCGCGAGCCTGTGAGAGCTGAGGCCGGATTGACCGCGTGTAGCGCGCGATCTGATCCGGCCTCAGTGGTGCAATGCGCTATTCAGTTGTTGCTAAGTGCGATGGTGGTCCTCCTTTCAGCAGGACGCAAAAAGGGCGCGACCAGGTCGTGCACGCGCTCCGGTGGGGAGTGCTGCGCGCACGGCTGATTGCGCCCTCTTGTGGCAGAGTCCGCTCTGTGATGCAGTGCTACAGAGCGGTTATTCAGTTGTCTGTGTGTGATGCGACGGAATGGATCGAGTTTGTACGGATTCGATCTACTTGGAGCTCAATAAGCAATTCTCCTTTCTGGGTTGCTGGATCGACTGATGATGCGGCGCATTGGTCGACGGGCGGGAGAGCATGCTCACGTACCAATCCGACACTGTGGATTGATGACATCCCATCCCGAAGCGGCTGCGCCGGGCCGAAGTATTCCTGTCGCGATGCTGTTCCTGGAGAGCATGCTCATGGATCGTGCGAATGGATTCCAGCTCAATAATTGACGTGAGTTGAAATTCGCAGATCACATCCCGAACGATCGCAAAGGGCGGAATGATCCCTTGTCGGAAATTTGTCGCTACCGACAGCGCGTTCATTACGCCGCCAGTCTGCACCATCACCCGTCACGCCAAGCGTCACGCCGACCGAAAATTGCGTCATTTGGATGTCACAATTTCGTCCGCTGTTGGCGTGACGCAGGCTGGCGTACACTGCCAGTAACGACCATGGCAATCTCCACGCTGTCCCCTTCGGCCGCGTCGGTGGCCGAGCCTCAATCAAGACGAACGACTGCACCCGCGCGCACGGGCGCCGAAGCCATCCTGCAACTGCTGGTAGCGAGCGGAGTCGAGTACGTCTTCCTTAATCCTGGAACTGATACCGCACCCATTCAGGAAGCGCTGGTTGCGCTCAGCGGTGACGGAGAGCGGGTGCCAACCCTGGTGCCGTGCCTTTATGAGAACGTGGCCATGGCGGCGGCACACGGCTATTTCCTGGTCACACGCAGGCCACAGCTGGTCGTCGTCCACGTCGACGTCGGGACGCAGAACCTCGGTGGCAACGTCCATGACGCGATGCGCGGTCAGGCCGGAGTCGTCATCCTGGCGGGTCGATCGCCGTACACGGTCGACGGCGCGCTGCCAGGCAGTCGCGACCGAGCGATCCAGTGGCAGCAAGATGTGACGGATCAGATCGGCATCTTGCGCAGCTATGTGAAGTGGTCGCATGAGCTGTCACGCGTGGATACGCTGCATCAGCTCCTGCCGCGCGCGGTCCAATTGGCGGGATCCGAACCCGCCGGACCGGTGTACATGACGGCCGCGCGAGAAATCCTGATGCAGCCGCCTTCCGATCAACAGGTGGACCTCAGCGTCGCCAATCGCACGCGGCCGATGGTCACCTCAGCCGGCGATCCGCAGGCGCTGGCTCAACTGGCGGGCTGGTTGGCTTCGGCTGAAGCGCCCGTGGCGATCACGGGCAATATGGGGCGTCATCCCGAAGCCGTCACGCAGCTGGTGACGCTTGCAGATACGCTTGGCATGCGTATCGTCGACACGCGGGGTCCGCTGAATGTGCCGGCGGCGCACCCGATGTATGTTGATGATGCCAGCGCCGCCATCGCGGAAGCAGACGTGCTGCTCCTGCTGGACGTGGATGTCCCGTGGATTCCGCGTCACGTGCGTCCGGCAGAAGGTGCGCGGATCGCGCAACTGGATATCGATCCGTTAAAGGAAACCATCGCGTTGTGGGGCTTCCCGGTCGACCTGCCGATCCAGGCCGACTCCAGCAAAGCCCTTGTCGGACTCATCGAGGCGGTGGAGCGTCACGCGAGTGGAGCAGATCAGCAGCGATGGTCGCAAAGGCGGGAGCGATACGCGGCAGCGTCGGCGGCTCAGCGCGACAAATTGGCGACGAACCTGAGCGAGCTGAGAAGCCGCCGACCGATTTCAGCGGAGTGGGTAGGCGGCGCCCTCGCCGAATGCCTGCCGGAGGACGCGATTGTCCTGGACGAGTCGGTTACCAGCAGCGATGCCGTGCGACGGTATCTCGATCGGCAAAAGCCAGGCAGCATTTTGAGCGCTGGCGCTCCGGGTTTGGGATGGGCGCTCGGTGCGGGCGTGGGCGTGAAGCTGGCGGCGCCGGATCGCACCGTCGTGTCGGTGGTGGGCGATGGCTCGTTCGTGTTTGGCTCACCGGTGGCGGCGTTGTGGGCGGCGCAGCAGGCGGCGGCCCCATTTCTCACGTTGGTGATGAACAACGGCGGCTACAACGCGAGCAAAATGCCGGTGCTCGGTCTGTTCCCCGACGGTGCGTCACGGCGAGCCAACGCGTTCCCTGGCGTTCGCTTCAACACCCCACCGGACTACGCGGCGCTGGCGCGGAGTTGCCATGCGTACGGGGAGCGGGTCGAGGATCCGATCGAGCTGCCGAATGCGATTCGGCGCGGCCTCGACGCGGTGCATGCCGGCCAGGCGGCGGTGCTGGATGTGGTGCTGACGCCAATCTAGTAGGCGTCACGCCGCACCACCGAAAGCGTCACGCCGGCCACCGGAACGGCGTCACGACCGGCCAAAAAGCGTCACGCCTCCCAGCGAACGCGTCACCGCGTTAGGTGGCGTTGCGCGGGATCGGCTACCCTCGAACGGCTTATGCTCAAGATCGACGTCTTCCCTCACATCCTGCCGCGACCGTTCTACGATCGACTGCTCGAGGTCGCGCCCGCGGGCGGACTCATGGTCAAACGCGTCCAGCACATCCCCGTGATGATCGACATCGACCGACGTTTTGAGGTCATGGACCGTCATGAGGGGTACGCCCAAGTGCTCACGCTTGCGGCGCCGCCGCTGGAAAACGTCGCGGGGCCGGACGTCTCGCCTGACCTGGCCAAACTCGCCAATGACGAGATGGCCAAGCTGGTCGATCGTTATCCGGATCGTTTTCCGGGATTTGTCGCGTCACTGCCGATGAATAACCCCGAGGCCTCGATGCGGGAGATCGAGCGGGCGATCAACCAACTCGGCGCCACCGGCGTGCAGGTCTTCACCAACGTCAACGGCCAGCCGCTGGATCGCCCCGAGTACCTGCAGCTGTTCGAGCGCATGGCTGATATCGACTTACCTGTCTGGATGCATCCCGCCCGCACCGCCGATTTCGCGGACTACCCGGGTGAGCCGCGGTCGAAGTTCGACTTGTGGTGGGCCTTCGGCTGGCCCTACGAAACCGCGGTGGCCATGGCCCGCCTGCTGTTCTCGGGACTCCTCGACCGCAAGCCGAACCTCAAGATCATCACCCACCATCTCGGCGGGATGGTGCCGCACTTTGAGGGACGGGTCGGCGGTGGACTGGATCAACTGGGCAAGCGCACGGACGATCCCGAGGATGCCGCCGCGCGCGGAAAACTCCAGAAGCGGCCGATCGACTACTTCCGCATGTTCTACGGAGACACCGCACTGTTTGGTCCGGCGCACGCGGTAAAATGCGGGTTGGATTTCTTCGGCGCGGAGCAGGTCCTGTTTGGAACGGATATGCCATTTGATCCGGAGGGCGGACCTGGCTTCGTGCGCGACACGATCAAGGCCGTGGACTCGATTGATGTCTCGGAGTCCGATCGTCAGCTGATCTATGAGGGCAATGCCCGGCGGATGCTGCGACTCAAAGTCAAAGCCTGACCGCAAGGGGCATCGATTATCAACTATGCGCCTTCAGGTGCGACCGGTGGCTGGACCACAGCTATCGGTCGGCGCCGGCGGAGGAAGACATACCCGCCCAGAGCGATGAATGGAATCAGCCACCAGGAGAACGCGAGGACCACGATCAGCACATCGGCTGCGCCGCGCAATACCGCCAAGGACGCCTGCCACCCGCGCAGTGCGGTTGCGATCGGATCCCACGCGCCGCCCACGACTGGTTGGGTGGAAGCCGGCGCGGGCAGTCGCAGCGCCACAGTAATGGTGGCCATGTCGGTGCGACGCTCCAGATAGGTCTTGCGACCTTGAATGCGCTCGATCTGGCCGCGCACGTTGGTGAGCTCGCGCTGGAGTGAAAGCACGTCCTGGATCTGTGTCGCACGATCCATCAACTTCAGAATCGCTGATTCGCTCGCTTGCAGGTTGCGCAGATTGGAGTCGAGGTCGACATATTCATCAGTGACATCCTGGCTGCCACTGGTTTCGGCAGTGACTTTGCCAAGTGCACGCAGGTCGGACATCGCGGAATCGGCGGAATCGCTGCGGACCTCCAGCGTGAGATTCGCAACCATATTGTCGTGACCGTTCACGTTCTCAACGTGCGTATCCGAGGCGCTGACAAAACCGCCGGCGCGCGAGGCGATCGCGCGCACTTGCGCCAGGCCGGTCTCCATCTCCTGGACTTCGATCGTGAGCTGCGCGGTGCGAATGACCATGCGGTCGAGGACCTGGGCGCTGGTATCGGCAACAGTGCTTTGTGCGGACTCTGCAGCGGATGTCGATGTGGTCGCATCGCTGCCACCACTGGCTGCGCGAGCAGCGGCGGCGGGTTGCGCTCCGCCGGTGTTCGCCGGCGCAGGACGGGCGGCCGGCGAAGCGGCAGAGACTGAAGCACCGGGCTGTAACACCGCTGGCGCAGTTGTTGGAGCGACCGTTTGGCGCTGCACGTACGTGCCAATGGCGCTGCATGCGACTCCACCTGTCAACACGACCACTGCCGCGAGCGCGACAAATCGCTTCCGCGAACCAATTCGACCCATCCGTACGTTCATCCCGGTTCCAAGCCTCCCGATGCGGCGTCAATGCACAAGACGCCGGGGCAGTCGAAAAGGTTCCCGAAGCCCGACCGCAATTGCGGCGACCTGTTAGTGGCGCAACGTGGTCGCCAGCTCGGCGAACAGCGCTGCGAACGCCGCGATGCCGCCTTCGGCTTGCTCCCAATCGAAGAACTCATTCGGAGCGTGGTAGCCGTGCTCGGGCAGCGAGAGGCCGAGGAACAGAACGGGGGATTGCAGAATTTGCTCCATGCTCGGTACTGCGCCGATAGAGCCGCCTTCGCGGGTGAACACCGCGTCAACGCCGAAGCCGAATCGGTACGCTGAACGGACCGCATCCGCGAGTGGACCCGATGCCTGCCCACGATACGGCTCCAGTCCGGGCTCCGCATGGACCTGTACATCCGGGAACCGCTCACCAATGAAGGTTGCGATACGGTCCAGCGTCTTCTGACACGTCATGTTCGGAACCAGACGAGACGACAACTTCACTTCGGCGGCCGGAGGAATTGCCGTTTTGACACCCGGACCGGTGTAGCCACCTACGACGCCATGCACCTCGAATGTGGGCAATGCCCACAGCCGTCGCAACACCTCGAGTGCGTCTGTCTCACGCAAGGAATCGACGTGGTGGTCGCGCTTGAATGCCTCAACTGAGAAGCCGGAGCTCAGGAATGCATCCTCCTCCTGCAGTGTGAGTGGCTCGACCTCATCGTAGAAACCGGGGATCAGGACACGACCGGTTGTTCCATCGACACATGCGGAAACAACTTGCATTAATTCCGCAAGCGGATTGCGGACCACGCCACCGGTAATACCGGAGTGGAGATCATTTGTCGCGGTGCGAAGCGTCAGTCGGAATGGGAGGAGCCCACGGAGTCCGGCTGGACTGCTCGGTTTACCACGCGTGATCCAGATCGTATCTGAGACAACCACGGCGTCGGTCCGCACGAGCTCGGTATGTGCCTGGAGCGTGGATGCGAAGTGCTCGCTACCAATCTCCTCTTCCGTCTCCCAGAGGAACGCAACGTTCAACGGCACGCCTGCCGAGCGCGCGCTGAGTGCACCGAGAAGCGCGGTGACCGCCGGACCTTTGTCATCGGTAGCACCACGTCCGATGTAGCGGGCGCCGTGCTGAGTAAGCTGAAACGGATCGGTACGCCAGTCGTCGCCATCGGCGGGCTGGACATCCAGGTGATTGTAAATAGTGACCGTCGGCCAGTCCGGATTGGCGGACAGCCTGGCGTGGACCATGGGGTAGCCGCCTGTCTCGATCAACTGCGTTTGCACGGCAGTGACGGGCGCGCCGCTAAGGATCGCGAGAGCGGAGTCCGCACAGCGGCGGACGTCAACGGCGTGTGCTGGATCAACCGATACACTGGGAATGTTTACCAGGTCGCCGAGCCAGCGTTCGAAATCAGACCGATGCTGCGCGGCGAATGTGGCAAGGTCGCCGCGCGAGAGGGACAGAAGGCTCACACCAATGAGTATGCTGGAGAGGACTCAGCCGTCCCAGAGGGAACTGAGCAGTCTGTCGATGCCGTCGCGGGAAGATTTGTGCACAACCGAAGCTGAGGAAAAGGATTCAGCGGCGCCTGCGCCGCGGCGATCGAAGAGCGACTGCACCGGTTCAGGCAGAAAGCGCGTCAACTGGGCGAAGTGGTGGTTGTCGTCCAGGCCACGTGGGCGACGGTAAAAGCGCAGCGGGAAATACACGTACAGGTTGTCACGTGCACGCGTGAGCGCGACATAAAAAAGGCGGCGTTCTTCCTCAATTTCCTCCTGGTTACCGGTGGACATATCCGATGGAATCATGCCGTCGGCCGCGTGAATGATGTGCACCACGTCCCATTCGCCGCCCTTGGCGGAGTGGACAGTGCTGAGGATAAGGTAGTCCTCATCCAGAAGTGGAGGACCGGCGAGATCGCTGGTTGCGGAGGGAGGATCCAAGGCGAGTTCACTCAAGAAGCGTCCGCGAACGGAATAATTGCCGGCGACCTGTTCGAGTTGCTCGATATCCTGGAGTCGCGCCTGGCCACTGGAGTAGCGCTCCAGAATGAATGGTTCGATGAACTGCCGAATCCGAGCGATTTCGGAAGCGGGTGGTAGTGGAGTGGAGTCCGCGGTACAGTCGGCGAGCGCGAGGCGGAGCGCGTTCAGCCCGACCGCGGTGGCGTCGGGAACGCGCGGTGGTGAATCGATGAGCGTGCGGAGTGGATCGCGCGGAGCAACACGCACGCCAAGAGAAGTCATGATCGAGCGTGCGCCGGCGGGGCCGATACCATCCAGCAGCTGCAAGACTCGAAACCAGCTGACCTCGTCGCGCGGATTTTCGAGCACGCGCATCATCGCCAGGACGTCCTTTATATGCGCCGACTCCAGGAATTTTAATCCACCATACTTGACGAACGGAATATTCCGACGCGTGAGCTCCAGCTCGAGCAAGTCACTGTGGTGACCTGTGCGGAAGAGCACGGCTTGACGGCGCAATGGGATGCCTTGTTCGCGATGCTCCAGGATCTGATCGCACACCTCACCGGACTGCTCGTTTTCGTCAGAGCAGGTGAGCAGCACCGGGCGCGCGCCGCCCGAGCGGACCGGCCACAGGTTCTTGGGAAAGCGTTCACGCGCCTGCGCGATGACCGCGTTCGAGACGTCCAGAATTGGGCGGGTGGAGCGGTAGTTCTGTTCGAGTGTGATCCGTCGCGCACCAGGAAACTGCAGCGGAAAATCGAGGATATTGCGAACTGACGCAGCCCGAAATGCGTAAATCGCCTGGGCGTCATCACCAACCACCATCAAATTCCGGTTCTCTGCGCGCAGCGACTGGAGGATTTGCGCCTGGAGTGGATTGGTGTCCTGGTATTCATCGACCAGTACATGTTCGAAGAGGCGCGCCACATCCTGGCCGGCCGGAGTTTCGCCGAGGGCGCGCCAGTACAGGAGCAGGTCGTCGTAGTCGAGCACGTTCTGGTCGCGTTTGCGGCGGGTGTATTCCGCAAAGATTGCGCGAATGCCGTCCGCTTCGTCACGACACCACGGAAACGCGTGTTCGAGCACGCTGCTGAGCGGCTCGCCGGCGTTGACCATGCGCGAGTACATCGCGACGAGGGTGTCCTTCTTTGGAAAGCGCCGCTCTTTTTTGTCGCGCGCGGGGGTGCGTTCGCCGCGAATAAGATCCATCAGGTCGGCCATGTCCGCCTGATCGAGGACGGTGAAGTCGGGCGAGAGGTTCAGGGCCCGCCCGTAAATGCGGAGCAGGCGGTTGGCCGTTGCGTGGAAGGTGCCGCCCCAGACCTTGCCGGTCCGCGTGCGATCGACGAGCCGGCCTGCGCGAGCCAGCATTTCTTTTGCGGCGCGGCGTGAAAAGGTGAGCAGGAGGATCCGCTCGGGCGGGACGCCGCGTTCGATGAGGTAGGCGACGCGACAAGCCAACGTCCAGGTCTTACCGGTACCCGCGCCCGCGATAACCAGCACCGGGCCATCGCCGCAGGTCACCGCCTCACGTTGGGCTGGATTCAGAGATTCCAGCCAGGAGCTGGCCGATGGAATATTTGTTGCGAACACCTGTTCTGGTGCAGCATACTACTTAACGGCAGAGCGCACACCTCGGGTGTGTGGGTTGACGAAGGCGAACGCCAGGCAGAGTGCGTCATTCTTCGTCGCTGCAGTCGTCGTATCCGCCGCGGATGGCGTCGGCAGCCGCTTGTTGAATGTGGTCGATGCGCATGCGAAGTGGACCGAAATAGAGTCGCGCGTGGGCGTCGGATTGGCGTTCGGGTTCGAGGATTGTCCAGGCGACGCGCTGTACCTGGCCTGCATCGAGCCATGCGCTCGGGTTGAAGCCAAGGGCGCCGACGATGGCGTGGATGCCTTCGGACTCTGCTTCGAGGGGCAGGCCTTCGCTGTGGTCGCCCCAGCCGCTTATCACGCGGAATCTCAGTAACTGGACATCCTGTGCGACGACGATTTGCTCCCAGCCGGTCGTATCGTCGTACGAATAGCCCAGTACGAGATTGCCGATGGCGGCGGCCAGTGCCGGTAGGCGATCGGCCGTGGCGGCGGGCCCGAGACGTTGTCCGAGTAGATAGGCGCGGCCGTCGTGCTCGCCGCCTAAAAGTGGCCAGGTTCGGGAGGTGATGCTCTCGTTGAGCCATGCCCACCACGGCACGGTGTTCTCACCGCGAATCGAAAACTGCTCGCCACTGGTTGCCTCCAACGCGGAGAGCAGTCGATTCCAGCTGGTGTTGGCTACCAGCAGGTCGGGGCTATCTCCGTGCCAGTCGGTCGCGGCCATCCGGTTCAGCGACGCCGGCGCGGGAAGCACAGGTTGGCGCGGGCGAGACGGGTTCGCGCGTCGGCGCGGCGGCGTGCTGGCCAAACTATAGGGCCTGGCGGGCCGGCTCGAGCGCTGCTTCCTTGCTGGTTGCGCCCTGGACATGGGTGTTGCGCTCCGGGGCATACGCGGTCGAGCGCTCGACGCAGTACGAAACCACCTCGGGTGATGGACTGACCGCCAGGTGTGGACTGACCGCCGCGTGTGGACTGACCGCCGGGTGTGGACTGACCGCCGCGCGTGGACTGACCGCCGCGTGTGGACTGACCGCCGCGTGTGG
>JAFAZN010000159.1 GCA_019239775.1 Chloroflexota bacterium
AGCAGTTGCGCTGGATGAAGAGATGCAAGCAAAGGCAGCGTGGACCTCCGTGCGACGATGTCACGCTTGCTGTATTCCGTCCCCACCGCGGCTCGATCGAAGCTCAGCCTGCCACTTGCACGTTCGAAGAGCGCCATGCAGTACGGGCCGTTGTGATGGCGGGAAGCGTAAAGGATGCCGTCGACAGCTCATGAGATACTCGGGGCGTGACCTCGCGAGGCGAGCGCCTGGCTGGCTTTCATTCGGTGACGCCGCGCATGGTCGTCGGCGACGTCGCGGCCGAAGTGGCGTTTCTGCGCGCGGTATTCGACGCCACGGGCGACGTTCACGCTGACCGCCCAGCCGAAATTCGCATAGGCGACTCGTTGGTGATGCTCTCAACAGCCGGCGAGCGCGAGCTGTTCCCAGCGTTTCTCTACGTCTATGTCGACGACGCGGACAGCGCGTATCAGCGGGCGCTCGCTGCCGGCGCGACTAGCCTGGAAGAGCCACGCGACACGCCGTACGGCGATCGGCGGGCTATGGTGCGCAGCGCATCTGGCAATGTCTTCCAGATCGCCCACACGCAGGCGACTGGGAGGCCCTGAGCGGCCGAGCCAAGCGGTATTAAAGATCTCTCAGGCTCACGTGAGCGCTCACGCGGCGCAGCGAGCTGTGCCAGACATCACGACGATGTGTGTGGCGCTGATGTGGCCTGCGCGGAGTCACGTGTTCGACAGATCAGGGTGACTCTCGAACGTCGCGCTATCCTCGCCGTAGGAGTCGCTGATGCCCACGAGTCACTGGCTGGATGTTCCGGGTGCCCGTCTGTACTTCGAGGTGCAGGGCTCAGGCCCTGTACTCATGTTCATCGGCCACCCGATGGACTCGACGGGCTTTGCCACGATCGCACGGGTCTTCGCCGACGACCACACCGTCGTTACCTACGATCCGCGGGGCTTCGGCCACAGCACCATCGAGGACCGCAATCAGGACGCAGATCCGAACATCATCGCTGACGACGTGCGACGCGTCCTTGAGGCGGTCGGCGGCGGCCCGGCCAAGGTGTTCGGCAGCAGCGGTGGCGCCGTCACTGGCCTTGCCCTGGTCGCCCACCACCCCACTCTCGTTCAAACGCTCATCGCTCACGAGCCGCCGGTCGCCCTGCTCCTGCCAGACGCCGAGCAGGGCCGCACCGCCATGCAGGACATTTACGACACCTTCCGCGCTGACGGCGCCGTCCAGGCCTGGCAGAAGTTCTTAGCTTTCACCGGTCTAGCCATCCCAACCCAGGGCGAGGGTGCTGCGCCACCATCGCCTCCCTCGCAAGAGATGATCGCAACGAGCAATCGCTTCTTCGGTCAAAGCCTGTTCCCGGTCACGCTCTATCAGCCGGACATCGCTGCCCTCAATGCTGCGCCGACGCTGGTCCAGGTCGGCGGCGGCATCGCATCCAGAGGTCAGTTCGCCCAGCGCACCGCCGCCGCGCTCGCCGAACGCCTGGGCACCCCATTGATCGAGTTTCCCGGTGGCCACGTCGGATTCCTAACCGATACGGCCGAGTTCGTCCCTGTGCTACGCCGCGCCCTCAACGACTAGGAAGCCGAAGCTGCAGGTCCGACCGGTTGCGATGCGCTCGTCGAGTGCATCCAAGGCGGCGCTGAAGCATCGATCGGTGGGGAATGCTGCTCAGCGCTGCGCTGTTACTGGGGTGGAGCGTTGGGCGAAATAGTGCCCTGATTTCACGTCCTCGACCCAGCCAGGTCGGGTGGGCTCCCAGCCGAGCACCTCGCGGGTGCGGGTATTCGAGACGGCGCCGTCGAGTTGCGCGAAATCGGCCAGGAAGCCCAGGTAGTGAGGCGCCTCCTGCGGCGTCACGCTCCTGGCTTTCACGCCCAACTGGGAGGCGATCGTCTCGGCGATGGTTTTGAACGGGATGCCCTCATCGCCAACGCCGTGAAGTCGGGTGCCCGCCGGGGCATTCTCCAGCGCGAGGCGGTACAGCGCGCCGATGTCGCGCGTGTCGGCGGCAGGCCAGCGATTGGCGCCGTCGCCGATATAGGCGGCGGCGCCGCTCTCGCGCGCGAAGTTGATCAGCGCCGGGGTAAAGCCGTGCTTGTCGAGGTCGGAGTGGATCATCGGCGCCAAACGGATTACCGATGCGCGGACGCCCTGCTCCGCCAGACTGATCACGTAATTCTCACTGTCAACGCGCGGACCACCCGCAACGATGTCGGCCTCGGTGCCGAGCCGGTCCTTGATTCCGGACATCGCGAGCATCAGGGTGCCCGAGGTCGACACAAGCGGCTTGCCAGTGCCCGTCAGGGCCTGCCCGAGTGCTCTGATCACGGCCAACTCCTTATCGGCCGCTCCGCCCATCTGGCCAGAACGCATCATCTCGTGGTCGAACGCGAGATGGATCACTCCGTCGGCCTCACGCGCGATGGCCGCAAGTCCGTCGGGCGCGGAAAGGTCGCCGCGACGTACTTCGGCGCCGAGCGCGCTGACCCTCGCCGCGGACGCATCTGAGCGGGCGAGGCCAACAACCTGGTGCCCGTTCGAGAGCAACTCAGGAACGACGGCGGAACCGATGTGGCCGGACGCGCCGGTGATGAAAACACGCATGGAAAACCTCCAGGAGCCTGGATGTCAGGCGGCGCAGAACGTGATGACACTCTGTGTCATCGACAGCATACAGCTGCATGGCACCCGGTGTCATCATTTACGCTATGCCGGTCTGATGACGCGCTGGAAGCCCGACGCCGCGGGTCGCCTGGTCAAGGCGGCGATCACCCTCTTTGACGAGCGCGGCTACGAGACCACCACGGTTGCTGACATCGCGGACGCCGCAGGCCTGACCCGGCGCACTTTTTTCCGCTACTTCGCGGACAAGCGCGAGGTGCTGTTCATGGGTTCGGCCGAGTTGCAGGAGCTGTGGGTCGGCGCGGTCAGCGACGCGCCGCGGCAGGCCAGCGCCATGGAAGCGGTTGACAAGGGGCTGGACCTGGTAGCCTCGCTGTTCGCGCAGCGCCACACGTTCGCACGCATGCGGGCCAGGATCATCGCCCGCAATCCCGAGCTCCAGGAGCGCGAGCTGATCAAGCTGGCCCGGCTGGCCGACGCGCTTGCGGAGGCGCTGCGGTCACGCGGCATCACCGAGGATGCGGCCGAACTGGTTGCGCAAACCGGCGTGACCGTCTTTCACATCGCATTTGCGCGGTGGCTGCGACAGGATGATCCCAACGCATTGCGGCGGCTCATGGACGAATGCTTCGCCGACCTGCGGTCACTTGTTGCGGAGTAGGTTGAAAACTGCTCGCGCCGCGCAGCGGTGGGGCGGGAACCGTGCCGACCACTGCGGTAATCGTGCTCGTTTAGCTGCCAGCGGTATCTTTGGTCGGCTTGGTGCTGGGTGCCGTCTCAGCACAGTTGCGCGTCTTGTGCTGGCCGAATCCGTCGGCGGGCTAACCCAGGCTGCCGCACCGCCATGGCTGGTTGGACTGGTTGGACTGGGGCTGATTGGCTACGGCGTGCACATGCTGGTAGCCGCGCGCTATCGCAGGCTGGTTCTCGACTAGGTTCACACTCACGGGAGATCAACACGCACACCGCTTGTGCTAGAGCAACTTGATCGCCAGCGCGGTGCCCACCAGCGAGAGTGCCACGGCCGCCACCAGGTCGGGCCGCGTCCCGGCGAGTTTCGGTCGCACGGCGGCGGCCAACTGGAAACCGAGAAACGACATGATGATCGTGCCAAGCGCGACCGTCGCTACCGCCAGCGGCAGCGACACGCCGTACAGTCCCAGACCGAACCCGGC
>JAFAZN010000192.1 GCA_019239775.1 Chloroflexota bacterium
ATCGCATATACTCCTGATCGCCGTCCAGCCCCTGCAGAAGAAGCTCGGTTGTTGGATGCTGTGCCGCGGCCCGTTCGTCTAGCGGCCCAGGACGCCACCCTCTCAAGGTGGAGATCGCGGGTTCGAATCCCGCACGGGTCACCAACAATCAAGGTCAAATACCGCCTTTCCGGGGCGGTTTTTGGCTAAGCTGCGGCGACGACCCCAACAGTTTTCGGCGGGCGCTCCTTCGTCACCCTCCCACCAGCGCAGTCACGCTCCGCGCGCGGAGGGGTCAGCACCGCGGGCGTTGTGCGACGCGGTCAGCCACGTGCCGGCCGCCGGCGTGAGCGCCGAAGCAGCTGCGTTAGTCCAGCCTGAGGACCAGCATTACACGGTCGCCGAAGCGCTCGAGCTCGAGCTGGCGCTGCCGACCCCCGTGTGTGACGACCCCAGCGTGTGAGAGGAGCTGACCAGCGTTGACCGATCCAGCCAAGGCCGCCGCTGGCCGCCGCTCCAATAACCACGGAAGGTGCAGACCTGGCATATTTGCTTCGACCAGGTCGAATACCTCACCCAACTCGGCCTGATGCCCACTCTGCAAAAGCGTCGCCTAGATTCAACGTCTCGCGGCGGGTCGCGCCCAGTTCGGGCGCGGCCACGCGGCACTTCGTCACGTCGCGCGCTTGGGCGGGATAATGCTCGCCTGTAGCGCGCGCACTTCCGTCAGAACCGCCTCCGTGCTCATGAGCTGGCCGACGAGCCACGCGGCGTCTGCGCCAGGCGAATCAAGGAGCGCGCGCGCACGGTGCAGCCATCGCTCGAGCTGCGCGTGTTGAGAGGGCGTAAGGGCCAGCCGCCGTCGCGCGGATGCGGCACCCGCCAGGCGGAGCGCGGCCGCGGGTTGACGCGCTGCAACGGCGATCTGCGCCAGTGCCTCGAGTGGCAGCGCCTGCGAAGCACGTCCACCGGGCACCGAAAGAGGCATCTCCAGCGCGTCGCGGGCATGTTCGAACGCCTCGACCAGATCACCTTCTTCGAGTGCCACCAGCGCCAGGCACACGATCGTGTTCTGTCGGATGGGCGCCGCCAACATGCCCCGCCCCTGCGCCAGACTCTCTTCGAAGAATGTTCGTGCCGCCGAGTACAGGCCCTGTTTGAACCTGATGAACCCCAGCGTTTCGAGCGCCCACGCGATGCTGGGCGGGTGGTGCGCCTGGCGACCGGCGCGTAACCCCTCTTCAGAAAGGCGCCACGCCTCATCCAGATCGCCAGCCTCGAACGCGGCTTGAGCCAGCACCCGCAGACACATGCCCTCCAGCGCACCGTAGCCTCGCTCCCGACTCACCGCCAGGCCCTGGGCGGCGTAGCTGCATGCGAGCTGCGTCTGCTGGGCCAGGCCGGCGGTGATCGCTAACCACATGAGGGCGTACGCCTGAGCCAACGCGTCGTCGCAGCGGCGCGCCATATCCAGGCCGCGCTGCAGCATGTTCTGCCCGACAGCGTGCTGGCCGTCCTGGACGGCTAACCCTCCGCACCAGACCACCGCGCCCGCGCGCGCAGCGTTCGGCTCCGCTTCGAGCGGAAGTTTGGCGACAGCCGCCGCGGTGCGCCGATATCCCTCACCCACGCGTGAGCTGACCAGCCAGAATGGTCCCAGCGCATACAACACCCGCAGCACCAGGTCCAGGCCATCGATCGACAGCAGCCAATTAAGTGCCGTGCGGAGGTTCTCGAGCTCGCGCTCAACCCAGCCGAGGCGCTCCGCGAGCTCTGGACCCCACCACACGGGTTGCCATCGGCGTGCAAGGGCAGCGCAATAGTGGTCAGCGTGGCGCGTCCGCGCAACCTCCGCCGCGCCCATCTCCGCCAGACGTTCAGCCGCGTACTGGCGCAAGGGCTCCAGCAAGCGATAGCGCACCGATCCATCGGGCAGTGGCTCGACGGTCAACAACGATTTATCCACCAGCTGGGCCAGCACGTCTACGACGGACTGCGTTGACGTACTTTCAATTCCACACACCGCCTCGATTGCCTCGAGGCTGCTGCCGCCGTTGAACACGGACAGCCGCGCGAAGCAGGCCCGCTCGGACTCCGAAAGCAGCGCGTAGCTCCAGTCCACGGCTGCACGTAACGTCTGCTGTCGAGCCGGCCGCTCGGCTTCGCCGCCCGTCAACAGCGAAAAGCAGGCGTGCAGACGGGTAGCGAGTTCCGAGACACCCAGACTGCGTACCCGCGCAGCTGCGAGCTCGAGCGCCAGCGGTATGCCTTCCAGCTGAATGCACACGCTCGCGATCGCTTTTTCGTTTTCAGGGGTGATCGCGAAGCGCGGTGCAGTCGAGCGCGCCCGCGCGACAAACAGCTTTGCTGCTTCGGACGTTTCGACGTTACCAGTCGTCCCAGGCACCGGCAGGGACAGTGACGGAACCCTGAGTACGGTCTCGCCCTCCACGCCGAGAAGCACGCGACTGGTGAGCAGCACGCGCAGCTCGGGGCAGCCCTGTACCAGCAGCCGAGTGAGTGCCGCGCAGGCGTCCAACAGGTGCTCGCAGTTGTCAATGACCAGCAGCAGGCGCCGAGCGCGGAGGCCTTCGACGAGCGTGTCGGCCATCGCGGCTCCAGGGACCTCGGAAATGCGCAATGCGGTCGCCACCTGATACGGAACCAGGCCGGGCTCGGAGAGTCCGCCTAGCTCGACGAAGACCGCGCCATCGGCGTACAGATTGCTGGCGCGCTGGGCGACTTCAATGGCCAGACGGGTTTTTCCGACACCACCAACACCAACGAGGGTGACGAGGTTCGTTGTCTCGAAGGTCGTCAGGACGCGACGGATTTCTTCCTCGCGTCCGATAAAGCTGGTAAACGGTTGACGCAGATTGCCTGGCCATGGTGTTGCCGCGTCCAGGCTCGTCGGCGGTGCCCCTGGCGCGGAACGTGGGTGCCGCATGCGTGCTCTGGCGAGACGGGCAGTCTGCTCGAACGTCTCGCGCTCTAAGCCGACCAGATCCAGGGCCACGGCGAGTCGACCAGCCGTGTCGGCATAGGGCAATCCCCGTCCAGCCTCGAGATGCTGGATGGTGCGTGTGCTCAAGCTCGCTCGTTCTGCGAGCATCTTCTGCGTCAGATCCGCTCGGAGCCGAGCCTCACGCAGCACCTTGCCGAACGCCGGCCCGGCCTGCCGATCGACTGCCATACACCGTACGCGCCATGGTAAGCGTGACGCTGCACGGCCAGAAAGTTGGTCAGAACGTCAGATCGAACTGCGAGCGCATCAGCACGGCGTAATAGGGAATCCACGTGCACATGCTCCAGTAGACGGTGAGCACTGCCGATGACGGGCTGCTCGGATCACTCGCCAGCTTGCAGAATTTTTCGATGAGCACGGGCCCGTACACCTTGAAGGCGGCGGAGTTCGAATCCTGGCCGGCCGTGTCCCTGGCATTCTTCTCCGGTCCAATCACCGGGCCGTTCAGACCATTACCCGCGGGGAAGTCACCCATGATTGGCTGCTGGATGAAGCCGCCGCTGGCCGGGTCGCCCTGTCCGTCCGGTGTGTTGAAGACGCCGACCTTGCCTGTCTGCGAAGCGGGCTTCCACGGTCCCCACGGTGTCAGTGACCAGAACAGCTGGATGCCCGCGTACATCCAGCCGTTGGCCTGAGAGCCGTCGCACATCATCAGCCAGAGCTCGGGCGCCTGCGGCAGTTGATTGCGCAGGCACGCAACTGAGAAATCACCGATGCCGTGGTACGCAAACGCTTGTGGTGTCCCACCCAGAACCGGATATGCATCGGACGGATCGCTGCTGGAGGTCCACTGCGCGACGCTGGTGTCCGCTGCGACACCGGTGAAAATGCGCAGACCAGTGGTGTTTGATTCGACGTCAGCGTAGTCCTGCGCGCTCAAGAACACGGTGCTCAGGTCGTACGCCGTTGGCAGGAAGGCCGTGCGGCCGTCGATCTGCGTCGGCTGTAGGACCGTGAGTGGACCGCGAATGGTGCCCGTGCCGAACATGAGCAGGTATCCGCCGCTGGGAGGCTGCGGACCGAGACCACTCAACACATACGATGGGTACGACGCGTCGTACGTGTGCAGCTCGGTGTTGATGAAACACGGACTCACATCGAGCGGAGACTGCAGCGGTACAGCTGTGCCGTCGGCGAGTTGTTTGTACGGCGTCTGCGAGATTACGCGAAGGTATTCGAAGGCGGCCTTCGGGTCTACGGTCGCGGGCTGCAGCGTACGCGGGCTCGTGGCGTAGGCCGGATTCAGCCTGGTCAATATGTTCGCCGTGGCAGTTCCGGCTTCGGCTTGCATGCGGGCGTACTGCTCCACGGCGAGCCCGCCAGGTGGTAGTTGGATCCGACCTGGCGTGCAGTTCTTCAGCTCTGAACAATCGGGTGGAGGAGTCTGCCCGACTGGTGCCGCGCTGCCTGCGAGAGGCAAGGTCCGGAAACGAAAGGTGACATAGGTTGCGCTCAGGCCTGGATCGTCTGCTCTCGGGACATACACACCCGAGAAAGGTGAATTGTCGACGCCCATATCGTCGATGCTGAATTTCAGGTCGAGCGGATTCGGACGATTCTGCGGATTCGACGGAAATGCCAGCAGCGTGTACGGACCGTTGAATGCGGGCGGATGTGGATCTGACTGGTTGCGTGGTTGTTTGGGAAATGACGCGGCGGCGCTTGTGTAGCACCACAGATCGATGCCGCCCGGCTCCGGGTCGGACGTGTCGCTGTAGGCGATGGTGTCCCATGGCGCTGGTGTCTGCCCGCGGATGTCGCCGAACAGAAAGAGCAGATTGCCGTCGGGACCGGCGAAACAGCGGGCTTTGTCCGAACCGAAGATGTTGTAGTAGTAGCCAAGCTGAGGTGTCGGACCCTCCGGAAAGGGAGTTGGTGCAACGGACGAGTGCGAGTCCGACCAGATCTCACCATCGGCGCGCTTGATGGGCGGTCCACCAGGGTAATAGCCGATGCTGTTGGCCTGTTCCGGGCGCTTGTCTGTCGGGTGCCAGTATGGCTCGGAGGCATTACCAATGCGCGTGACGTCTACATCGCCGACGAGCTGCTGCAATCGCAATGACGAGCCCGGGCGAAACGACAGATCAGTCGGCGTCGATGCGATTGGCTGCGCTTGCGCACGAGACAGGTCCAGCAGCGAGCCCAGACCCAATACCGCGAAGGCTGCCAGCACGCGCCGACGCGTGAGTCGAGTCACATACATGGGTGTGGCACTCCTGGGGCGCCACCGCGACACTCGCTTGGAGCCGGTAGCGGATGTGCGCCGGGGTCGGGGTAATAGACCATCACGTACAGCTGGTTCTGGACGACATCCGTCCCTTCGAATCCGTTGCCGAACGAAAAGCTCCACTGGAAGTCAGCGGCGGGTTCGCCGCCGCAGACCGCGGTGTCGGTGGATGACTGCTGACATGCCCAGTACAGATACGGCTGCACATTCGTGAACGGACCAACGCTGTCCTGCACGGGACCGACAACTGGTGTCCCGGCAGTCAATCCGCCAAGAAGCTGGGTGTAATACAGCTCACCCATCGCGCTGCCCTTGCAGTCAAACCCGAAGGTGGTTTGCGTATTTCTGCCAAGGCTGCATGTGAGGTCTTGAGCAAGCGTGGGGGGGAGCCGCCAGGTATGGACGCCCAACCAGCCGGCATCTGCGTTGTAGTGGCGCATCGCTTCCAGAAAGGCGACCGCGGAGGTGTGTGTCATGGATCCGTCCGCATCGATCGTGCACGCGCTGCACAGAACCGAATTGGTCGCCGCGAAATTGGCGTCAGCCAACCAGGTCACGTCCAGCACCGGGTCGTACACGAGCGTGCCGTCGGCGGTGGGTTCCAGCGAACAGGTTGTCTGCGCTGCGCAAGGCGCGTCGTCAGTACCGGGCGGCGGACCGTCGAACATCGGCAACACGTACATCACGTGGTTGTCGGTGTTTGCGCCTTGAAATCCGGTGGCGAACGAGAAGCTGTCCCAGCCTTTGTTCCCGGCACTGGTTGCCGACCAGTACAGATACGGCTGGAAGTTGGTGAATGGTCCGACCGTGTTGGCCGGAATCGGAGCCGCGGTGGCGGGATATTTCAGATCCACAGCTTCCGGGTCGGAATACAGGTTGCCGAGCGCACTTCCGCTGCAGCCAACACCGAAACGTTGATCGTGCGGACCTCGGATCGAACAGGTTGGATCATCCGGAGGATTAGTGGGAAGTGTCCAGTTTTGATGCCCGAGGAACGTGTTGGCATTGAGCGCGCCGACCCACGCCTGTGCGGTGGCGTAACTCATCGTGCCACTCGGGTTGATGCCCGGCACGCCGAACTGTCCCTCGGGTGTACCTGCCAGGTTGGCATTGGCGAGCCACGTGACATGCAACCGAGCGTCGTACACGGTTTGCGCCCCGGTGCTCGGCACCAACTGCGCCTCGACTGGTGGCACAGCGACGAGTACCAGAACGGGTTCGGCGGATATGAGTAACAACTTTCTGAGTTGGACTGCCAGCGGGAGAAGGCAAGGGCGACGGTGCATCACACGAATAACACCGCAAACCGGCTGGATTCGTATCGTGCGACCCGCAAAGTTGAGGCGCAGACTTAGCCACATACTTTGCGCCGGACTCTCTCATCGCGATAGTCGCTTTCTCGTCTGGGCCCGACGGCCCGGGTGTCTGCGCAAACACGCGACCCTAGCGCGA
>JAFAZN010000294.1 GCA_019239775.1 Chloroflexota bacterium
TGGCGATCTATCTGCTGCTGGTCAGCTATCTGCTCGTGCGCGGATACGTGATCGGCGCCAGGCTCGGCAGACGTCTGATCTGATACGGAGTGAGTAGCATGTCGATTTGGGTGTACGGCGATGTGGCGCGTGACCCGGCCGCGGTTCTTACGGGTTCAATGCGGTGTACGTTTTGCTCAACCGATCTCACGCTGCTCCACCGCGAATCCGGCCCGCTGTCGTTTGTGAAGGGCAACGCCTCCGAAGAAAGCCGCGTCTACGTGTGCCCAACGTGCGGTTGGTGGCGCGCGGCTGGCTGGCAGGAGTTCAACGATATCGTGCATCGGTTGGAAGTGCGCACATCTTGGCACGCCGCGGCCAGTCTTCGTGAGTTGGATGTCAGCCGCGACCTGTCACTGCCCATTGGGGAGGTTCGCTCATTGCTGGCCGCGCGGTATGACAAGCGCTACGATTTGCACCCAAAACTCTTCGAGGACGTGGTAGGCAGCGTCTTCAAGGATCACGGGTTCGAGCCTGAGGTGACCGCTTACAGCAACGACGGCGGCCTGGACGTGATTCTGCGCGCTCGGGATCAGACGTCAATCGGCGTGCAGGTCAAACGCTACAAGGAACGGATCCAACTCGATCAGATCCGCTCCCTCGCTGGCGTGCTGTTTCGCGACGGGCTCACGCGCGGCATGTTCGTGACGACATCGGACTTTACCAGCGGCGCGGCTCCAGAAGCAGAGCGGTTTAGGACCCGCGGTATCGCCATCGAGCTCGTCGACGCGAAACGGTTCTACGAAGCGCTGCGAATTGCGCAAGTAGAAATGTATAAGGACTTTGCCGACTTTCCTGTGCAGGAGTGCCTGAGCCGATTGGTCAAAATCGAGGAACAGGAGGTCTGGCAGACGCGTTCACCAAGTGATTGGCTACGCTAAGCCGCTCGGCATCGGTACCCCGATCGTTTCGTGTCTTCGACAATCTGCAACTCGGCCAGCAAACCTAAAGAGGATCGTGCAACACGGTGCATTGCTGCGCTTCGCTCGCGCCTTGCGCGTTCCCTCCGGGGGTCAAAGGGGCTGTCGCCCCTTTGAAACCCCCACTGCACCGTGCAGACTGCATTGGCGGCTGCGGTGGCGCAATCCGACGCGACGCGCTGAATTGCGCGAAGCTCACTAGTTGGCGGCTTCACCGAACTCCACGCTTCAGTTACTTGACATCGTCGCCAACCAGGCTCGCCGGGTCTCGCGCCGTCAGGCGCAGTCGCGGCAGCGCGAGGGACGCAAATTTAGAAGTCGAACATGTCGAACAGATCGCTGATTGCGGGCCGTTCGTCGGAGCGTACCTGCTGACCTCCGCGTTGTATCTCGGGTTTGGCGGGTTATCGCGGCTGCGCCCCGAGATCGGCGGCAGGTGCCAATTGCGCTCGATGAACTTCAGAATCGAGACGTGGTCCGCCTAATTGTGCGAAATATGACCGGGCTCCGTCCAGCGCGAGACCACAATGAGTGGGATGCGCGTGCCGTCACCAAAGAAGTCGAGCCGTTGTACGTATCCCGAATCGTGGTAGCCGCCGCCCTCATCAGTGGTTACGAAGATCGCGGTACTCTCCCACAGCTCGGGATTGGACCTGACCTCATCGACGATCTTCTTCGTGAACCCCTCGAAGAGGTCCCACTTGGAAGACGCGGGGTGGCTGTCGACCCAGCCGCTCGGTTTCACGAACGACACGGCAGGCAACTCGCCACTACGAATGTCCTTGTACAGCTGGTCGGTGTCGACGATGTGCGACGTGCGCACTTCGTCATTCGTCATAATCTGCGTCTGGTACTGAAAGCCGTTGCAGATGTTGCAGTACTGGTCGCTCAACGGACCGACCTTGCCGTGATTAAATTAAGCTGATACTTGTCGGACAGGTAAGCGTCCCACTGATCGTTGTAGCTCTTCCATGAGACGTTATGCTCAAGCAGCACATCGCCGATACTGCGCTGTGAGGTTGGAGGAATCGTAAACGGGGTGTTGTTGGAATTCGTATCCTCGTAGGCGTTGCTGCAGTCGCCGAAATAGCCCGGGTTGTAGTTGTTCAGCAGGTAGTAGTGACCGGGATGGCAGTTCGAATTGACGTCGATCGACTTCAAATATCGTAAAGATTGGGCCAACGCCGGGCTGCGACGGATCCGAACAATTGCTATAGCTACCGCCGTCGTACACGCCGGACTGGCCAGGTTGACCGTTGCTCCCGAAGCCACCCTAGCCGTCCTGGATCCACCAGTTATTGGTTGCAGCAACGGGATTTGGGTCTTCGATCTCATTGACCGGACCGCCGAAGGCTGTCATCCCGCCGTTCGCATCCTTCGGATTTGGCGGAACGAGGTTGCCGTGCTGGTCCTTGAACCAGAGGGCGTCGGCGAAATGCAGCATGATCTCATCCAGACCTGTACCACCCATCGCGGGCTGATGGTAGTTGTCGCTGAAGGCGTAGTGGTCTACGAGAGATTTCGTGTAGGGCGCATCACCCTGTTGCATGTTGTAGAAGCCCATCGCGGTCGCGCCTTCACCGGTCGTCGTACAACCGGGTGCATAATCGGTGCAGAACGGCTTGGGTTGGGGCTTCCCATTCACGTTCAATCCGACGGTAACTTCCGTCCAGGTAAACATGTCAGCCAGGCAACCGCTTGGATTGCGCGGGGTGGCGTGGCGAGCGCTGCAATCCTCCTGTTGACACATCTGGTAGAGCGGTGCACGGGGCTGTTGGCGTACGAGTCGTAAGGGAATGCACGGGATTGGCGGTGAGCTGAAAGGGCCCGGGTTTGAGAGTTGAGTACGGTGCAGTTGCGCTTACGCCGGCGATTCGCGAGTCGGGGACCGTTCCGCTCAGACCGCTGCCTCCGACTAACAACGACTGGTAGTGAGGGGCGGCCAACCCGTCTTCCGACGACCTTGCGGCATTCAGGTTGCAGATGCCATTGTCTTTGCACACATCGGACGGGCCGCCGTTCAGCGGCGCTGGCGGTAGTGAATAGGGACTCTTCGGGGTAGTTGGACTCAGCTGATAGGTGGTGCGCCGGTGATGTTTGTCGAGTTCTGGACTGCTTTGGAAAAGTCTGGGCCCGGCCTTCCTTCCCTGGTAACAATTCCCTCAGATAGCAAGTTGTTGACAGTCTCGCCGGCTTTTGGAACGTACGCGGCGAAGAGGTGGTCGAACGAACGATTTTCGCCGACGATCACGATCAGGTGCTTGATGGGCGTTGCCGTTCTCGAGTTATCCCGATCCGGGTCTTTGCCCTCCGGGGCAAGAGCGGGCGTGAGGCTCGGTCCGAGCGCGACCGCCAGCGTGAGAAACAACGCGGCTGCCTTTGCGGTCGCCAAGAGTTTGGGCGTAACTCATCACGAGTGTTCACCTTTATGAGGCCAATCGGTGGCCTCTTCCCAGGAAGCTTGCTCTCGCGGATCGGAGGCGGGAAAAACAATCTGGATCTGGCTCGGGAATCGTAGGTGAGGCGAGTGTTAAGGCGAAGCGAAATTTGCGTGCACTCTTTGTTACTGGGTCAGATTTAGGATTGAGGGATAATCCGGTGTTGGCCAATAACGCTAACGCCACCTGAACGGAATGGCCGGAGTTACTCGTCACACGAACAGTTGGATGTGCATGAGGAACAGCGCGGCCGCTCGGTCGCGCGCTGCGAGTCACCTGGGCCAGCACCCGTCTGCGCTGGGCCGGACCGAAAGCGCGCCGCGCGTACCCGACATGCGCCGGGCGGTCGGCAGCAAGAGTAAACGCGCGGCTGGTGGGCCCGACGGCGTCCGCATGTTGAGTGGCTGAACCGAATTGGCGCGCTACATGATCGAGCTCCTGGTGTAGCGCATGGTTGCGTACGCCACAAGCCCTGGCGAGTGGACCTACGGCCGAGCCAGCGGTTCACCCGATGCCACCATTCCTGAGAACGAGCCAAGGTCGCGAGGTCAGGCTGCTATTGTGTAGCGCCCCTGGATGGCGGCTCGCACCTTCCGACGACTTTCGGATGGGGAGAGCCGAGCCATCGCCTGATCGATCTCGTCCGCCAGGTCGTCGTCCTTGATGGTGTCGCGGAACCAGCGCGTGTAATCGCCGCGCTCCAGGTGAAATTGCCAGGTGGCGTCATCGACCCCGTCGCCAATTTGTAGGAACAAATGGAGATTCTGCGCCTGCAAGCAAAGCTTGCCGTCAGGGCCACGAAAGTAGAAACTTCGATCAGGTCCAAGGTCGCCTTCCGCGTATTTGCGTGCATGCCGTTGCCGCTCCTGGCGGGGTGGCTCGATGCGAAGCGTGAACGGCTCCCGCTGGTTCGGCCACCATACACGCGTCATACCAGCATCCAGCGCCTCGCGCGGCTCGGCCGGCACTGACCTGCCAACGGCCTGCGCGTACTGCGCGATCGCGTCGTCGGCGCGGTCGCCCACGGCAACAACGGCCTCCACACGGCGGAGTACTAGCTGAGCGAGGTGATTGGGATGCACGGTGATGAGCATCAAACCGGCCAATTCTTCTGGCATGGTCAACGAGACTGGACGCCAGGTCGGTGGAAGCAAGTGGTGCGCTTCGTCGATCACGATCCAGTGCGGTCGTCCGGTGCGCGCGCGCACTTCTTGAAGTCGGGGTAGCAGCGCGTCGAAAAACGCCGGACGAGTTTCGAGCGGAATGCCCAGCAGATTGACGACCACCTGCTGCTCCGGTTTCTGCAGGACGTCCAGCACCGCTTCCACCGTCGGTGCGTGTTGTGCGTCGCCGATGACAATTGCTCCTTCGAGATTCTCGTAGTCGCCCTCAGGGTCCACAATGCAAAATTGATAGCCGGCCTCAGTCAGCCGTTCAAGGACGCCTGTCGTGAAGGTGGATTTGCCGCTTCCCGAGCCACCAGTCACCAGCACCGTGCTTCCCGCTCCGGATAAGTGGACGACTGGTCCATCCGTTCGAGAACCAATGACGACATCGTGGCGTACCACGTTGATATCCGCCAGGTCGTCGCTTCTCAGTCGGTCTATCAACTGCTGAACACCTACCCCTCGCGGGGCGTTTGTCACCCAATCGACGCGTTGCTTGACCATTGGTAGTGCGTTTGCCACCGCGACAGCGCACTCGCAGATGGCCAGAAATGCCTGGTCGTTTTCGGCGTCACCAATACCCACGACATTGTGGAGCGACAGACCGAGTTCAGCCGCAGCGGCGCGCAAACCCGTGGCTTTGCTGATGCCCGGAGGCAGGATCATCGCCGACTCTTTGTTGAAGATCAACTGATGCTCGAGTCCCGCCTCACGAATTGCCTCGATCGCTTTTGGCGCTTGACTCGCCGAAATCGACAGCATCACCCGCCCGACTTCCAGCGGCGACACACTTCGAGCACGAAGTGCGTCGATGAGCGCCGGTACGGGTGCCTCACCGAGGATTCGCGTTTCGCGTCCGTCCGGCTTATAGAGTAACGCCCCGTTTTCGGCGACGATCCAATCGAAGATATCCGCGGCCGGAAAGATTCGGAGCAGCTCGTCCAGTTCGCGCCCAGTTACTAGAATAGCGTACCGACCGCTCGCCTTGGCCTGCCGGAGTGCGTCGACCGTACTGGAGTCGACCCGACCGTCCCGCGCGAGCGTGTCGTCGAAATCCGTGGCAAGTGCAACGTAGCGCATCGTCTGGGTTTCCCTTAGAGGAAGGGATACACAACCGGCCTACTCATCAGGCCGCCGTTTGAGCCCGTGGCTTTGACGCGAACTCGTCCGCCTCGCCGGATAGACGTGTCATGTCCTCCAACGTCTGACCTTTCGGTTCGGGCAGCACGAGCGTCAGCAAGGCACCGGCAACGCACACGACAGCGACTGAGAGCTCCGCCAGGGCGACACCCGCGCGGTCGAGCACAATAGGCAACGCGAATGTCCCGATGAAGGCGCCGATCTTGCCGCTCGATGCAGCAATCCCATGCGCCGTCGTACGGACGCGGACCGGAAAGATCTCCGATGGATAGACGAATGTGGTTGTATTTGGGCCAAACTCGGTGAAGAAATAGCTCGACCCAAAGAGCACTACGAAGGGCACAATCGCGGTTGCGACGCCAGGTACAAGCGCGATCGCAGCATAGCACACGGACATGCCAATGAAACCCGCTATCTGGATGTTCCGTCGGCCAAGCCGATCCAGCAACCACGCGGCCAACACGTAACCTGGCGCCGCGGCGACAACAAAGATACCGAGCTGGATGAGCGTATCAACCCGTACGTCCTTTTGCGGATCGATGGTCCCGAGCAGCAGCTGACTCGAGACCGTATTGCCGTAGTACGCATAGTCCAACAGCAGCCAGGTTCCAGCAGCGCCGACGAGCCATGTGAGCAGACGCCGATTCCGCAGGAGAACGACAAAACCGTCCAGCGCGGTTTGCGGCTGAATCGCGGGTGGGCCCGAGGCGGTGTTGTGGTTGTTATTCGCGAGCTTGTAGCGGGGTGTTTCGTCGATTTGGCGACGAAAGTAGAATACCGCCAGGGCTGGCACGGCGCCCAGTCCCAATAACGTTCGCCAGACAATTTCGTGGGGAACATTCGTCGAGAGAAAGGCGACCGCGAGAAGCGGACCCACGATAAGCCCCGCGGCCTGCATCGCGAATACAAGTGACACCAGCAAACCGCGGTTGCGCTTGCCGGAGTATTCGCTCATGATCGTCGCGCTGACCGGGTAGTCCCCGCCAATTCCGACACCCAACACGAACCGAAACGCGACCAGCCACCACAGTGATGGCGCGAGCGCGCAGGCGATCGCCCCCGCAGCCAAGACCAGGACCTCCAGGCCGTAAATGCGTCGGCGCCCAAGCATGTCGGCGACACGACCGAACACGATCGCGCCGATAGCCGATGCAAGCGTAGCGACGGAGTCGACGACGGCCGTGTCCGTCGCCGAGAGGGACCATTGATCCTTCAATATCTTGATGACCACGCTGATGATGAACAAGTCGTAGGCATCCGTGAAGAAGCCCATGCCCGAGACGAGCAAGACTTTCAGGTGGAAAGGTGTGACACCCGCATCATCCAACTCGGCGAGATCTGCAGCCTTTGTTGCTTGCATGTCTGTTGGGGAGGGTGCATTCGGTGTTCCCGTTTCAGGCCAGCCATACGTCGGCGCAATGTAAACAGTTCGTGAATAGCTTCCCACGCTTTCCTGTAGGCGGGCCGGGCTTCTATGCCACGGAACTGAAGACCCCGAATTGGTTCCTGCCTTGAGGAGGCCTCGCCTTGTGAGACGGAGCGTTGACTCGCCGCTGCGCAGGGTGGACTCACGCGCGCCGGGCCGATATTCACCGTGGGCTACCGGCAGCGGGGTACTGGAAGCCACTCGGCGGAAGGCACCCCGAATGGAACTGAGCGTGGTTCATTCGTTCATCTTCTTGCAAAAACACTGCTTCGGGCACTTCACACTTCGTGGACAAGCCCACGCTGCCATTGCGTCCGTCGACGGTCTGGCGAGTGCTTCTCGCCACTCCTGCGCCAGCAGTTCGACAAGCTACCGACAGCCGACCTGGACTTCGTCATCGGCGCCTATCCCACTCGTTGTCAGCGCATCTTGAGCCGCGGTTTTCGCCTCTCCAGATCGCCGAGCTGTTGCTGCTTGTCGGACGCGGTATCGAACGGTTGGCACGACCATGGCAACGCTGGACATTGACGCGGAGCCGGATCCTGTCGCCGTAGCGGAGGAAAACGTGGCTTTGCTCCAGGAACGTGCCGATCGCAGCTGACATTGTGCGGCACCGAGGCGTCTTTGCTGATTTACCGAGTTGTTTTGCCGATCTGCCAGATGTGCCGCGCGAGCGTGTCGCAAGGGGGCTAGCCCCCTGTGCCGCGGCGCCCGTCAAGGCGGAGACTGCCTCCCATCGAACGTTCGATCGCAAATCAAACATCCACTGAATGGAGTCTTTCACACATGAATCTCATTCGAAGTACGCGCGCCGCCCTGGCGGCGGCCGTTCTGGCAGCAGGTGTGCTCGGAGCGAGCGTCATTCCTACCTTCGCCGATGCGCAGGACTTGCAGCCAACCGTGACCCTGTTTACGTCCGCGGATGCAACCCAAAACCCGGCCCAGGCATTCAATGCCCCCGACTCGACTTTGCGTTTTTGGGGCATTGTCTCGCCGAACGCCTCGGGAACTGTCGTTATGTATGACGGGAGCAACGCAATCGCCCAGGCTCCGGTGACAGATGGCCAGTTCTGGATCACCCTCGCAGCGTTCACGCCGCAGACCCTTGATCGTGGCACACACTATTTGACGGTCCAGTACCTGGGCAACAACGTTTATGCACCGAGCTCCTCCCCGGTGTTCACGGAGGTGATCCGAGGCGAGCACTTCTGAAACAGATGACCGCGCGGCTCCAGGGATGGGACAGTGCCGACTGTCGTCGCTCCCATTCTGGCGCCGCGCGGCCGCGTTTGCGCGCATTTCAGAGCTGACAGCGAAAAGGCGGTCCGACGATGACTACTCAATCGATCGGTATTTTTCGCGAAGACATTTCCTCGACTCTCAATGGAAGGCAAACCCTTAACGACATCGCGCCCAATGGCCTGACGGTGGTCGAGCGCACATTGACTGCACCGGACGCCCCAGCGTGCCTGACGGGATTTCGCCCGCAGCCGGCAACGCGCATCCGCGTCGCCGCGGCGCATCCGAATCACGGCCGTGTCGGGTACGGAGGTCGCCATCGCGCGTGTATGCCACAAAAACTGTATTAGGGGTGGCACTCGACAGCTAATGTGGTCCATCTTCTTGCATGTCGTGAGCCTCAGTGACAGCCGTGATCGCTTCGAACCCTAGCGCTGCTCGGCGGCCAATGCGCGCCGCGACCGCGCCACACAGAGCGTCCAGGATGGCCACCAGTGTCAGCTGACTAGTCTCATGACTCGTACCTGGAACCCAAGCACAGGCGCCCCGGCCACCAGTGCGTAGTCGCACGCTTTCGCCAATGGAGCGTTCTTGTAACTTGTCACGGCCACCGTCGTGGCGCCCAAGTTGCCTGCCAGCATCACGCCTTCGACAGTCGGTCGCATCGAGCCGGTCCGACTGATCGCGATGCACACATTGGCGGACCGCGTACTTCCTGCCAGTGGCGCTCGCCGCGATGGCGATTGTCTGGAAATGGATCTTCTTGCCACGCACCGGTCTGATGGATGGACTGTTCGGAACATTCGATTGGTTGGATTCGTTCCCGGCTAGCGCTACCGGCGGTGGCGATCGTCGGGAACTGGCAGCAGATCGGTTATGTCACGATCATTTTTCTTGCCGGCTTGACCGGTGTACCGCCGCACTTGCTCGATACTTCCAGGGTCGATGGTGCCGGCCCGTTGCGTAGCTTCATCCATGTCACATGGCCAGCACTTGAACCAGCGGCGCTACTGGCGATCGTAATTACCACGATCAACTCGTTGCGGGTGTACGACACGGTGCGCTTGATGAGCAATGGTGGACGGGCGGACAGCACCGCAACGCTGACGTTCGAACTGTGGCGACGTGGTGTCTACTACCAGGACATCGGCGGCGCCGCGGTGCTTGCGCTGGTTCTACTGCTCGTCACGCTCTTGATAACGATCGCACAGATGCGCGGCTTGGCGGATCGTCTGGGCTCCGGGCTTACGTATTGAGAAATCCGCCCTTACTCCAGGTCGCGTTTCATGCCGCACTAGCAGGCCGTTGATCTGGGGTGAGTTTTGAGCATCAATCGAGAAGTGGTGCCGTGAGGGATGCGTTGCCTTGCTGCGACGAACTGGCTGGAGGACGTGCCACGACTGTACGGCTGCATGTCAGCGCCTCACGCCGACGTTGGGACGCTGGTCAAACGCACCAGTCGCACGAGGTTGTAGGCCGCAGCCACCAGATACCCAGCAAAGTCGACCCGCTCCAGGCCGCGGTACCGCGTTTTGCGAAAGCCGCCCACCGTTTTCATCCAGCCGAAGATTTCTTCGATCCGTCGCCGCACTTTGAGGCTGGCGGCGTAGCCAGGGCCGTGGGTCGTACGTCCATCCACCGCACTGCGGCGACCGGTGGTGTTCTGCGCGACGTGTGGCGTGACCCCCTGAGCCCGCAACGTCTGCACACAGTCGCGGGTGTCATAGCTCTTATCCGCACCGAGCGTCGTGGGATGAAATCCGCGCGCACGCGCGTCGTCGAGCAGGTGCGGCACCACGTCACGCTCAGCCGTGCCCGTGGCGGTGGCGGTGGTGATCTGAAAATCCACCAACAGTCCATGCCGATTTTCCATCAGCGCCTGGCCCATGTAGCTGAGGCGAGCCTCCTTGCCAGGACCTTTGCCATACAGCCGCGCATCCGGATCGGTGGTGTCCTGATGCGTCGCGTTCGAACGCTTCCGGTCATGTAAGTCCACCCACCGATTGTTGGGCCTGCCACCGTCGGGGCGGTTGGGCGGCGGGGGCTCGTCTTTGGGTCGAAAGCTCTTGAGACTGGCCGCCGCTTCGATCAGCGTGCCGTCGACGCTGAAGTGCTCGTCCTTCCGCAGATGCGACCGATCGGCTTGCGACACCACCGCATCGAAGAACTCGCGACTCATGCGGTGGGGCAACAGCCGTTGTCGGGTTTTGGAAAACGTGCTGTGGTCAAAGCTGGGCTCCAGCATATCCATATCCAGGAACCAGCGGAACAGCACGTGGTACGTCAGTTCCTCACAGAAAGCGCGTTCGCTACGAACGCAGTACAGACTGATCAGCAGGCTCGCCTTCAGCAAGCGGCCGGGGGAATCGACGGCCCGACCTTCGCCGTCGGCGGCGTACATCTCATCGAACAGCGGCGACAGCTCCAGCAAGGCGGCATCCGCGAAACGCTTGACGGTCCGCAAAATGGATGATCGGCCGGTATCAACGTCTCGGGATCAACGAACGCCAACATGCTCGATTGCTTCTTCGCCCGTCCGCGCACCGCTGCAACCTCCGTCGTAGGTGCCACCACGGTACCTACCCAGCCCGCCTTACCGGAAGACCTGGTAAGCCCAAGTCAACACGCTGCTAGTAGCGCGTCAGGGAAGGATCGCCCGGTGGCAAGTTCGATTTTCCCGTAAAGTGCGGTTTCATGAAGGTGTACCGCGTGAGGTTGCTACCAGAGGAGCGGAAGCAGTTGCAGGCTTTGCTGTCGAAGGGCAAAGCGTCGGCGCGGACGTTGATGCACGCGCGCATCCTCTTGAAAACGGACGAAGGCGTGGATGGTCCGCGTCTGACCGACGACGAGATCGCCGAAGCTGTGGAGGTCAACCGCTCGACGGTGGAGCGTGTCCACATTCGGTGCGTCGAAGGAGGGGTCAAGGCGGCACTGCGTCCGCGTCCCTCGCGCTAGGTACATCCGCGCAAGCTGGACGGTGTCCAGGAACCACACCTGGTGGCGGTGGCGTGCAGTCCGGCACCGAAAGGTCGTGCGCGTTGGTCGCAGCGTCTGCTGGCAGACAAGCTGGTGGAACTGGAGATTGTGGACGATATCTCGTACGAAACGGTGCGGCAGACGCTTAAGAAAACGAACTCAAGCCATGGCTGAAGCGGCAATACTGCCTGCCGGAGGCGCCGAGTGGCGAGTTCGTCTACCACATGGAAGACGTGCTGGACGTCTACATGCAGCCGTACGACAGGCGCCGACCGGTGGTGTGTCTGACGAAACCAGTGTGCAATTGGTGGCCGAAACGCGCACGCCGCTGCCGGTGGCGCCTGGCAGCCAGCCCGCTCCGACTATGAGTATGAGCCGCATGGTGTGGCGGCCGTCTTCATGATCACCGAGCCACTGCGTGGATGGCGAGAAGTGGTCGTCGGCGATCAGCGGACGGCGATTGACTTCGCGCTTGTCGTTAGGCACCCGGTCGATGTGCATTTCAGCGATGTCGAGCAGATCGTATTGGTCATGGACCAACTGAATATCCACACGCCGGGATCGCTGTACGAAGCGTTTCCGCCCGCCGAAGCGAAGCGGCTCGCGAACAAGCTGGAGATCCATCACACTCCGAAACACGGCAGTTGGCTCAACATGGCGGAGACCGAACTGAGCGTGCTAACCCGCCGGCGCCTGGATCGCCGCATTCCGGACCGCCACACGCTGGTCGACGAGGTAAGCGCCTGGGGACACGACCGTAACGTCAACCAGCTGGATATCGCTTGGCAGTTCACGACCGATGACGCCCGCATCGAGCTCTGCGGCGCGCCACTCTGCCAGGCGGTTGTCCAGCCAACGCGCTGCTCCGGTCCCGAGCAGTTCAATGAGCTTGTCAACGTAGGCGCGACCGTCAGTTTCGGTAATCGTCGGTGGCTCGGGATCACCCCAGATTATCGAGGTCGGGCGGCGTCGAGCCAGCGTATTTCCGCAGTATTTGGCATGTGTTGTCGCATGTCGTCGCGCCCAATTGGTGTCAGAATTGGTGTCAACTCGGTTCTGGCGTAGAGCAGACGTTCTGATTCTGAACTCGAAATCGCGCCAAAGGCTAATCGGTGCGGAAGGGGGGACTCGAACCCCCACGCCCTTGCGGGCATCAGCTCCTAAGGCTGACGTGTCTGCCGTTTCACCACTTCCGCTTGATCGATAGGCTTTAGTTTAGCGGGGGGCGACGGGCGTGCCACGGTTGGAGCGATTCGAAGGCGGCGGCGGCGCGCAGGCACAGGGCGTCTTGATGTTTGCCGGCCACGACCTGCAGGGCCACGGGGAGGCCCTGGCTGTTGAAGCCGCATGGCAGGCTCGCGGCGGGCCAGCCGGTCAGGTTGAACGGAAAGGTGAACTGCAGGTGATCGAACATCTGCGGCGTCGGTTGCCCGTTGATCTCGGTTGGCGGCTGATCGATTGGCCACGCGACACAGGGCATCTGCGGCGTCAGCAGCAGGTCGTAGTTGTCCATGAACTGGCGCGCTTGCTCATAAAACACGGTGCGCGCAAGTTGGGCCTGACCAACCTCCAGCGCACTCGCGCGCATGCCGCGTTCGATCTGCTCCATCATCGTCGGCTCGATCCATTCGGGATGCTCGCGCACGCGCTCCTGGTTGCGAATGGCCGTCTGAAAGTCCCACAGCAGCGACGCCCAGCCACTTGGATCCTGCCAGGGAACTGCACCAACCTCCTCCACCGAACACCCAAGCTCAACAAAGCGCTTGGCGGCAGCGGTGGTCAATGTGCGCACTTCGGGATCCACCGCCGCGTAGCCGAAGTCCGGACTCCAGGCTACTTTCAATCCGCGCAGATCCGTGTTCTCAACCGCCGCAAGCCAGTCACCGACAAGGGGTTCGATTGACACCGCGTCGCGGGGGTCGTGGTGTGCAATCGCGTTGAGCATCAATGCCGCGTCATGGACAGTGCGCGTGAGAGGTCCATTATGCGAGCGAGCCGCCCAGAAGTCCGCATTCGGCCAGTACGGCACCACACCCAACGATGGTTTGAATCCAAAAACACCGCACAACGCCGCGGGAATGCGGATCGATCCAGCACCGTCCGACCCGTGCGCGAGCGAACTGATACCCGCGGCAATAGACGCGGCTGCTCCTCCGCTCGAGCCACCCGGAGTGCGCGACAAATCCCATGGATTCCGCGTTGGCGGACCCAGCAGATTTTCGCATGAGTCCTTGTGCCCGTAGTGCGGTGTATTGGTCTTTCCAAAGACAATCGCACCGGAGTTCCGCAATCGCGCGGCGACTCCGCCGTCGAAATCTGGAACGTACTTCTCGAAGAACTTTGAGCCGTAGGTGGTGCGGAGGCCACGCGTTGGCTCCAGGTCCTTCACCGACACTGGCAATCCATGCAGGACGCCAAGCGGCTCACCCCGCACGATCGCCTGCTCCGCCGCTCGCGCGGTAGCACGGGCGTTCTCAATATCCAGTGTTACAAAGGCGTTGATCACCGGCTGCAGCTCCTCGGCGCGCCGCAGCACGGTATCCAGAAGCTCAACCGGAGACAGTCGCCGGTCGCGAATCGCCTGAGCGAGCGCGGTCGCCTCGGCGTAATTGAGATCAGTCAGCGCAGCCGAATGCACGCTGCGCAGCTTACCGCGGCGCCGCCGAAACGGCACCGCGGAAGCAACGCGCTACTTGGGACGAGGCGTTGGCGTCGGCGCGGCACCAACAAAGACGGGTACCGACTGAACCGTCTCCTGGCCGGTGATCGAGGAACGCGCATAGGCCACGAGGTTGTGGCCGCCATTGGCGCTGCTCGGCAAGGTCGCCTTGATACTGAAGACGTTGCTTGCACCAGGCACGCCGCTGCCCAGCGGTTGGCCGCCCTCGTCGCGGCTATCCAGGAACAGCTCAACGCGATCAATGCCACCGCCCTGGCTTGCACTCGGATCGAATGCAACACCATTGATGATCACATCACCATTGGAGAGCACGTCGCCCGGATTCGGATTGCTCAGCTGGAGAACTGGCGCAGCGTGCGCGACGGATACGCCGGATGAGGCTGCTTGCGAAGCGGCTGCTGGCGCCGGCGCCGGTGCCGAAACCACAGTTCCGCCACACGTGGAATGCGTTGTGGACGAAAGCGCCACCGGGGTTGGAGCATTCGAGCTGGTTGGTGTCGGCGTTGGAGCGGCTCCAACGAAAACAGGTACCGACTCACTCGATTGCCCGGCTGTTACGGACGAATACGCGTATGCGACAAAATCGCGTCCGCCATTGGCCGTACTTGGCAGCGTAATCTTGGTTTCAAAGCTGCGCGGATTGCCAGAATTCTGGCCGGGCGTGGCTTCGCCCAGGAAGACTCCACCGTTGTCGCGATCACCAAGGAACAAGTCGACCCGATCAATGCCTGCGCCCTGCGAAGCGGCCGGATCGAACGCGACTCCGGAAACGATGTAATCGCCCTGCGAGAGCACATCGCCCGGACCCGGATTGGCTAACTGGACCACCGGCGCACCGCCGGGACACGTAACAACCGCCAGCGGTTCGGCTGCACTCGGCGATGCCATCATCGCTACGCTGGCCCCAACCAGAACAAGCGTCACCAGGCCGGCAGCGCGCCGGCCGTTGAGAAACGATCGATTCACCAGGTTGCGACTCCTGTTATGCATGTGGCACACGCCACGAAGGATGGCGTGTCCGTGACTGGTCCCATCGGCAGCAGCCTGGTAACGTGGACGACGAGAATGGGGCTCGCAAACCGTTCTCGTCGCCACTCACCGGGTGCCTGCTCGGTGGGTGGTAAATTTTTCTCAGAGGTGCGATGTGGAAGAACGATCACCTCCTCTCATCGAATTTAATCAAACAACCAGACGTGAGAACGGCATTGGTTGTTGCAACGTTTCGCCGGCATATGTTGACTTC
>JAFAZN010000313.1 GCA_019239775.1 Chloroflexota bacterium
ACTGGAGTGGATTTCACCAGCACCAACGGAGTGATGACGCCGCAGCTCGTGGTGAACAACACGGACATCGACTATTCCACTATTGTCAAGGTGAGCAGCACACCCATCGCCTCCACCAGCGGAACCTCTTCCACCCCAGGAACATCCACCACGAACGGCATGTCCTCCACCACCGGGACATCCACCAGTCCGGGGACATCCACCACGGGGACATCCACCACTCCGGGGACATCCACCACGGGGACTGCCACCAGTCCGGGGACATCCACCACGGCGACTACCACCCCGAACGGGACTTCCTCCACCGCAGGGACATCTACCGCCGGAGGTTCCGCTACCAACGGGACTTCCTCCACCACCGGGACGTCTCCCACCACCGGGACGTCCTCCACCACGGGAAGTTCCACCACCAACCCGACTACCACCACCAACCCGACTACCACCACCAACCCGACCACCACCACCAACCCGAGCACCACGACCGGGACGTCCACCCCAACCGCGACTACCTCCGGCGCCGCCGGCTAATCCTCACAGGAGTACCGAAGTCACATGATGCGCTCCATGTTCGCCGCCATCTCAGGTCTGAAAAACCATCAGACCTTCATGGACGTGGTCGGCAACAACATCGCCAACGTCAACACCACCGGCTTCAAGCAGTCGCGGGTCACCTTCCAGGACATCCTCAGCCAGACGGTGCGCACCGCCAGTGGGCCGCAGGGTGGTCTGGGTGGCGTCAACCCCGAGCAGGTCGGTTTGGGCACCTTGATCAGCGGCATCGACACCATTCAGACGCAAGGCACGCTGCAGTCCACGGGCAAACTGACGGACATGGCCATTCAGGGCGACGGCTACTTCGTCATGAGCGATGGCAAACAACAGCTTTTCACGCGCGACGGTTCGTTCGACCTTGGTATCGACGGTACGCTGGTGAACCCAGCCGATGGCTTGCACGTGATGGGCTGGATGCCCGATCCGACCACCGGCCTGCTCAATACGGCCACGCCGCCCGCCGACATCAAGATTCCCATTGGCGCGGGCATGATCGGCAAGGCATCGACCGGCTTGACCATCAGCGGCAACCTGGATGCCAACACCGCCTCCTCCACCGCAACTCCGCCAGGCACGCCATATCCGGTTTCCACCACGGTGTACGACGCGCAGGGCAACGCAGTGCCGATCGCGCTGACCTTCACCAAGGCCGGTCCGAACCAGTGGACCTACACCGTTACCTCGACGCAGGCCGGCGTGACGATCGCTGGTCCGACGCCCTCTGGCAACGTCGTCTTCGACGGTGCGGGCAAGATCACGACGCCCAGCAGCACCACCCCTGACTCGTTCACGATCACGTATGCCACCACCGGCAACACCGTGCCGACGACGCCCCAAAAGATCGCGCTTGATCTGTCGGGGATGACGCAGCTGGCCTCTTCGCCGTCGTCACTGACGGGGAACACCGATGGCGCCTCGGCTGGCACGCTGACCAGCTTCACGGTTGGTGCGGGCGGCGACATCACCGGCGTGTATTCCAACGGTTACAAGCAGTCGCTGGGTCAGATGGCGCTGGCGAGCTTCGCGAACCCGGATGGTCTCATGAAGGCTGGTGGAAACCTGTTCTCGTCCTCGGCCAACTCGGGCACCGCGCAGATCGGTCAACCGAACACTGCGGGCCGCGGCACGATCGCCACGGGCTTCCTCGAGGGCTCGAACGTCGACCTGGCGCAGCAGTTTACGAACATGATCATGGCCGAGCGCGGCTTCCAGGCCAACTCGCGCGTGATCACCACCTCGGACGAGATCCTGCAGGACCTGGTCAACATCAAGCACTGATAAATAGCTAGTAGGTAGCGCAAAAGGGCGGCCGAATCGACTCGGCCGCCCTTTTCTCTTGCGTGCTGTGCGTTAAAACTCATAGCGGAGGTGATCGACCAAATCCGCGTCTCGTGGGCTGAACGGATCTCCCAGTCGCGACCCCTGCTGCGGGGACTCACATCACGAGTCTGTTATAGGTTCGTTACCGTTTTGCCCCTGTTGAGTTCTTCGACTGTAAACGCGAAACGGGCATAGTACGCCAGCGCAGCGACGCGCAGCCGTGCTAGTTGAAAAAGTTGATAAGACGACTGAGGAAGACCAAGTGTTCAACCACGAACGTGAAACGCCCCGCAGCAACTCCAGCTCGAACGACATTCGCGTCGTGCTCGCCGACGACCATCAGCTCTTCCGCCAGGGCCTCAAGGCTCTCCTCGAGCTCGAGCGCGGCATCACCATCGTTGGTGAGGCCAGCGATGGGCTCGAGGTGCAGCGCGTCAGCCTCGAGCAGAACGCCAATGTCGTGCTCATGGACATCAATATGCCCATCGTCGACGGCCTGTCTGCCACGCGCGAGCTGCTGCGCGCCAACGCCGAGATCGGCGTCATCATCCTCAGCATGCACCACGAAGAGGGTCACGTATTCCAGGCCCTGCGGGCGGGTGCGCGGGGGTATCTCCTGAAGACCAGCCGCGTCTCTGAGGTGGCGGGCGCTGTCCGCGCGGTCGCCAGCGGCCTGTCGCTGCTGGATCCGACCGTCACCAGCTCGGTTGTCTCTGAGTTCAAGCGGATGAGCAACAAGCAGACGCCAGAGGATGGCCTGGGCCAGCTGACCGAGACCGAAATCAAGATCCTGCAGCACGTCTCGGCGGGAATGTCGAACAAGGAAATTGCCCAGAAGCTCTCGCTCGCGGAGAGCACGGTGAAAAACCGTCTGTCGGTCTTGTTCGAGAAGATCGGTGTGCTCGACCGCACCCAGGCTGCCATCTACGCGATCACCCACGGCATCGCGCCAACGGCCGTTCAAAGTCGTTAGCCCGATTGATTGATTGATTGATTGATAGATGCCTGCTCCACATCCGCTGGCGCGGCGGATCCACGACCGAGTCCTCGGCCTGCTGGGCACCGCGCTCCTGAAAACGGAAATGTGCGAAACGCTCGGTCGGCTCGGCCGCCAGGACGAGATCCCGGCGACCCTGACCGAGCTCCGCTCCGCACTCGAGCAAACGGTCGTCGAGCTGCGCGAGATCATGGCCGAGCTCCGCGAGGCTCCCACCACCGACCAGCCGGTGGTTCACACCCGCTAGCGCCCTCAAGAATTCGCCCGCGCAGCCGATACCTGTTGCAGCGGTGCTTTTCCGAGCACCACGAAGCCAGCGAAACAGCCGATCGGGAGAGCAACAGTGGCAACAGTTGAGACAGTGGATACAGCCGACAAGAACGTCGATCTGACGTCTGGTAGCGACGAGCGCCAGCTGGTCGTATTCCAGCTCGGCGCCGAGTTCTACGGCGTTGAGATCGCGCGGGTGCACGAGATCATTCGTCTGCAGACCGTCACGCGCGTGCCGCGCGCTCCGGCTTTTGTTGAAGGCGTGATCAACCTCCGCGGCAAGGTCATTCCGGTCGTCGATCTGCGCCGCCGCTTCGGCCTGCCGACCGCCGATCACACCCGCGCCAGCCGCATCGTGGTCGTCGAGATCGGCGATCAGGTGGTGGGCGTCGTCGTCGACGGCGTGAGCGAGGTCCTGCGCGTCAATGGCGCAACGGTCGAGCCGCCCAGCCCTGTCGTGGCCGGCATCGACTCGGAGTACATTCACGGCATTGCCAAGCTGTCGGATCGGCTGGTCATCCTGCTGGATCTCGATCGCGTGCTGGCGCAGACCGAGCGCCGAGCGCTCGAAGGCGTCAGCTAACGCTCTCTGCTATGCCGGCGCCGAAAGTCGTGCGCCGGCATAACAACTGCAATCACGCGACCCCCAGGTGAAACGGGGTCATTCACCTGGCCTGCTCTTGCGCGCGGTTACGCGCGTGGTCGCGCTCGTCGCTGAGGGCTTGTCCGAAGAGCGGTTGGTCTCACTCCTGGCCCGCACCGCGGCGGAATCGGCTGGTGCCGATGTAGCCGCGATTTATCTCCAGCCCGATCAGCAGCTCACGGCGCCCGCGTGGCGCCTGGGCGGCCACAGCGGCGGCGATTTCGAAGTCCTGTCGATGCTCCCGACGGTCATGGGCACTGGTACCGGCATCCTGGCCCCGCTCTTTCAAAGCGCGCGCGAGGTCTATCAGCCCGATCTGCTCGACGATCCCGACGAAGCCAGAAGCGTGCCGCACCGCATTCCGGCGCGCAGCCTGGTCGGCCTGCCGGTGCGCCGCCGCGACAACCGTGTCATCGGCGCGCTGATCCTCGGCGCCAACTGCCGTGACGCCTTCGACGATGTCGCGCTGACCACCTTCCGTTCGGTGGCTCAACTGCTTGGAGTCGGCGTCGATAACGCCCGGCTGGCGGCCGCGCAGCAGCGCGAGCGGCGCGTCGCCGTGGAGTCGCAGGCGACGTTGGGCACCCTGCTCGAATCGGTGAGCAGCGGCATCGCGGTCGTCGAGAACGACGGCACCATGCGACTGTGCAATCAGGCGTTGCACGATCTGTTCGGGTTTGTGGGTAAAACCGCCGGCCTGCCGCAGGACGAACTGTTCTCCACCTGCACCAACAAACCCAGTGACGTCGACGCGTTTGCCGCTCGGCTGGGTGAGCTCGTTGCCGAACCGTCGCAAGTGGACGAGAGCGAGTGGGAGCTGGCGACCGATCCACCGCGCATCGTCCAACGCTACTCGGCACCGATGCGCAACCAGGTTGGCGAGATCGTCGGCCGCGTGGACGTGTACACCGAAGTCACCGAGGAGCGGCGGCTCTATACCCAGTTGCTGAACTCGGAGAAGCTGCGCGCCATTGGCGAGATGGCCTCCGGCGTCGCGCACGACTTCAACAATTTGCTGGCCTCGATCCTCGGTCAGGTCGAACTGCTACATCCGGATGAGCTGCCGCCGACCACCCGCGAAGCCATCGCCCTCATTCGCCAGTCAGCTCTGGACGGCGCGCGCATCGTCCGCAACCTGCAGGGCCTGGCGCGGCCGCGAGCCGATACGCTCTCAACCTCGGCCGATCTGAACGAGACGGTCCAGGCTGCCCTGGAGATGGCCCGTCCGCGTTGGGCCGGCGCCGCGCTACGCGGCCAGGGCGCGATCGAAGTCAGGCTGGACCTCGCCGACAGTGCCAGCTTGTCGCGGGTGGCAATCGACCCCGCCGAGCTGCGCGAGGTCCTGCTCAACTTGCTGTTCAACGCGGCCGACGCCATGCCCAACGGCGGTCGGATCGAGATCGCCACACGGCCAGGTCAGAAAGTGAAAACGGCGGACTTGATCGTTCAAGACTCCGGCCACGGCATGCCGGAGTCGGTGCGGGCGCGCATCTTTGAGCCGTTCTTTTCGACCAAAGGTCCCAAAGGCAGCGGCCTCGGCCTGGCGGTCGCCTACAGCATCATTACCCGCCGCGGCGGACAGATCACGGTGGAATCGGCGGTGGATCAAGGCACCGCGTTCACACTGACCCTGCCGTACGTGCCAATAACCGGCATGCCCGCCCAGGCCCTACCTCCGGGTTCCTTGGACCTTGCCCAAGCTCCCACCACACCCGCGACATCGGCCGCTGCGCGAGCAACCTCGGCCGCTGCCTCAAGAACCTCGCCTGCTGCGCCAGGGACCTCGGCCGCGAAGTCAGGGGTCTCGGCAGCTCCTGGCGTTGGTGGTTCCACGGCGCAGCGGTCTGCGCGGCCACCCGTCGCGCCGATGAGCGCCAGCATCCGCGGCGCCCGCATCCTCGCCGCCGACGACGAGCCGGGCCTGGTAGCCATCGTGCGCCAGTTGATGCAGCGCTCCGGCGCCGAAGTCACCATCGCCAACGGCGGTCCCGCGGCTCTAGTGGAAATCCGCCAGCCAGGTGCGAAGTTCGACGTGGTCATCACCGACCTGGACATGCCCGAGGTCGATGGCTGGGCAGTCGCCGGTGCGGTGAAGGCGCACTCGCCCGAGACCCACGTGGTGATGCTCACCGGTTGGGCCGGCGACCTGGCGCCCGAGGATTATCTCAAGCGCGGTGTCGACGTCGTGCTCGCCAAACCCTGCAGCCGCGCCGAGCTAGAAGCCGCCATCGGCGAGCTGCTGGCGGCAAAGCCCGCGACCGGCTTCGACCTGCTGCTGGTCGACGACGAGCCAGCCTTCGCCCGGGCCGTGCGCGACCTGCTCACGCTCCAGGGCCACCAGGTGACAGTGGTCGATTCCGCCGCCGCCGCCCTGGAGCAGACGGCCGGCCATCGATTCGACGCCGTGCTGACCGATTACAGCCTTGGTGAGGTCACCGGCGCCGAGCTAGCCGAGCGCCTCGACGAACGCGGCACCGACGTCTTCGTAGTACTGGTCACCGGCTACGCCACCGAGATCGACGACCCGAGCCTGATGTCTCGCGGCATCGACGCCGTGGTCCCCAAACCCTGCCGCGGCGAGGACCTCCGCCAGGTGCTTGCTCGCGTACCGAGTCAGTCCTAATCTGCTTTTCCCGCGGAAGAGGATCGTGTCTGTGGTTCGTGCGCTCTGGGCCGCGGCACCCGACCGCACGAGTGAACGAACTTCGACCCCATTTTTCTTAAGAGGAGAGCGCCGCCGAAGTAACGCTAGCCACCACCTCGATGAGCTCCTCCAGCTCAAACGGCTTCGGCAGTAACCCGAGGTGTTGATCCGGCCCTTTCAACTCGGCCAATCGCCCGAGCGCCTCCGCCACGTACGCGGTGCACACAATCACCGGCGTCCGAGCAAAGGCAGGGTCCTGACGCAGAAGAGCCAGCACCTCCCAACCGCTGACCTCGGGCATGACCACGTCGAGCATGATGACGTCGGGCGGATCCTCGCGCGCGATCGAGACCGCGAGCCGCGACTCCAGGCACGTGCGCACGTGATAGCCCTCCTGCTCGAGGCATTTGCGCACAATATCCAGCAGTGCGGGCGTATCGTCCACGACAAGTATCCGTGGCGCGGCTGTAACAGGCATAGCCGATTTGGCGGCCATAGTATGCTGGGCTGTGAGGTCCGGGAAACTGGCAGGGTGCACGTGTTGACTTGGGTGCGTCGCCTGCCGCTGATCGTTGTTCTCGCAGTGATCGCCGGCAGCGCTGCGGTGCCCGTCAGTGCGCAACCCGAGTCCCCACCGCATGTGGCTGCTGCAAGTCCCTTGCCAGCCAACCCCGATTGGGTAGTGACTTTCCAGTCAGCCGAAGAGCACGTCGCCGCGGACCAGGACAGTGATCAGTTGTCCGCGCTGCGGCCGTTCACGTATCTCGCCGTGCTGGGCTACGACGGTGACTGGGCAAAAGTCATGGACCCGCGCAATCGCCAGGTCGGCTACGTACCCAGCGACTCGATCGGTCCGACCGATCCGCCGCCTGCGTATATCACCGCCGATCCGCCGCCTGCTGTTGATGAAATCAACGCCGATGCGCGCACCCTCCGAGCCGCGCCGGTGTCGTTTTATCCAACGCCCGATCCCGATGCGCAGACCAGCACCTTCGGCCTGAACACGCCGGTGAGCATCGTCGACAGCGTGGAAGGCGATGATGGCGAGACGTGGTACCGCACCAGCGACGGCGATTATCTGCCTGAAACCTCGGTGCGACTGGCCCGCACGCCGCCGCGCATCTTTGCGGGTCGATGGATCGACGTGGATCTCAATGAGCCTGCCATGCTGGTCGCGTATGACGGGGACACGCCGGTGCTGACTACGCTCACGATTCATGGCGCCGGCCCGCGCCCGACACCACTCGGCGTGTTCCGCATTCAACGACGCGTCGCCAACGAAACGATGAACAGCGACACGATTGGGATTCCGAGGTTCGGTCCGGGTGGCTATTACCTGACCAACGTGCTGTTCACGCAGTACTTCACCAGCGACGGCGCGAGCCTCCACTACAACTACTGGAGCAGCAACTGGGGCTACGCCGCCTCGCACGGCTGCCTGGGCCTGACCTACTCCGACAGCGCCTTTCTCTGGAATTGGGCCGGCCTGGGTACGCCCGTCTCAATTCACTACTGACGCCCGCAAGTTCGCCGTTAGCCATTAGCCATTAGCCATTAGCTGTTAACGATTGGCTGTTGCTGCGGCGCGCCCGCCCGATGTGCGTTCACCACTGAGATGTGCTCGCCCATGTGCGTTCGCCACTGAGATGCGCTCGTAGCCTCCTCGTGACGCCGGTCGCCTCGGCGGGCAACTACGCTCGATAGCAGCACCACCCACCTTCGGCGCAAAGCACCCGTAGTTCCACCCGGGTCCGTCCGGGGGAAGAATCTTCACCGAACGGCACGACTCGTGCATTGGATTAGCAACGGAGCACCTGTACCCGCACTATGGAACTCACCCTGATCCTGTCACTCTTCGGCGCGGTGGCGCTGACGCTGGTCGTGCCTGCAATCCGAGGTATTACCACCCGCCGCTAGCCCGTTTCGTCTCGTATTCCGACCGATTTTCGGCCAGCCTGCGCTAGCATTCGTCTTCGTTTGCTCTTTCACATGCGCACCACGCTGCTGGCGTTGATCATCGCCGCGTTGTTGGCGATCCCGCCGTCCGATCGAGTCCGCGCCCAGACCGCTATCAACAGCTGCGGCGACCCCGCGTCGCCGTATGCGGAGGTCGATCTCGGCAAGGGTGTCGCGCATTTGGACCTGCTTCTGGCCAGAACCGAGGCCGAACGCGAGCAGGGCCTGATGTTCGTGCAGAACATGCCGCCAGACACCGGCATGCTGTTCATCTACACCGCGCAGTCGAGCGAGGCGTACTGGATGTACCACACGCTGATTCCGCTCTCGATCGCGTGGATCGACCACGACGGCACCATCGTCGACATCCAGGACATGCCGGTCCTGAAGGACCCGAACGATATGGCCGAGGCGGCGCAGACCGTCTACAGCCCGAGGGCGCCCTACTGGTACGCGCTAGAGGTCAACGAAGGCTGGTTTTTACAGCACGGGGTCGGCGTCGGGCAGCAGATGAGCTTCTGTCTCGGCGGAAGCTGACAGCGGCGGCGTTCGATAGGCCATCGCCGCCTCGAGCGCGCTGAGCAGATCCCGCGGCGCGATGCCCATCTGCACATAACTCTGTGCCCCGACCAGTTGCGCCAGGGCCCCGTCAGCGCGCCGACCGAGGGCGACCACCACGCATGCTGGTAGCTCGCTACGAATCTGCTGGATCACCCACCAGCCGCCACAATCGGACAGCTCAGGCTCGATCAATGCAAGTCGCGGACGCTGACGCCTGGCACATTCGAGAGCCGCGTCGGCCGAGTCGGCCTCGCACACCACGCTGAAGCCGTCGATCGCACCGAGCATCGCCACGAGCGCCTCGCGGACGGTAGCTGATCCTATCGCCACCAACACGGTGGTTTCGGGCGCCTCGCGAGCCGAAAGCTCGTTCACTCTCGAATTCTGAGGCTCGAGGAATTCCCACAGACCGTTCGGCGGCACCAGCCGGCCCCGTACGTTGGGACGGTGCCACCTGTAGGGGAGCGCCCACCGCCGCCCCGCGTCGTTCGCACGCCCGCCCATCGCCCACCGATCGATCACCCTTCCCTCGCCGTGACGTTAGCCCACTTCGCCGTGACGCACACCCAATTCGCCGTGACCCCTCTCCCTCCTGGCGTGCCCCTGCGCCGCACCGTTGTGACGCTCTCCCTTCGCAGTGTGCCCCT
>JAFAZN010000468.1 GCA_019239775.1 Chloroflexota bacterium
CGCGAGAGGTTCGGGGCACGGAAACCCAGCCGCCCAAAGATGGCGCTGTACGAGAACGCACGCCGCAAGCCGCGCAGTTGGCGGACGGAGCTTGAGGACCACGGCCACACCATTGGCCAGGCGCAGCCCCATGACCTGGGACAAGTGTCCTTGATGGAACAAGACATCCGTGGGCTCAGTCCCGCCGAGCCATAGCCGACACCATGCCGCGACGAGCGCCGGGGCCGGCGGCTCACGCTCGTTCACAGACGTCATGAGCGAGTCTAGAGCCGACGCTGTTGGACACGACAAGGCCGACCCCTCGGCTGCTACTAGTTCCGACCTCGGACGCGCGGCCTCATGCCTCGCGCCTCATGCCTCGCGCGTCGCGCCTGAACAAGGATCCTTCGGCCAATGTGTTCCGTGCTGTGCGCCTCTGACAATGCGCTACGTTGCGGCTGGTGACAAACGCCGCAAGGCGAGATCTGCATCGTCACTCTCGAGGGCGATCCGGATGGTGCGATCGCCAGGCTACTTAGACTCTGGCTCCTCCAGGATCGATTTAAGCAACTGCAGGTCGCGGCTGGTGGACTTCCGCATCTGCGCAGCCATGATCGGTGCCGCAAGACCTGCGAATCCTGACGCCTCGCCGCGGTTGCGCAGGGTCATGTGCGTTCCGCCCGTTGGCGTGTCGTTCCAGGTGTAGGTTGTCCCCATCGGGAAGGCACCTTCATCGGTGCTCATGACGAGTCGTACACCCGGCTCCAGCTCACGTATCTCGTACGTGTAGGCCAGGCCCCTGCCGAGAAACCGCGCCTCGAAGGCGACCCTGGAGCCGACGCGCAATGGCTTGGCCGTTTCCCAGCGCACGGACTTGATGTTCGCGTACCAGGCGGTCGTATTGTCCGGGTCTGCCGCGAAGGCGGCAACTTCGTTACGCGGCCGATCGATGTCGATTTCCGTGGTCACGTCGACTTTCATTAGTCCTCCAGGTACGCCTCGAGACCGCACGTCTGAACGTACTCAGCGTCGTTCGTCTGAATTTACAGCTCTAAAGTGCCGCACTCAGCCAGTGCGTCCCGGGTCATGGAATCCGCCCCGGGTTACCTCTGCACGAGTCATCCGATTGCGATTCCGCTGCACCAGCGCCAGCACCGGCACACTCAGCGCGTCCGCTCTGAAAGGTATTGCGGCCCGCCGGCTTCGTCGTACGTCTGCCTGGTGTTTCAGGTCCTCGGCACGCGGGGCGCAGAAGCGAGCCACGCGTGCAACTGCTCCGCGAGGACTTTGCAACTTTCATAAGGATCAGTAGGATCGAGCCTGGCGTTATCGAGTACCTCGAACTTCTCGGTAGATGGTCCGTTAGCAAGATCACCGTAGACGTTGAGGATGGAGGCGAATAGAAAGCGTCGGGCTCCAAGTCGGTACGCTTCGACCAGCGACACCCAGGTGCCGCGTAGCGTGACATCGAACTGATCGAGTGACTGGTCTTCCCACTTCAATTCGCGTTGTGTTGCGGCATATGGCAAATGCACGAGGGCATCGATTGGAGCGTGGGCCGCCAACGCCGTCCGAACTTGCCGCCAATCGCGGACATCCGCTCTCACGAGTGCTGAGCGGGCGAGGTGACGCCGGCGCCGGCCGACCAGGGTGTGGTGGCCGAAAGGTGTCCACGGTATTTCCGACAGCTCGCATTCACGAACGTACGTGCTCACCGCGGGAGCGTTCATGCGCCGCGGGCGGCCAGTAGCAACGCGCGCTCTGGTCTGCCGTGGTTAGATTTGGCGCCGCGCACCGCAGTACGAGAGTGCAGCGTGCGTCACGTCGCCGGTGCTTGTCCGTCTTTCCTGTCGAGGTGCAGCTCATCTTTTTGTACGGCCCGCCCGGCGTCGGCAAATACACCATTGGAGTCGAGTTGGCGGCGCGGACTGGGCTTCCGGCTCTTTCACAACCACCTGACGGTGAATCTCGTGAGCGCGGTGTTCGACCGCGACTCCGAAGTCTGGCTCCGATTGCTTCGAAGCCTTCGCCGCGACGTCTTGGCTGAAGCCGCCCGTGAGGATGTGAGTTTGATCATGACCAGCGTGTTCAATGGGACCTCAGAGAACGCCGAAGCCTGGCAGACCATGCTCGAGCCAGTCGCGACCGAGGGTGGCAGCGTGCTGTTTGTCCAGTTGACGTGCGAACGTGACGAACTCTTTCGTCGGGTGGTGCAAGAGAGTCGACGAGTGCTGGACAAGCTCGTCGATGCCGAGCGCATGCAAGTTATGCTGGATCGCTTCAACCTGTTCGAATCAGCTCCGTTCGGACCACATCTACATCTGGATGTGACGCACCTTGCTCCATCCCATGCGGCCTCCGCAATCATCGAGCACTACAACATCGCTCGAGTGTGAACGAGCGAAGCCATCGGACCTTGCGCGCAACGCCGCCAAAGGGCACGTAGAGGTCGACCAGCGCCGCACTGGCCGAGTTCGCCTGGGCCAGCGTTCTCGCCGGTGATTGGCCGACAGGCCATGGACCACGCGACCACAGTCAGACCGGCGGCCCGCACCAGTCGAACTGGCTCCATGACGTATATGGGCGATGGCGAGTACGTGGTCGCCAAGGCGAACTGAGCTCTGGTTCCACTGCCTGGACTTCGATGGACTCCGGCTGCCAATAGGCCAGACCGTGGTGCGAGATCGAATGCTGACCGCGCGCCCGTTGACGCGTACACCCTCGGGACCTATCGCAGGTCCGCGAGGCCGGGCGCCTGTGCCTCGAAGCGCTGGACCGGTTGCTCGCGGCGGGAGCACATTTGAACACTACCGACAGGCCGCATTTGCGTTTGTGTCATATATACCCGCGCGTCGCAAAACGTGATGCGGCGGGACGGCCGGCTCGTCCTGGTGCATTGGGAGATAGCGGCACCTGCAACCTGGGACATTGACAGTGTTCGGTCTGCGACGGCCTGGCGGACTGGCGTTTGGCCTATCGCTGCGCTCCGGCAGTGGATCTGAGTGCCCACCAGATGCGACGGCGCATTCCGACCGTTCCCTGCACCATGGTCCGCCACAGCAGGCGCCCACACCCGACGTATTCGGCGGCCCATGGATGTTCGTCGTGGAGCTCTCGCCGCGGCACAACTGAGTAACCACGGCATTGCCATTGCAGCACCTGTGCGCCGCAGTCGCCACGCGGAAGTAAAGGCGCCGGCGGGCGTGCAAAGAACCGTCCAGCTTCGTGCAACCGGGTCGCGGGACGTCCCAACGCCCGTTGCATGAGACGGACGATTCCGGCCTCCACGTAGAACTCATGAGGTCGCAACGGACGGGCGTAACCGTCCGCGGGCTCGGCCGTTGTCGGTAGCAGTGCGAGCGCTGGCCGCTCAGATCGAGCAGCGTCTATCAACCGACCTCGGCATTCGAATATCGAAGCAGGCGCGGATCGAGCCGGGTCAGCCGCACAACAACCGTTTGCTCCACGTTTGGTCTGACGACGGTCGCGACGTTGTGGTGAAAGTTTATTTTCAAGACGATCGCCATCGGCTGGACCGCGAATTCTCGGCGATCGCGTACTTGCGCGGCCGCGGTTTTGCGGAAGTACCAACGGCCCTTCTCCGTGACGATGAGTACGGCTTTGCGGTGTACTCGTTCGAACCAGGCGAGACCCGCGTTGGCGCAAAGCTCGGCGTGCACGACGTCGAAGGAGTCGCGGAGTTCGCCGCCAGACTTCACCACATTCATCCTGGTGAGCCTGGAGCTCACTTCCGCAAGTCGGTTCCAGCAACGTTCTCGTTCGCGGATCAAGTAGCGGGCATCCGGCACCGGCTGGCGCAATTCACGGAATTGAGGATGACGCCAGCAGTGCCTGCGCAGGTACGCGAACTCCGCCGAGAGGTCGACGTCATTGGCGGGATCGAGCAACTGATCGGCACGGTGCTGGCGGGTGCCGATGACTGCCCAGTGCCTCCAGAGACCTGGAGTCTCGCCAGCGGTGACCTAGCGCCGCACAACGTCCTGTTCGGTGAGCAGGGCAGCATCCGCGTGCTGGACCTGGAGTACAGCGGCTGAGACGACCCGCTCCGGCTTGCCCGAGCACGCCAGCAAGTACCGTCGGTTCTTTGCCTCAGTGGCTCGCTCAGCTAGTGGACTGTCCAGCAACACCGGCCTAATTTACGGACGTATGTTGTCATTTTGGGGGACGACGACCGAAGGTCCGCGTCTTCTGTCGGTCCGCCGGAGAGTGCGGAAAGCGTGGGGGCCTTGCGCTACGGTGCGGTCGACGACAGGTTTGCGTCTGTCTGGTGTCTGCGCCGACGCCCAGCGCTGCGCGCACGATGACACCAAAAACCTGTCGAACAATGGCTGACACCTTAGTAGCCGAACT
>JAFAZN010000504.1 GCA_019239775.1 Chloroflexota bacterium
TACCACCTGGGCAACGGTGAGTTTGGCGGCTGGCTACCGTTCATCGCCACAGCCATTGCGGCGGCGACCGGCAATCCGCTGCTGGCGCTGGTTTATCCGATTGCCGTCGCCGCAATGACGTTCATCGTGGGGACGTTGTTCATCCGCGAGACCCGTGGCACGCGCATCTGGGACGAAGTTGGTGGTGAGGCACCGGAAATCGCCGAGGCGCCTTCCATAAGCGCCCGGCCGGCGCCCGCCGTGTAGCTCTTCATCCGAGGCGAAACAGGGACCTGGTTAAGGCGCCACGCGGCGCCTTGACAGCCCCTGAACGCAGGTCTACAACGGGAGTTGCGGGGCCCTAAAGGTAGGACCATCGAGCCAATCACACGGGGAGGCTTGATCTACGGTGGCAGTAGCGGCTTCAGCGACTTCGTCTACGTTGACCGGCGTCCGTAATCGGTGGGTACAGCTGGCCGTCGGCATCGTCTGCATGGTCATGATCGCCAACCTGCAATACGGCTGGACTCTGTTCGTCAACCCCATCGACCAGAAGTTCCACTGGGGTAACGCCGCGATTCAGGTCGCATATTCAACCTTCATCTTGCTCGAGACCTGGCTGGTGCCTTTCGAGGGCTATCTGGTGGACCGCTTCGGGCCGAAGCTGCTGGTCGCCGTGGGCGGCATATGCGCAGGCCTGGCGTGGTTCCTGACCTCCATTGCGTCCGAGCTCTGGATGCTCTACCTGGGCATGGCCATTGGTGGCATCGGCGCCGGCATCGTGTATGGCACCGCGGTGGGCAACGCGCTCAAGTGGTTCCCAGATCACCGCGGACTCGCGGCTGGCCTGACCGCGGCGGGCTTCGGGGCTGGCTCGGCGCTGACGATCATCCCGATCGCCAATATGATCGCCTCGAATGGCTACCAGGCCACCTTTCTCACGTTCGGCCTGATCCAGGGCGTGGTGGTGCTGATCGCGGCGTGGTTCCTGTCGGCGCCCAAAGCCGGTGAGGTGTCGCTGGCCCGGACGGTCAAGCAGGTCACGCGCGACTTCAACCCGCTCGACATGCTCAAACAGCCGGTGTTCTGGATCATGTTCGTGGTCATGACGTGTGTCGGCGTCGGAGGCCAGATGGCGACCGCGCAGCTGGCGCCAATCGCGACCGATTTCGGCGTCGACAAGACGCCGGTCAGCTTGTTCGGGATCACCCTGGTGGCGTTGACCTTCGCGCTAGCGCTGGACCGCATCATGAACGGCCTCACGCGACCGATCACTGGCTGGATCAGCGACCGCGTTGGCCGCGAGCCCACGATGACGGTGATGTTCGGCATTCAGGCGATCACGATCCTGTTGCTGCTGAGCTTTGCGAGCAACCCCTTGCTCTTCGTGGTCTTCAGCGGTCTCGCATTCTTCTCGTACGGCGAGATCTTCTCGCTGTTCCCGGCGATGTCGGGCGACCTGTTTGGGCGCAAGTACGCCACAACCAACTATGGCTTGCTGTACACGTCGAAGGGTGTGGCCTCTCTGCTCGTACCAATTGGTGGGCTGATCCGTGCAAGCACCGGATCGTGGGTGCCGATGTTCGTGCTCGCAATTGCGTTGAACGCCATTGCCTCGATTGCGTGTGGCACGATTCTGCCGCGCATGGCGCGCGCCCATTGCGAGAAGGCCGCTCTCGGGCTGGAAGGACAGCCGGCATTCGTTCCCGCCGTCGCCGGCGGCTCAGAGTAACGCGGCAGGCGCCCTCACAAACTCGACGATGAGGTCGGCAGCGCGGTCAACCGCCGCGTTGACGGCCTCAAACTCGTCTGGTCTGAAGGTGGCCAGAACGTAATCAGCTGGATCCATCGAGCCTGGCGGCCGCCCGATGCCGATGCGCAGCCGCTTGAACGAGCCGGTCCCCAGCCGCTGCATGACGTCGCGCAGGCCGTTGTGACCGCCGTGGCCGCCACCGTCACGTTCACGCACTTCGCCGAGGGGCAGGTCCAGCTCATCGTGGACGACGAGCAAGTTCTCTGCCTTCGGGCGCCATCGTTCGACGGCTTTGAGAACGATCTGGCCGCTGTCGTTCATGAAGCCATCCGGCAGCACGAAGCCGGAGCGGCTCATCGGGACGGGCACCAGGCCGGCTGCCGGGGTCAGGTTGAGGCGATTCATGGCCTCGGTCACAGCGCGAGCCCCGAGGTTGTGCCGCGACCGCGCGTACTTGCGCTCGGCGTTTCCGAGCCCAACCACCACGCGTGAGGAAGGATTACCCGTGGCCAGCCGGTTGGGAGGCATTCACATCATTAAAGCGAAAGGGCCGCTCCCACCATCGGAAGCGGCGCCTTTACATGTCGCCTGAGTGATTTACTTCTTTGACGAACCGTTGGCCCCCGAGGTTGCAGCCGCCGGCGTGGTGCCACCAACCTGCACCTGAATCTGGCGTGGCTTGGCATGCTCAGCCTTCGGCATGGTCACCAGCAGCAGGCCGTTTTTGAACATCGCCTCGACCCGGCCTGGATCAACTGCGGAGCCCAGCCGCAGCGAGCGACGAAACTTGGACGGACCAAACTCCTGCCAGATCGGTTTGCCGCCCTCAGGCACGTTGAAAGTCAACTCGCCTTCGATGGCCAGGGTGTCATCGTGAACCGTAACGTTGATCGATTGCTCGTCTAGTCCAGGCGCCAGCAGCGCGGCCTGGTACCCCTCGGGCGTCTCCCAGACGTTCACGGGCAGCGACTGGAAGCCAGCCGAGCCACTCGTGTTTGGGGTCTCACGCGCAAACGCGTCGTCAAACACACGGTCCACCCACTGACGGAGTGGTGCGTTGTAAGCGGTGTACGGTCGAGTGCGCCACAGATCGATAGCCATCTTTTCTCTCTTCCTCCCTCGCATCGCTGCGATCGTCGTTTGGTTGACCACATCATCCGCTGGTGTGCGTTAGACGACGGTTGACGGCGCGTTAGAGGCGCGCAAACGGTCTGTTAGAGGTCCGTAAGCGCGGTCACGCTGCTTCGAGGGAGGCCAGCCACTTGACCCAGTGGTAGCCACGATAGCCAGGCACGATCAGGCGGAGCGGGTACCCGTGACCTGGTGAGAGGCCTTCGCCACCCACGTGGGTGGCCAGAATCGCTTCGCCAAGGTCGGCGCTCGGCAGCACGATGCGATGTCCCGTCACCGACACGGCCGCGACATTGGTGCTCTCCAGTCCTGCGGTGCGCAGCACGTCTGCCAGTCTTACGCCTGTCCAGACCTGTTCGGACCACCAGCCACTGGTGCAATCCAATACTGCTTGCACTTGTGCGGGTGGGTGCAACGCAGTCAGTTCCGAGAGGGTGAACCCGCGCCCACCGACGTTAAGACGCCAACTGGTTGGACTCAGCAGTGGCACGCTGTCAAAGAGCCAGATCTCGGCGGGAAACGCGTTGGCGTTGAACGAGCCGACCGGTTTGGAGCCCGTTGGCAAGCGGACGTGCGGCGCAAGGTGCTCGATGGCTTGCCAGCCCACGACGGTGGCCGCGCTCAGGCCGGCCACGCGGAGAAAGGCGCGGCGCGAACGGATTGGAGCGCTCACGGCATTCTGGCGTCGTCGCAGGAGCATGTGCCAAGCCACGAACGGCACCAGCGCGACGCCGATGATCACGTGCACGTTGAGCGGCGAGTAGCCCCAGAGCCAATCGAACGAAATGAGGTTCGTGGTCCAGGCCAGCCCTAGCGCGACGGTTCCGATCAGCGCGATGGCGGCTGCGCTGCCCCAGAATATCGAGCGATCCCAACCCTGTTTACGCGCGAGCCGTCTGCGCAGTGAAGCCAGCGCGATCGCCTGCTTCCAGGCCAGGAGCAGGATGACAGCAACTCCCAGCGCGCGGTGCACGTCGTACAGGGGCCGTGCCGTCTCTACTGGAAGCGCCCAACCCAGCACCCCGCCCAGGACCTGCAGCAGGATCAGCCCCAGCAGCAGATCGTTGGTCAACCGCCGCGGCATGGCCCCTTCAGCCTACGCCGCACTCGGGCGCCCGTCACGCAAAGAACGGGGAATCACCCAGTGCGTCGGGGCGTTGTAGATGGCAAACCAAAAGTTCGGTATGCCGTAGGCACAAAGGCTTACAGTACCGCTATCAAGGTTCAGCCCAAAACTAAGGCTGGGCCGGGAGGATTCCCCGTTGATCCCGCTCGAAAAACTCACCGATGAAGCACGAGAAGCGCTGGCACGTGTCCAACAACTGCTGCTGCGCTTACGACACAACCAGCTGGATGCCGAGCACCTGCTGCTGGCGCTGCTCGGCGAACCGGACGGTCTGATCAAGGCCGCCTTTCAAAAGCTGGATAGCTTTCAGGCCGCCGCGCTGTTGGAGTGGCTGCGAGCCGAGCTTGGGCGTCGTCCCGTGGCGGCGCAGCCAGGCGCCATCTACCTGACTCCGCGTGCAAAGCAAACGCTCGACGCGGCGCTTGCCGACGCCGAACGGCGGGGCGATCAGTTCGTGGGCACCGAGCACGTGCTGCTGGCGCTCATTTCTGACCCGCTGGATCCGTTGACGCAAGCAGCCGAACGCGCCGGGCTGACCCGGGCGGCGTTGGCCAAGGCTTTTGCCGAGGTCCGCGCTGGGCGCGGTGTCGACAGCCCAACCGCCGAGAGCTCGTTTCAAGCGCTCGAAAAGTACGGCGTCGACCTGACCAAACTGGCGCAGGACGGCAAGCTCGATCCTGTCATTGGCCGCGAGGAAGAGATCCTGCGGCTGATGGAAGTCCTGGTGCGCCGCACCAAGAACAATCCTGTGTTGGTCGGCGAACCAGGCGTGGGCAAGACCGCGGTCGTCGAAGGCCTGGCTCAACGCATCGCATCCAACCAGGTGCCCGAACCACTCGAGGGCAAGCGGCTAGTTGCGCTCGACATGGGCCTGCTTATCGCGGGTGCCAAGTTCCGCGGCGAGTTCGAGGAACGGCTCAAGGCCGTTGTGGCCGAAACCAAGGCCTCAAACGGCAAGGTCATCCTGTTCCTGGATGAGCTGCACACACTGGTCGGCTCAGGCAACGCAGAAGGCTCGCTCGACGGCGCCAACCTGCTGAAGCCAGCGCTGGCGCGGGGCGAGCTCCGCCTGATTGGTGCCACCACCAATGACGAATATCGCGAGCGCATCGAAAGGGATGCCGCACTCGAGCGACGCTTCGCGCCCGTCTACGTGGACGAGCCGTCGCCGGAGGAGGCGCTGCAAATCCTTCAGGGTCTGAAGCCACGCTATGAACAGCACCACCAGTTGGGCATCAGCCAGGAAGCGCTGCAGACCGCGGTCCGCCTGAGCGAACGCTACATCCAGGATCGCAGCCTGCCTGACAAGGCCATCGACCTGATGGACGAGGCCGCTGCCAAGGTGCGCCTGCGAACCGCGGTCGAACAGGCCGATAGCCCCATGGCGCAGATCAAACGCCTGCGTACGGAAGAGGATCTTGCCTGGTCGAATCGCGACTACGAAGGCGCGGCGAAGGCCAAAGCCGATCGTTTGCGGTTGGAGGAGGAACATCCTGAAGCCGTTGAGCAACTGGAAGGTCGCGCACCTTCAGCCATCGTCACGCCCGAGGACGTCGCGGCGGTCGTCGCCACCTGGACTGGCGTCCCGGTGAAGAGCCTCTACACGGAGGAAGCCGCAAAGCTCCTCCACCTGGAGGATGCGCTCCACACGCGAGTCGTAGATCAGGACGAGGCCGTCGTCGCCGTGGCTGACGCCATTCGACGGTCACGATCGGGCCTGGGAGATCCCAAGCGGCCGATCGGCTCGTTCCTGTTCCTCGGCCCGACGGGCGTGGGCAAGACCGAGCTCGCCAAGACACTGGCGGACTACCTGTTCGACGACGAGGACGCGCTGCTGCGACTGGACATGTCCGAGTACATGGAGCCGCACACGGTCAGTCGTCTGTTCGGTTCGCCGCCAGGCTATGTCGGCTTCGATCAGGGCGGCCAGCTCACGGAAGCAGTGCGCCGCCGACCCTACCAGGTGATCCTGTTCGACGAGGTCGAGAAGGCCCACCCCGAGGTGTTCAACGCGCTGCTGCAGATCCTGGACGACGGTCGACTGACCGACGGCCATGGTCGAACCGTGGACTTCCGCAACACGGTCATCATCATGACGTCGAACGTCGGCTCGACGCGTGCGTATGAGCGGCGTCGAGACACGCTCGGCTTTTCCTCTCCAGGCACCTCAGCCGAGGTGCGCGAGGAGGAGCAGATCGAACGGCGTCTGCGCGAGGAGCTCAAACGGACCTTCAGGCCCGAGTTCCTGAACCGCATCGACGAGGTCATCATCTTCCATCGTCTGCCCGAGGAGAGCCTGTATCGCGTCGTCGACAAGATGCTGGCTGATCTACGGGTGCGTCTGGCCGAGCGCGGCCTGTCATTGGAGCTGACCGATGCGGCACGTGTGTGGCTGGTGAAGAACGGCTACGACGAGGCGTATGGCGCTCGGCCGCTACGGCGGCTGATTCAGCGCGAGGTCGAAAACGCACTGGCTCGGCGCGTGCTGGGCAGCGATTTCAGCGAGGGCGATCGAGTCGAAGTCGACGTGATCGATGACCGATTGGAGTTCAACCGCCTGGCGTCCGCCACCGCGGAAACGGCGCCGGTCGCTCAGGAGATCGCGCAGGCCGCATAAGGTGCGCAACGCGCCCAGAGGAGGCCATCCCTGGGCGCGTTACGCTACCTTGGATTTGTGATCGACCGGCCGCGGTTCCTCGTGCGGGCTGTGGCTGCCGAGGAGCTCAGCGGGCGCCTGCTCGAGCAGGTGCTGTGGGTTTTCGGCGGAGCCCTCGGGTTTCCGCTGCGGCACGGGCGAGTCAACAGCTTCGCCGACACGCTCCGGCGGCACGCGGCGTACGGCGGCTTCGACGCCTTCGGCGCGTTCAACGTCCCGCGGAATCGTCTCGTCGGTTTTACGTACGGCTACTCGAGCCAGCCGGGCCTGTGGTGGCGTGAGCAGGTCGCCGCACCATTGACGGCCTCCCAGCGTGAAGAGTGGTTCGGCGACGCCTTCGAGCTCGCAGAGTTGCACGTGCATCCTTCAGCCCAGGGCAACCGACTCGGCAGCGAGCTGCACGATCGGCTCATCGCCAATCAGCCGCAGCGCACCGCGCTGTTGTCCGTCATGCATCGCAGCGAACGCGCACGCCAGCTCTACGCCAGTCGCGGGTGGGAGTGCTTGATCGCGGAGCTGCGTTTTCCCACCGAGCCGCAGACGCCGTTCAGCCTGCTGGGTCTGAGGCTTCAAAAAAAGCAAGCGCAGTAGACTCGCGAGATGCGCATTGGCTTCATCGGACTTGGAATGATGGGCCACCACATGGTGGCGAACCTGCAGAAGAACGGGCACGAGCTGGTCGTTTTCGACGTGCGCCGGGAAGCCGGTGAGGAGGCGCTGAGTCGAGGTGCACGATGGGCCGAAACGCCGGCCGATGCCGCGCGGCAGAGCGAAATCGTGATGACCTCGCTTCCCGGCCCCAAGGAAGTGGAGCTCGTCGCCCTCGGTGAAAATGGGGTGCTGGCTGGCGCGGCCGCAGGCTTGATCTATGTAGACGTCTCGACCAGTTCGCCAACCCTCATCCGGCGCATTCACCAGGTGATGGGTGAGCGAGGCGTGCGGGTGGCTGACGCTCCGGTGAGCGGTGGCGTCATTGGCGCCGAAGAGGCCACGCTGCAAATCATGGTCGGCTGTGACGCCGACCTGTTCGATGTGATCTCGCCTGTACTTCGCGGGATTGGCGACAAGATCACGTACATCGGCGATGTGGGTGCTGGCGAGGTGGCCAAGCTGTGCCACAACCAACTGGCGCTGGTGGTGCAGCAGGCCGTTGCAGAAGCGCTAACGCTGGGCACAAAAGCGGGTATCGCGCCCGAAAAGTTGTTGGAGGCGATCCGCGGCGGCGCGTATGGCCGCTCCGGTGGCGGCATCGGCCCGGGCCTGGAACGCACCACGCTGCAAGGCGACTGGGATCGGCCGCGCTTTGCGCTGTCGCTCGCTCGAAAGGATCTCGGCCTCGCCACTGACCTGGCCAGCGAGTTCGGCGTGCCAATGCCACTTGCGGCCGCGGCCGAGCAAGCGCTGATCGAGTGCCTCAATCGCGGCTGGGGTGGCAAAGACATGACCGCCGCGTTCGCGCTGCAAGAGGACCGCGCCAGAGTTCAGGTCCGCGTCAAAGCACCGGCGAAGACCTGATCTCTTCTCAGGATCACCTGGTGCGCGTGCCGAGAAAGTCCACCAGGTTTGCCAGCTCCTGCGGGCTCAGCGTGGTGCCATACGCCGGCATGTTGCGACCACCGTTCAGGATGCGCCATGTGAGCTCGTTACTGGACAGGCTGGTGCCGATGTGCGTGAGCTCCGGCCCACGTTGGCCACCAACACCGGCAATGGTGTGACAGTTGATGCAGCCGCGCTGCTGGAAGCTCTGGGCACCCTGTAGTTGCGAGGCCGTCAATCCCTGCGTTACCGACGGCGGTAATGTCAGGGTGGAGAGGTCCGGCGACCAGGGTGCATTGGACCCGTACTCCACCAGCGCGCCAATACTGAATGCGGTAACCAGCACGACGCCCACCGCCCAGGGTCGCCGCCGCGGACTCCGCTCTCCAAATGGCGCGATGAACGGCAAGATGACGAACAGCACCCCGAGCACCAGTGGAAAACCGATGATGAACCAGTCCTCGATGCCTGCCGGAATTAATGCCAGCAGTGCGAAGTACCACAGGAAGTACCAGTCGGGCCGGGGGTAAGCCTGAATGACGGTTGGATCGGCTTTGTTGCCGAGATCCCGTGGACCGAGCACCGCAGCCAGAATGAGAACAATCGAGCCAACTGCCAGCGCAAACACCACGTCCTTCCAGCCCGCATCCGGCCAGAATGGCACGCCAATCTTGTGGATCAGCTCCTCGTAGCGCTGGCGATAGGTGAGGCGGTCGACGCGAACCCCCGGTACCGGTGGCTCCGAAACACCGTGGCGGATCACCAGGTACAGGTGCAGTCCCAGCAATCCGAAAATGATCGCCGGAATCATGAACACGTGGGTCGCATAAAAGCGAGTAAGTGTGGCGCCACCGACTTGATTTCCCGCGAACAAAATGCCGGTCAGGAAATCGCCGATGAGCGGCGCGCGCGCTGCCTGGGAAGCACCTACCACGACGGCCCAGTACGCATCCTGGTTCCAGCGGAGCAACTGCCCAGTGAACGCCATCCCAAAAGTGAATACGAGCAGCAGCGTGCCGCTGAGCCAGTTCACCTCGCGCGGAAACTTGAATGCGCCAATGAGAAAGACTTGCGCCGCGTGCGCGCACACCAGCAGCACCATTGCGGAGGCGCCCCAAAAATGCACCCCGCGCACGATATTTCCAAGGATCGCGTCGTGCGTGATGAAATCCAGGCTCTCGTACGCGTGGTCCGGCGTCGGTACATAGCTGAATGCCAGCGCAACGCCGGTTACAACCTGGACCGTAAACGCGATGAGCGCCGCGCTCCCGAGGGTGTAATCCCAGCCAGTCGGCGGAACCGGATGCTCGATCAGCGGCTTGAATGTTGTGCTGAAGCCGATTCGGTCATCCAGCCAGTAAACAATCGCCTTCATCATGCGCGTGAGATGGTCTGTGTGAGTGGTCGCGGAAGGACCTGGACGCGCTGGTCATCCGTCACGCGCACTGGCAGCTGATTCAACGATCGCGGTGGTGGGCCTCCCGCGACACTGCCGTCCGCGTAGTACACACCGCCATGGCACGGGCACAAGAATAGTTGGGCGTCCGCGCGCCAGTTGACCGGGCAGCCGAGGTGCGTACAGTTGATGCTGAATGCGCTGAAGTCCGTCTCGTTGCTTCGCCGCAGCCACACCGCGGTACGTGCTGTCTGACCAGCCCACGGCAGCGGCGACTGGTCGTCATATGCCACCTCAACCGTTTCGCCGACGCGGAAGTTCTCCACCAGACCAACATCACGCCACTGGTCGGGCGCCGGCTCCAGCAGTGGGCTCAGCAGGTACGCCAGGATCGGAACGCCAACCACCGCGCCCGCGAGACCACTCAAGGCCAAGCTCACACGCGAGAGAAACCGCCGTCTCGTCGTGAGCGCTTCATCCTCCATGGCGCAACTCCATAATCCAGCCGAACAATCCCCACGCCATCAGCACCAGACCAAGGATTGACAGCGCCACACTGGTGAGCAGACCGAAGCCAACGAGCGTGACGCCACCCGCCAACGTGACTGGCCAAACACTTGGTGACGGCAGATGGACGTGCTCGTGCTCGCTCATGACACCAGCCCCAACAGGTACACAAGGCTGAAAATGATCACCCAGATACCGTCGACAAAATGCCAGTAGATCGAAACGGTATCCACCACAATACGCCTGCGGCCACCCATGAAGTCACCTGCAAACGCCAGTATGCTGACCACGCTCAGTGCGATTAGACCGACGAACACGTGAAAACCGTGGAACCCCGTCAGGGTGAAAAAGGCGGAGGTGAACAGGTTCGTGTCGATCCGGATGTTGTCGGCGTAGAGACGGCTGTACTCCGTCAACTGCCCGACGAGAAAGATCGCGCCTAAAACAATGCTGGCGATCCACCACTGCAGGAATCCGCGACGATCATCGCGCGCGAGGCGCCGCTCGGCAAGGTAGACCGTGCCACTGCTGGCAAACAGGAAGAAGCTGAAAATCAGCGTGCGCGGAACATCAAGGTCGTGTGGACTGGGGCCCGGGCTGCGCGTGCGGTACTCCAGGAACGCAACGATCAATGCGCCAAAGAACGTCGCCTCACTGAAGATAAACGCGGCAATACCGACAACTGGCGCGTGCCAATTGCGAGTGCGATCCACCGACCCCACCATTTCCTCCACCCCGGTCATTTCTGCAGACTGACCAACGGCGCGAGAAATGGCTCGACCCGGTGCGACTCCGGGTGGGTGGTAGAGTGGACGGGCATTGAGAATGGGCGGCAGCGTAACGAAGTTCATTGCCGGTGGTGGCGACGTTGTCGCCCACTCCAGGGTCCAGGCATTCCACGGGTTATCGCCTGCTACGACTCCCGTACGCAGCGACCGGAAGATGTCCCAGATAAACACCAGGACCGCGGCAGCGATGAGAAATGCACCGATTGTTTCGGCGAAATTGATCGGCCCCCACCACTGAATGTCGGGATACGTGTACGTTCGGCGTGCCATCCCCATCAAACCGAGAATGTGCATCGGGAAGAACGTCAGGTTGAAGCCAATCGTCATCAACCAGAACACGACCCGACCCGCTGCTTCAGAGAGCAGGCGGCCCGTCATCTTCGGAAACCAGTAATACGCCGCCGCCAGAATGCCGAATAGGGATCCTCCACCCAGCACGTAGTGGAAATGCGCAACCAGGAAATAGGTGTCGTGCGTCTGCCAATCGATTGGCACCGAAGCGAACATGACGCCGGTGACGCCGCCCATGGCGAACTGGATGATGAACGCCAGCGCGAACAGCATCGCGGTCGTAATGTGGATTCGGCCACCCCACAATGTGGCGAGCCACGAGAACACCTTGATCCCGGTGGGTACTGCGATCGTCATGCTCGACAGACCGAATGCCGCGTTGGCAACGTCTCCCATACCGACAGTGAACATGTGGTGCGCCCACACGGTCACCGACAGAAACGCGATCGCCAGACCGGAGCCAACCACCACCGGATACCCAAATATCGGCTTGCGCGAAAAGACCGGGACGACCTCCGAAATGATGCCGAAGGCCGGCAATGCCATGATGTAGACCTCGGGGTGGCCGAAGTACCAGAACAGGTGCTGCCACAGCACGGGATCGCCGCCACGGCTGGCGTCGAAGAAATGCGCACCCAGGAAGCGATCGATCAGCAACATGACCTGCGCGGCGGTGAGCGCCGGGATGGCGGCAAGGATCAACCAGCCAGTAATCGCCGACATCCAGGTGAACACTGGCATGCGGAACCAGCTCATGCCTGGTGCGCGCAGCGTGACCACGGTGACGAGCAGGTTTAGGCCGGTTGCGATGGTGCCTGCGCTGGTGATCAGTAATCCAACCGCCCAATAGTCGACTCCGCTCTCCAGGCTGAACGGTTGCTCGGTGAGTGGTGCGTAGCTGAACCAGCCCGTATCGGGCGGAGTGCCGTTGAGAAACGCGAAATACAGCACCAGGCCGCCGAACAGAAAGAGCCAGTAACTGAAGGCGTTCAGGCGCGGAAATGCCATGTCGCGTGCGCCAATTTGCAGCGGCACGATGTAATTGGAGAACCCGAGCAGGATCGGCATGACCACCAGAAAAATCATGGTCGTGCCGTGCATCGTGAAGATCGCGTTGTACGCGCCTGGATCCAGAAACGTATTTCTGGGAACCGCCAGCTGAATCCGGATGAGCAGCGCTTCGATTCCGCCCAGGCCGAAGAAGGCCACGCTGGTGAGCAAGTACAGGATACCAATGTCTTTGTGGTCGACGGTGGTGACCCAGCGCAGCAGCCCCGTCGGTCGCAGCGGCTCGACGGCCGGCGCCGGCATAGGTGCCGCTACGGTGGTGGTCACTTGAGGCTCTCTAGGTACTGGACCAGCGCGTCCAGGTCGGACGCCGGCAGCGAAGAGAAGGCCGGCATCAGCACGCCGGGTTTGATCTGTTGCGGATTACTGACCCACGCCCGCAAATTGTCCGGCGTGTTATCGACGACCCCGGCGCCAAGCGTTGCTCGACTGCCGAGGTGCGTCAGATCTGGGCCAACGGTGCCGCCGGCACTAGGCAGCCCGCGAATGGTGTGGCACGACACACACGTGTTCTGCTGAAACACCTGCTCACCCCGACTGCCGCTCGGTGTCGCCGAGGCAGCTTGTTGCTGCACCCAGGCGTTGAACTGCTCCGGCGGATCAGCCACCACGCGCAGGCGCATCCACGCGTGTTGCAACCCACAATACTGGTTGCACGACCCATCAAAGGTGCCCGCGCGTTCGACGAGAATGTTCATGGAGTTCGTCCTGCCAGGCACCAGGTCCTGCATCCAGCCAAACTGGGGCACGTGAAAGCTGTGAATGACATCAGCCGACTCGAGGCTGACCTGCAGCGGCACGCCCACCGGCACGTGCAGTTCGTTGGCGGCAATGACCTGCTGGTTGGGGTAGGTGTACTGCCACCACCACTGGTAGCCGGTGATCACCAGCGGCTGCGCGTTGTCCTGAGCGGCATTCACCGTGCGCATGGTGAACACCACCAGGACAAAGATCACAGCCAGGGTAGCCGCGGGTGTGGCCGTCCAGATCAGCTCGAGTCGGCTGTTGCCGTGTATCTGCGGCGGGTCGGTGTTGTCGCCCGGCCGCGCCCGATAGTGCACCAGCGCGTACGTCAGCACGCCGATCACCAGCGCCAGCAAGGCTGCTGAAATGGCGAGCTCCAGCCAGAACAGGTTCGTGATGGACAGGCCCTGGCGAGTGACCGGATCAAAACTCTCCATTAGTCCCTGTACTTAATGAATAGCAGTCGGAGTACGCCGGTAGGCCGTGCAACTTTGTGGATTTCTACTCGCTACGAGGCGTGTGACTCGTCCACACCGCATGGGGAAACGGCCGGACAGATGTGGACAGCGCACCAGGAAAGCACGGACTATGTCCACACCCACATGCCCATCGACGTCGACGAAGCCCGCATCTGGGTAAAAGCTGGGGACGGCGGCAACGGCGTGGTGTCGTTCCGCCGCGAGAAGTTCGTGCCCTTCGGCGGCCCGGACGGCGGGGATGGTGGCCGCGGCGGCAGCGTATACCTGGTCGCCAGACAGGGCATCTCGACATTGCTCGACTTCACCCATCAGCGCACCTTCAAAGCTGAGCGCGGCGGTCACGGGCGCGGCGCACGCCAACATGGCAAAGCCGGCGTCGATCTCGAGCTTGCTGTTCCGCCAGGTACCCATGTGGCAAGCGAAGCTGGCCTCAGTGCTGATCTCCTGAGGCCTGGCGATCGAGTCATGGTTGCCAGGGGCGGTCGGGGCGGGCTCGGCAATACTCACTTTGCGACAAGTACGCAGCGCACGCCCCGCATCGCGCAGAAGGGCGAGCCAGGCGAAGAGCGGACGCTGCAGCTGGAGCTGAAGACCATTGCGCAGGCGGCATTGATCGGCGAGCCCAACGCCGGCAAGTCCAGCCTGCTTGCCGCGACCAGCTCGGCGAAGCCGCAGATCGGTGATTACCCCTTCACTACGCTGAGCCCGAACCTGGGGGTTGCCGAGGCGCCAGGCGACATGGAGCAGGTGTTTGTCCTTGCCGACGTGCCCGGCCTGATCGCCGGTGCGCACACGGGCGCTGGCCTGGGCCACCGCTTCCTGCGTCACGTGGAACGCGCGCCAATCCTGGTGCACGTCGTCGACGCCAGCCGGCCCGACGTCATGGACGCTTACCACGTGGTGCGTAGCGAACTCGAAGCCTACAAGCCGGAGCTGACCGAGAAGCCCGAAATCGTCGTGGCGAACAAGCTCGACCTTCCGAACGCGCGCGAAGGACTCATTCATCTGCGGGAGGGGTTGCCGAACCGCGTAGTGATTGGGACCTCCACGGTGACGAACGAGGGCATCCCGACGCTGCTCGACGCGGTGGCCAACGCGCTGCGAAACCTACCGCGCCCAGAGGAACCCGACGGTGGCGTGCGCGTGTACCGCATGGACACGACCGAAGACGACGGCTTCGTGGTCAAAACCGTTGAACCGGGTGTGTACCGTGTGCAGGGTAAGCGCGTGGAGCGGCTCGTGGCTATGACCGACCTGGCCAGCGATGAAGGGACCGATCATCTGCAGAAGCAACTTGAGCGACTGGGCGTGTTCGATGCGCTCGAACGCGCCGGGGTGCAGGTCGGCGACACGGTAACTATTGGGGAGTGGGAAACCGAGTGGGGCCTCTAAGCTTCCTGTCCCGCTTGTTTGGCGGCGGTGCGTCAGCGCGATCCGCCGATGGCGGTGTCTACATTCGCGTCAAGTGCGACGCATGCGGCGAGGTCATCCAGGCGCGCATCAACCCGACGTCGGAGCTCTCACAACTCGACGAGGGCGGCTACTACGTGCGCAAGGTGCTTGTCGGGCGACAATGCTTCCGGGCCATCGAAGTGCAACTGCGCTACTCGGATCTCGGCAGGACTGAGATCAGCCGCGAGGTCAAGGGCGGCACCTCGGTCGAGTGATTCGCCTGGGCCTGCTCGGCGGTACTTTCGACCCGCCCCACTATGGCCACCTGGTCGCAGCCAACGAAGTTGCCTGGCAGTTACACCTGGACCGCGTGCTGTGGCTGCCTGCCCGACAGAACCCGCTCAAGCGGGGTGAGCCAAGCAGTTCGGCCGAGGACCGCTGCGAGATGGTCCGCCTGGCGATCGCCGGCAACCCATTGCTGGAGCTCTCGCGCCTGGACCTGGACCGTCCGCCGCCCTCGTACACCGTCGACCTGCTCGAGTTGCTGCACCGAGACGACAACGAGCTGTTCTTCCTGGTCGGGGCCGACATCCTTCCCGAATTGGCTCGCTGGCGTTCACCCGAGGAGATCCTGCGTCTGGCGCGGCTTGTGGTGGTGAACCGCCCCGGAGCGCCGCCGCCCGACATTGCACGGCTGACCGCTTTACACCCACATGTGTCTGCGCGTGTGGACCTGGTCACCGTGCCGGGCGTGGCTGTCGCCTCGCGCGACCTGCGCGCACGCGTGCGGGGCGACCAGCCCATTCGCTACCTGGTACCGCCCGACGTTGAGCGCTACGTCGCCGAGCACGGTCTCTATCAGGAGTAACGCGTATAGTCCAGGCGTGTCGTTACTGGACCCACAGACGATCGTCGCCGCGGGCTACATCGCAGTGGCCATCGTCATCTTCGCCGAGTGTGGCCTCCTGATCGGCTTCTTCCTTCCTGGCGACAGCCTCCTGTTTACGGCAGGTTTCATCGCCTCCCAGAAACCCGAAGTGAATATTTGGATCCTCAGCGTGGTGTGCGGTGTTGCCGCCGCGGTGGGACCGCTGGTTGGCTACTGGTACGGCGCCTGGGCTGGCCCGCGCTTGTTCAACCGCGAGGATTCGATGTGGTTTCACAAGCGACACCTCATGCGAGCGCACGAGTTCTACGAACGCCATGGCGGCAAAGCCCTGGTCATCGCCCGCTTCATGCCGGTCGTGCGCACGTTTGCACCCGTGGTTGCCGGCATGGCGTTGATGACCTACGTCCGCTTCGTGCTGTACACAGTCATCGGCGCTGTGCTGTGGGCGGTCGGCGTGACGTGGCTTGGCTATTTCCTAGGCAGCCTGATTCCTGAGGCGGGAAAGTACCTCGAATACATCGTGGCGCTGATCATCGTCGTCTCCATCGCACCGCCGATCATTCACCTCCTGCGCGAGCGCAACAAGGCGAGCCTCACCCGCGCCTAATCGGCATGACCAACGCGCTCAAGACCACCTTTTTGTTGGCCTTACTCACGGGCCTTCTGGTGGTCATCGGTTATTTCCTCGGCGGCAATGGGGGCATGCTGCTGTTCTTCGGCATCGCCGTGGTAATGAACCTCGGCGCCTACTGGTATTCAGGTGACATCGCCCTGCGCATGGCCGGCGCCCGCGAGGTCTCCGAAGAGCAGGCACCCGAACTCCACCAACTGATCGGAGAAGTCGCGGCGTACGCACACCTCCCACGGCCACGAGTCGCCATCGTGGACAGCCCGTCCCCGAACGCCTTCGCCACCGGTCGTGACGCCAATCACGCGGTGGTGGCCGTCACCACGGGCATTCTGGGTCTGCTCACAAGAGAAGAGCTCCAGGGTGTGTTGGCGCATGAGCTTGGCCACGTGCGCAACCACGACATCCTGATCTCGAGCGTGGCGGCCACGATCGCGGGCGCCATCACGATGCTGGCTCACGTGGCGCAGTGGGCGATGCTCTTCGGTGGCTTCGGCGGCCGCGACGACGAGGACTACAACCCGTTCGCCGCGATCCTGCTGATCATTCTGGCACCGCTTGCCGCCATGCTGATCCAATTGGCGATCTCCCGCTCTCGTGAGTACGGCGCCGACGCAACGGGCGCCCGCATCATCGGCAACCCGGAAGCACTTGCGAGCGCGCTCGAGAAGCTGGAGCAGGCCAGCAGCGTGCGACCGCTACCCGTCAACCCGGCCGTGGCGCACCTGTTTATCGTAAATCCGCTCAAGAGCGTCAATTTCAATGGGCTGTTCAGCACGCATCCGCCGCTGGAAGAGCGCATTCGACGCCTGCGGTCAATGAGTCTGGCTTCCGTGCATTAGGCTCTCTAACGAGAGCGTGTCTCCCCTCGTCGGCCTACTCGTCGTCATTGTCCTGGTTGCTGCGAACGGCTTCTTCGTGGCGACCGAGTTTGCGCTGGTTTCCTCCAGGTCAACGCGCATCGACCAGATCGCCGCGACTGGCAATCGGGCTGCGCGGCTGGTGCAGCGTGCGAAGCAGAACCCAACCCGCTTCATTTCTGGCACGCAGCTCGGCGTAACCGTGGCGAGCCTGCTTTTGGGTTGGATCGGTGAAGGGACATTCGCCGAGATCATCCAGGCCGCGCTCGATCGCGTCGAGCTGTTGCTGGGTCAGGACCCCAGCTCCGGCGGGCAGATCACCCTCACCGCGCACGCGGCGGCGTCGGTGCTTGCGCTGTTCGCAATCACGTTCTTCCATATCGCGCTGGGCGAACAGGTGCCCAAGATCCTCGCGCTGCAGCGGTCTGAGTCGCTCATCCTGTTCGCCGTCCAGCCGGTCTCTGCCCTGGCCTGGGTGTTCAGACCGTTCATCAGCCTCCTCTACGGGTTCACCACCGTGGTGCTAAAGGCGATCGGACTCGAATATCGCGGCGACGAACACGCCGTGCATTCGCCCGAAGAGCTGCAGCTACTGGTGACCCAGTCAGCCCGGGCTGGCCTACTCACAGGGCCTGAACGCGAGCTCGTGCAACGCGCGTTCACCTTCAGCGATCAGACCGCGGGTGAGGTCATGGTGCCGCGCACCGAAATCATTGCGCTCTCGATCGACTCGACGGTGCAGGACGCGCTGCGCGTTGCGCAACGCCATCGACATACGCGTTTCCCCGTCTACGAAAAGACGATCGACAACGTCGTCGGCATCCTTTCGACCAAGGACCTCCTCGGAGTGGCTGCGCGCCGCGGCACCCGGTCTCCGCTCACCGACATGAGCTTGCGACGATTGGCTCGCCCACCGCTGGTCGTGCCGCAAGGCGCCTCCGTGATCGAAGTGCTGGCGCGTATGAAAGCGGCCCGTCAGCCGATGGCGATCGTGCTCGATGAGTTCGGCGGTACCGCGGGCATCGTCACGCTCAAGGACTTGGTCGCGCGTTTGCTCGGCGACGTCGGCGACGAGTACACGCCGGCGACGCAGGAGGTGCGCACATTGGCTGATGGCACCATTGTGGCCGACGGCCTGGCGTTGGTCGAAGACGTGAACGCCCAACTTGGCACACACTTCGATGCCAGTGAGGTCGATTCGCTGGGTGGTCTGGTGTTCTCGCGGTTAGGGCGGCGGCCGCAGGTCGGCGACGAGGTTGAAATCGGGGGTGGCTATGAGGCGCGCGTGGAACGGTTGGATGGGTTACGCATTGCCCGGGTCCGCCTGATCCCGCCGCGAGGGACCGCGCCGGCTGCGCCCCCGCAGAACGGTACCGGCCGCGAAGTTGAAGTCACGCCGCGACGCGAGGGCTAGTTGCTCCCGCGCGCGTGGTAGAACGCTCCATGCTCGGCCTCACGAGCTACCAGGAGGCGCTGCGCGCCGTTGGCAGGCTGGCCGGGAATGCACCCGATGTCCAGATCGTCGAGCACGCTGAAGGCGGTTGGCTCGAGCTCGCCACCCCGGCCAGTACGCGCCGCATTGGGGCTGCCGAGTTGGAAGAGATCGTCGTCGCGAGCCTCGCGCAGCGCGGTGAGCATCGTGGTGCTGGCGAAACGGCTGATTTGCTTCGAGCAGTCGGCCTGGCTCTCGACGAGTTGCACGCGCTTGCGGTCTGCCTGATGCTCGGCCCCGAGCGGTTGACCGTCCGCTTTTCCGATCGCTACGCGCGATCGCACGAGTTGACCTATGCCGGCGATGAGCTGGAAGCGCTGCGGCGCGCGGCTGTCGCCAGACGCAATGGTCAGCCGTTGCGGCGCGTGCTGATCTTGCAAGCCGATCCGGACCGAGTGGCGCCGCTCGTGGAGCTGCTGGTTGCGGAGTTTGCAATTCAGGCGCTGCCGACCCCGTACGCGCGGGCGATCGCCGCGACCGCAGAGCCGCCCGACCTGGTACTGGCGCAGGCTACGACCGGGACGCTGGACGCGCTGCGCACACTGCGATCCGGTCGACATACCTCGTCGGTCCCCATCCTGGTGCTCGGCGACACCGCGGACGCGGATTCATTCTTCGACGCCGGCGCGGACGACCTGTTGCAGGAGCCGGTTCAGCCGGCGCAGCTGCGCGCGCGCATCCGCACCTCCCTCTTGCGCGGACGGATCACGCCAAACTGAACTGAGGAGACCCCAGATGGTGATGCAATCGATCAACCCCACAACCGAAGAACTGGTCCAGAGCTTCGAGGAGTTTTCGAAATCACAGGTCGAGGAGGCGCTCGATCAGGCATTCGCGGCTCAGCGCAAATGGCGGCAGACGTCCTTCGGCGAGCGCGCCGCGCGATTGCAGGCCGTTGGCCGCGCATTGCGCGCGCAGAAGCAGCGGCTGGCTCAAATGGCGACCGAGGAGATGGGCAAGCCGATCGTCGAAGCCGAGGCGGAACTCGAGAAATGCGCCTGGAATTGCGACTTCTATGCCGAGCATGCGGCCGGCTTCCTGGCCGACGAGCACGTACAGATGAATCTGCCCGCCAGCTTCGTAGCTTTTGAGCCGCTCGGCGTCGTGCTGGCGATCATGCCCTGGAATTTTCCGTTCTGGCAAGTTCTCCGCTTCGCTGCGCCTGCGCTGATGGCAGGCAACGCCGCCGTCTTGAAGCATGCCTCGAACGTGCCGCGTTGCGCGCTCGCGATCGAGGAAATCTTCCGCGCAGCAGATGCTCCCAAAGGTCTCTTCCGCACGGTCCTGGTGCCTGGTTCGGCAGTCGAGCCATTGATTGCCGATCCGCGCATCGCGGCCGTCACGCTCACCGGCTCCAGCGACGTCGGCACCCGAGTCGCCAGTGCCGCTGGACGCAACCTCAAGAAACAGGTCCTGGAATTGGGTGGGTCCGACCCGTTCATCGTCCTGGCGGACGCGGACATCGATGCGGCCGTCAGCACAGCCGTCCGCGCCCGCAACCAGAACAACGGCCAGAGCTGCATCGCCGCCAAGCGCTTCATCGTCGAGGCGCCGGTCGCCGACCAGTTCGCGGAGAAGTTGGCCGCGACCGTCAAAGGGCTGCATGTCGGCGACCCGATGCAGCGCGACACCAACGTTGGGCCGCTTGCACGCGGCGACCTGCGCGAAACGCTTGCGACCCAGGTGGAGCGATCCGTTGCGGGCGGTGCCCACGCGCTCACGGGTGGCACGCCGCTCAATGGCAAGGGCTACTTCTATGCGCCGACCGTGCTCGACGGCGTTCTCGAGAACATGCCTGCCTTCCGGGAAGAGACGTTTGGACCCGTTGCCGCCGTGATTCGAGCACATGACGCCGAAGACGCCGTGCGATTGGCCAATGACACGGAATACGGACTCGGCGCCGCGCTATGGTCGCGCGACATCGAAGGCGCCAAGGAGATCGCGCGGCGGATCGAGGCCGGCAACGTTTTTATCAATGGCATGGTCGCCTCAGATCCACGGATTCCGTTCGGCGGCATCAAGCGCAGCGGCTACGGACGCGAGCTGGGTGTGTATGGCATCAAAGAGTTCGTGAATATCCAGACGATCGTGGTCGGCCAGCCCGCCCCACCGGCCAAGGCGCCGCTAGACTGACACATCACGCAAACCGATTCCGCGTTGCGCCAGTTGGCCGAGGACTACTGGGAAGGCGTGCTGCGCCGCAATCCCATCCTGGCCACCTTCTACGGCGACTACCGCTACAACTCGCAGCTACCTGACCTCGGACCGCGGGGCCGTGCCGACGAAGAGGCTGCGCTGCGCGAAGTCCAACAGCGGCTGGCCCAGATCGAGAGCGCGGGGCTCACCACTGAGGACCGCATCACGCGTGAGATGCTCCAGATTGCGATCACCGCGGGTCGAGATGCGCTGCGCCTCCGACTCGACGAAATGGGCGTGGACCAGATGGACGGTCCGCAGGTCTGGCTGCAAGAGTTGATCAACTGGCATCCCACCGACACGCCAGAGCACGTGCAGGACTTGATAGCACGCTACGCGGCGTTCGATGGCCTGATGAACGACTATCTGGATGCCTTACGCGACGGCATTCGCGATGGCCGTACCGCGCCTGGCATCGCCGTAGAACGCGTCGTTGCACAGCTAAACGCGCTGCTGAACACGCCCCCCGAGGCATCCTCCATGGCAGCCCCGCTGCGCGAGAACGCGGCCTTTGACACAGTGGTCAAGACAACGCGCCAGTCGGTGTACCCGGCGTATACGCGGATGCGCGAGTTCCTCGAGGACTATCTCACCGCCCACGCGCGGCGTGAGCCCGGGGTGTGGTCGGTGAAAGATGGTGCGGAGATCTACGCCCTGCTCGCGCGCCAGCACACCACCACCGACCTGTCCCCGGACGAACTGCACCAGATCGGTCTCGACGACCTGCACCAGATCCACGCCGAGATGCGGGGGATTATCCGCGCGCGTGGGGGTGGCGAGACGCCAGTTCGGGCCTTCTCAGAACAACTGGTCCACGATCCCAGCAATTTGCCGTCCTCACGCGATGAGCTCGTTCAGATTTCGGAGCGGTTGCTGGCGGCGGCGCAGGCCACTCTTCCGCGCGCCTTCGGCCAGCTGCCGAAGCTGCCGATTATCGTGAAGGCGGTCGAGGAGTTCCGCGAACGCGACGCGCCCGCGGCGTTCTACTTCCAGGGGTCAGCCGAGGCTGGGCGGCCGGGCACCTTCTACGTCAACACCTTCGAACCGTCGATGAGACCTAAGCATACGCTGCCCGCCCTCGCGTTCCACGAAGGCGTACCTGGCCATCACCTGCAGGTTGGGCTGGCTCAGGAGGCGACGGACCTCCCGGCGTTTCGACGGCTCAGCGCAGGGTGGCTCGCCAATGCCTTCGTGGAGGGCTGGGCCCTGTACACCGAACGATTGGCCGACGAGCTTGGTCTGTATACCGATGAGCTTGCGCGCTACGGCATGCTTGGCTACCAGGCGTGGCGCGCTTGCCGCCTCGTCGTGGACACAGGCCTGCATCACCTGCGCTGGTCGCGCCAGCAGGCCATCGACTTCTTCTTCGACAACGTTGGCCTGACCGACCGCGAGACGATCAACGAGGTCGATCGGTATATCGTGTGGCCAGGCCAGGCGCTGGCCTACAAAGTTGGACAGCGCGAAATCGAGGCAGTGCGCGCAGCACAGCAACAGCGCCTAGGCGACAGCTTCGACCTGCGCGCATTCCACGACGAACTCCTGCGCCACGCCGCCGTCCCGCTCTCAACCCTCCGCGTGATCTTCACCTAGGTAGCTAGACCGCGGGCCCTCCAGGCGGCAGGTCGTCTTCGTCGTCGCGGCGCTGGCGTAGGTACTTCTCTACGGCCTCGACGAGCGCCTTACCGCTGGGCAGTCCAGGCGGCGCATCGGGCGGTGGCCGATCGGGGTCCGGTGCGCGCCAGTGCGCCCGCGCGGTGGCCTCGAAACCGTCGTCCTCCAGGTCCTCGTCATCCTGCTCTTCTTCGAGCATCTCCTTGAGTTGCTCGGCCAGCTCCGGGTGCTCCTGCAAGGCAGCTTCGACGTCATGCAAGAAGGTGTCGGCCACCTCGCGCAATCGCTCCATGTCCACTGGCAGCCGCGTCACTTTGTGCGTGGCCTCCAACAACGCAAGCGCTGCCACGGGGTTCCCAGCCTGCAGATACGGCGGCGTAGCCACCCAGAGGCTCACGGCCGAGAGCCCGCCCGCCGCGGCGGCATGCAGTAGCGCCGTGACGAACGCCGTCGGGCCTTCGTAGTCGGTGTCCTGGAGCTCGAGCGCGCGCAGCCGCTTGCCAAGCGCCGGGTCGAGCGTTCGGCGCACCACGGGCGCGATGTGATGCGTCACGGGTCCCACGTACGCGCCAAGCGTTAACATCGATTCGACGCCCGCTGCGCGCGCGTAGTTGATGATCGCGGGCGCCAGCTCGGGCCAGCGAAAGTGCGGCTCGGGGCCGATCAGGATCAGCAGGTCACGTTCGGCCCCTGGAAGGGGCACCGGGTAAAAGGCGACCTTGGGATACTCGAGAGACCAGCGCCGACCGTCTGCCGAACGCGTGGAAAGCGGCCGCGCGACCGTGAAGTCGTAGCAGGCCGACGGATCGATCATCGCCGAAGCTGGCGGAGCCGGCTCCCCCAGCAGATGGCGCAGGGCGATACTCGCGGCGCTGCCGGCATCACCCCACCCGCCGAAACCAGCGAGGAGTACTGGCCGTCGCAAGCCGCCAGGCGGCTCGCCCAGTACGAGCTGCATCGGAAGAGTCTACCCCGTGAGCCAGTTATTCCGACGCAATGAAGACGCGGTAGGTGTCGGGTCGGGACGCCGCATCAAAGGCGCATGCAAGCTCGTCGAGTGGGAATACTGCGCTCAGCAGCGGCTTCAGTTCAATGGTGCCGCGCGCGATCGACGAAACCGCGTCGAGGAAGTCCTCGTGGTCCTGGGCCATCGAGCCACTGAGGATCACCTCTTTGTTGTGAAAGATGTTGGGGTCAACCTGGATGGTCGTCCCTTTGGGATGGATGCTGGCGTAGACCGACACCACACCCCGCTTCGCCGCTGCGTTCACCGCCAGCTCAACAGCATTCGGCGAGCCCACCGCTACGTACGTGACGCTGGCGCCTCGGCCGTCCGAGAGACATCTCACACGCTCCCCGTAGTCTTCTGTGGAAGGATCGATCACGGCGTGGGCGCCCAGTTCGAGTGCCTTCGTGCGCCGACACGGGTCAGGCTCTGAGACCACGACGTACGCGCCGGATGCCTGCAGTGCAGCCACGTGCAGCAGCCCCATGATGCCTGCGCCGATGACCACCGCCGTGTCGCCGCGGCGTGGGGTGAATCGCTTCACGTCATGCAGCACACACGCCAGCGGCTCGGTCAGCGCCGCCTCGAGAGGCGGAACGGGTCGAGGGTAGCGGTACACCTGGTAGCCATCCGCGATCACGTACTCTCCGAAACCGCCGGGTCCCCAGGGGGTGCCCGGTACGCGGGTCTCGGCGTGCGCGTTGTCGCAAATGTTGTCGTAGCCGCGGCGACACGCCCAGCACTGCCCGCAGCGGCGTAAGCCTGCGACCGCTACCTGGTCGCCAGGCGCCAGTTTCTGGATCACACCCGCGCCGATGGCTTCGACGGTCCCCGCGAACTCGTGGCCACCCACGAGCGGGTAGGACCAGGTGTCGATGCCCGCGTACACGCGCTGCTCCCACGTGCACAGCGCCGCGGCCGCCACGCGCACCAGAACCTGGCCATGCCCGGGCGTCGGTAGCGGCACCTCCTCGAACTCGATGCGTTTCGGTGCTGTGATAACCGCCCGCCGATACCTCACCCGTGGATCGCCCCGACTAACCGCGTGGTGATGCCCGCGGGATCCGGGTGAGCCCAGATGTTGCGCCCGAACGCCACCCCACTCACGCCCGCCAACAGTGCCTCATGTACATGCGCCAGTAGATCCGCCTCGGACGCGGTGCGTTCGCCACCCAGAATCACCACGGGTACGCATGCGCCTTCGACCACTCGGCTCATGCTCTCTGGATCGCCCGTGTACAGGGTTTTGACGTAGTCAGCGCCCATCTCAGCCGCCTGGCGCACTGCGCGCGCAATGTTGTCTGGCGTGTGCTTGTCCGGTTGATCGAAGCCGCCCGGGATCACCTCTGCCTGAAACGGCACGCCCCAGCGATCGCAGACCACCGCGTACCGCTCGAGCGCAGTCCATTGCGGCGGTTCGCCTGAAACCGCGAGCACCTTCACCGAATCAGCTCCGAGTCGTATCGCACGCTCCACCTGCTCTGCCGGCTCGGGCGCATGGACATCCAGGCTGACGACCAGCGCCGCCCGACCCAGCACATCCACCGACTCACTCGCTTGACGTGCAGTCCCATACGTCGTCATCACGGCGTCCGCGCCAGCGGCGACGACCTCGCGAATGGTGCCCAGGTTCAAGCCTGGAGCGGGGCCCATGAACGCGGCATGGTCCATCGCCACAAGCAGCAGCCGTCCGTCGGCTCGAAACAATCGCCGCATGCGCAGCGCCTTGGCACAACTCATGCAAATTTTTGCAGCAAGCAATCACGCATGTTGCTGCCGCCGATTTTAGCCGCGCAGACGCTGCTCCAGCCACATTGCAGCGTGTTCCAGCCCCTCGGTCTGGCGCTTCCCGAACTGGTGGCCAACACCTATGAGCACGTAGATCTCGATCTGCCGGTTCTCGGCTGCGATCCGTTCCAACACGGCCAGTGGCCCCAGGCGGTCGTGGTCGCCCTGGACGATCAGCGTTGGACAGCCAACCGCGAGAAGCGCGGCTTCATCGTCCAGCCGCGGCCGGTTCGGCGGTGAAATTGGATGGCCCAACAGCACCAACGCATCCGGCGGCTCGGTTGCCGCCAGGCGCGCGCACATCCTTCCGCCAAACGAGCGACCAATCAGCGCAAGTTTTTGCACGCCTCCGTTGCGCAGGCCGTCTCGAACCTGTCGGAGTTCGTTCAGCTCCGGCGCAAAATCCTCTACTGGCCGTGCGCGCGTGAAGCTCATGCGCCTGGCGACAATGCCGCTGCGCTCCAGCCGCGAGGCACACTGCACCAGGATGGCTTGATCGGCAGAGCCGCCGTACCCGGGCGCCAGGACGGCCCCGGCCGTCACGCCGATGCCAGCAGCCCCGCCAGGTCTTGCTTGGCATCGAGAATGCCCGCCCAGAGATCCCCGACCTGGCGCAGCCGCTCGGGCGCCGTCAGGATCGTGAAATCCGTCGGGAACACGCCCCGCCCAACCTCCTCCCAGCGCAGCGGCATCGACACCGCCGCCCACGGCAACACGCGCGGCGAGTAAATCGACGCCAGGGTTTTGCCCCGGACGTTCTGGTTGTAATCGGCGAAGACCTTACCCCGCCGCTTGTCGACCGCCCATTCGATGGTCACCTCGCGTGGGTGCTGCTGCGCCAGCACACGTGCCAGCGTCTCGCTCACCGTGTGGGTGGCGTGATAGTCCAGCGTGCGCTTGATCGGCACGTAGATGTGCAGGCCGGTGCGGCCGGTCGTTTTAACGAACGAGGCGAGACCCAGGCTGTCCAGCATCTCCTTGAGCCACAGCGCCACCTGCGAGGTCGCCGCGAACCCCTCGGGATGCAGCTCGGGTTCTTCCCCGCGCGCCTCTTTGCCCGAGTAGAGGTACGGATCGAGATCGAAGACCACGAAATCCGGGTAGTTCAGGACGGACTGCTGCATGTTCTCGACGGATCCCGCAAAGGAAGTTGGCAAGCCGTCGGCATCGCCACTCGGGTCGACCCGCGAGTACCAGGTGTGCAGCTCGATATCCGCCAGCTGGCCTAGCCACAGCAGCGTGGCCAGGTTGTTCACGCGGAGGTACTCACCATCGCCCTTGTTCTGGTCCGAGTACAGCCAGGTGGTCTGAACGAATGGCGGCAACGGCCCCGTCTCGTAGTGCTTCTGGTAGAAGTGGCCGCCGCCGATACCGTTCGGGAAGCGCACCAGGGTCAGCGGCCGATCCTGCGTGTGCGGCAGGACGTACGGCGCGACCTTCGCGAAATACACAATGAGATCCCGCTTGGTGAGTGCTCGCTGTTGGGCGTGGGCAGGCCAAAAAACCTTGTTGAGGTTGCTGAAGGCGATCTCGTATCCATCCACCTCCAACGTGAGCTTCTCACCCGTGTGGTTCAACAACGTTTCGACCAGTTCAGCCCCGGATTCCGCCCCACCATCGATCGGTTCCGACCGTGGTTCGCGCGCGGTCCGAGCGTTTGCCGCATGACGCGCGGGTGGGCTCAGAACCTCCACGTCCACCACGTCACGCGCAGCTTTGTCCTCTCGAATCCCGAGGAAGACTGGCGCCCGCAGGATGCCGTCGGACGTGCGCTCGGCGTACTTGACCTGCGCCACGAGGTCAGGCTTCACCCAGGTGATGGGTCCCTCCGCCTTGCCCGGCCGTCGCCACATGCCGTACTTCGGCACCTCACCCTCAAACGGACATTCATCGGTGACCAGCGCCTGCAGCCGTTCGTAGACCGCCTTCAGCGTGCGATCGTCGAATCCCGAGCCGGCGTGGCCAACGTACGTCAGCTTCGAGGCGCCATCACGGTAGTAACCAACGATCAATGACCCGAAGGTGTGGGCCCGCGACCCCGAGCCGACCGTATAGCCGCCGATCACGAACTCGTCGCTCTGCGTCGCTTTGACCTTGAGCCAGGAATCGCTGCGTCGACCAGGCTCGTAGCGGCTGTCGCGCCGTTTGGCCACGATGCCTTCGATGCCGGTGTTGCGCACTGCCTCGAAGAGGCCCAGCCCATCCTCTGCAAAGGTCTCGACGACGCGCAGCCGCCCGGTCGGGATCAGGCTGTTGCGCAGCAGCTCCTTGCGCTGCTCGAGCGGCACCCCGCGCAGGTCGAAGCCGTCTCGGTACAGTACGTCGAAGGCGTAGTACAGCAGGGTCGGTTTCGGCTCGCTCAGGCGATTCTGGAGCAGTTGAAACGAGGGCCGGCCGTTCTCGTCGACGGCCACGATCTCGCCGTCGAAAATCACCTCTCGATAGGGTTGACGCTGCAACGCCGCGACCAACCACGGGTACTCGTTCGAACAGTCCAGACCTCGACGCGAGCTGAGGCGCACGTCGCGGCCCTCGACCGTGGCGATGACCCGATAGCCGTCCAATTTCGGCTCGAACAGCCAGTTCGGATTCGAAAACGCGCGCTCGGTCAGGGACGGCAGCATCGGCGAAATCTGGCGCGGCAGCGCCGACCTGCGCGCGCCCGTCGAACTCGCCGGGTCCAGCAGCAGCTGCGTTCCTCGGTGTGGCAGTCGACCTGCTCGGAGGTCCTCGATCGTGAGTCCGCTCAGCACCGACTGGTCTTCGAGCAGCACATCATGCGCGGCGTTGGCGAAGTTGTCGTCTTTTTTGATGAACAACCAGTTCTTGTCCTGGGTATGGACCAGCGTCCAGCCGCCGTGCAGTTTGTGACCCTGAAGGAAGACGCCGAGCTTGCCTTGCTCGATTCCGCGACGCACCAGCTTTTCTGCGCGTTCACGGTCGAAGCACGGTTCGCCGTGCTCCTCAGGCGCGTAGATGCCACAGTCCCAGACGATGACTTCGCCGCCGCCGTACTCACCCCTGGGGATAACGCCTTCGAATGTGGCGTACTCCAGCGGGTGATCCTCGGTCTGGACTGCAAGCCGCCGTTCCCCGTGCGTATAGGAGGGACCGTTTGGGATCGGCCAGGACTTGAGCACCCCGTCGGCTTCGAGCCGAAAGTCGTAGTGCAGCCGCCGCGCAGCGTGCTTCTGCACCACAAACGTGAGCGGCCCACTACGCGGCTGCTCCTCCCGCGGCGCGGGCTCGGCCGTCTTGGCGAAGTCGCGCTTGGCGCGATACTCGTCTAAGGCCACAACCGCTCAACCATTGTGGGACTACCACCCGACGGATGTACCCGTGGGGTGACCACGTCCGTGGTTGGAAACAGTGCGGTGCAACACACCCGTGTGGTTGGGACTGTTTGGTGGCCCTTGGGCGTTAGAAGGCGACCGCCACTTCCTCTTGTGGCTCCTCTGGTTCCGTAGCCACTGGCGCACCGGGCTTGCCCTTCTTGGCCGCCTCCAGGCTCGCCTTGAGCGCTGCCATGAGATCGACCGTCTTCGGTAGCGGCGTCTCGGGAGCCGCGACGACCTCCTGCCCGTTGGCCTTGGCCTCGATCATCTCAAGCATCGCCGTCCTGTACTCGTCGTGGTACTTCTTGGGATCGAACGGCTCTTCGAGCATCTCGACCAGGCTCAGCGCCATCGTGAGCTCCTGCGGTGAAACGAGCACCTCGGGTTCGGCCTGCAGATCGGCCGTGCGGATCTCGTCCGGGTAGTACAGCGTCTCGAGCATAAGCGCGTTGTCGCCCGCGCGTAAAGCGCACAGGCTTTCCTTGTTGCGCAACGCGATTTTGCCAATCGCGACCACGTCCTTGGTCTTGAGTGCCCGCATCAAGAGCGCGTACGGCTTGCCGCCAATCTGTTCCGCCTCGAGGAAATAACTCCGCTCGAAATACACGGGGTCGATTTCGTCAGATTTGACGAAGGACGTCAGCTCGATGGTGTGCTTGCTCGGAACGGGCAGCGATTCGATGTCCTCGTCCGTGATTTCGATGTAGTTATCTTTGGTGAACTCGTAGGCGCGCACGACCTCGTCCTGGAAGACCTCGCGATCGTCGACAGGACACCAGCGCTTCTGCTTGAGCCGACTTTTGCACACCTTGTGCAGCGTGTTGAAGGCGAGATCTTTGCTTTCGGTGGCGCCAAACAGCTTGACAGGGATGCTGATCATCCCGAAAGTGATGGCGCCTTTCCAAATCGGTCGTGGCATGTCAGTTTGAGGCCGGCGAGTCTAACACGCCGGGCTCGCTCACCTCACGGGTCGAACACGCGTTTGAAGCCGACCGCGATCAGTAGTACCGACACCACCGCGATCACAGGCAGAAAGAACGCTGCCGGGTTTACCACCGGTACCTGGATCAGCACCCCTTTCGGTGGCGGAGGTGGCGGAGGCAGTCCAGAGGGCAAGGCGCCGGTGTAAATGCCGTACACCACGAGCAAACCGACGAGCCCGAGCACCACGACGCCGACCCCCTGCAGCCGCTCCTCCAGCTGCCAGCCAGCGCGGTAGCCGACCGGTTTTCGTTCACGCTCGAGCGGCGGCAGGTCGGAGCGGTACTCCGGCTCGCCCGGAAACCGGACGCTAGATAGCCGCGATGCCACGTCCGCCGCCCATCCTGTCGCGTGCGCGTGGGTCCGCCTGCAGCTCGCTATCCAGGTTGCGCCAGAGGCGGAACAGTTCGACGAAGGCGCGCACGATCACATCCGGGCGCGCGCCCGTGGGGCTGCCCGCCGTGCGCGGCAGGTGACTGACCGGCAGCTCTTTGACCCGAAATCCAAGGCGCCGCGTCTTGATCAGGAACTCCGCCGAGAATGTCGCGCCCCGGGCGTGCACGGTCATGCTCTCCCAGACACGCCGTCGAAACAGTTTGAACGCACAGTCCACGTCGCGCGCCGTATAGCCGAAGAGGCTATTCACCAGCAGTTTCCAGCCCAGCGCATTCAGCTTGCGCATTGGTGGATCGGCGCGGTTGCGCCGCCAGCCGATGACCAGGTCTGTCTGGGCGTCCATCGCTGGCAGAAACTGGCTCAGCTCCGTCACGTCGAACTGTTTGTCGCCGTCGGTCATGAAGATCAGCTCTTTGCGCGCGGCGTCGAAGCCGCTGGCAAGGGCCGCGCCGTAGCCGTAGTTGACCGGGTGCGTAACCACACGCAAGTTCAGTCCGGGCTCCTGTGCTTCCAGAGCCGCTAGTACCTCGCCGGTCCGATCGCGCGAACCGTCGTTGGTCACGATGACCTCATACTCCGTGGTCAGGCTTGAGAGCACACCGGCCACATGCCGCACGGTACGCTCGATGATCGCCTCCTCGTTGTACGCAGGGAGCACCGCCGAGATACTCAACCCCGACCCCGACGTTGAGGCCATTCTGCAAATTGTACCGTTTGACATGCCCGGCCCTGTCCTAGATCTGAACACGTTACTGGCCAGGCTCACGCCAGATCTGCGTGTCGTGCTGACCAATGGCGTCTTCGATCTTCTGCACGTCGGTCATCTGCGCTACTTACGTCGTGCGCGCGAATTGGGCGACGTGCTCGTGGTGGGCGTGAACGCAGATGGCACCGTTCACAAACCAGGCCGTCCGCTCATCCCCGACTTCGAACGAGCAGAGTTGGTCGCCGCGCTCGAACCCGTGGACTACGTGGTCATCTTCGGCGAAGACACCGCCGATGAGCTACTGCGCGCCGTGCGTCCGAGCATCTATGCCAAAGGCGCCGACTACTCGGAAGCATCGTTGCCCGAGGCCGTCACTGCCCATGCGATAGGCGCCCAGGTGGTGCTTTTGCCGCTCACCGACCAGAGGTCATCGTCGCGGATGATCCGTATGCTCGAAGAAATCCGCCAAGATTAGGTGCGGTCGCGGACGATCGCTTCGTACAGCCCCTGCAGCTCCTCGTCCGAGAAAAACGTGATGACCAGCCGCCCGCCGCGGCGACCCTTCAGCAGTCGCACACGCGTTCCGAGCGCTTGCCGGAAGGCATCCTCTAGCCGCTCCACGTCAGGGTCCGCGCGCGTCTCTGCGGCCGTCCGAGTTACCGGCCCCTCGTTCAGCCGTCGCGCAAACGCCTCCGTCTCGCGCACGCTCAGGCGATCCGCCAGCACACGCTCCAACACTTGCAGGCGCGCGGGCTCCTCGTTGGCCATCAAGATCGCGCGTGCGTGTCCTTCAGTGATGGACCCATCTCCCAAAGCCTCCCGCACCGCTTCGGGTAGCTGCAGCAGCCGTAGCGTGTTGGTAATCGATACGCGCGACTTGCCGATGCGCTGGCCCAGCTGCTCCTGGGTCAATCCGTGCTCATCGAGCAACGCCCGAAACGCGTGCGCCTCCTCCAATGGGTTCAGATCGCGCCGCTGAATGTTTTCCACCAGCGCCAGCTCCAGGCTGGCCTGCGGCGTGGCTTCTTTGACCATCGCCGGTACGGTGGCCATACCGGCTTTCTTCACGGCGCGCCATCGCCGCTCGCCCGTGATCAGTTGGTACGTCCCGTCAGATTGTTGGCTGACCAGGACCGGTTGGAGCACACCGTGTTCGCGAATGGACTGCGCCAGGCCGTCGAGCTCCTCCTCGTCGAAGTTCGTGCGCGGCTGCCAGGGATTCGGTCTGATCGCGTCCACAGGCACTTCGCGGAGGCCGACCGTGCCGGCGCGCGGGATGAGCGCGCCGAGGCCTCGCCCTAGCCCGCGTTCGCTCATCGCCGAAGCAGTCCGCGTTCGATGAGCTCCTGGGCGAGGTCAGCGTAGGCGCTCGCGCCGCGTGAGGTCGGCTCGTATTCGAGCACTGGCTTGCCATATGAGGGCGCCTCGCTCAGTCGCACGCTGCGCGGGATGACCGTCTGAAACGTGCGATCGGGAAAGTGGCGGCGCACCTCGTCAACCACTTGCGGCGAGAGGCGCGTGCGCGGGTCGTACATCGTCATCAGCATGCCCAGCAGCTCGAGCCGCGGGTTCAGGGTAGCGCGGACTAGCTCGATCGTCTCCATCAGCTGCGCGACACCTTCGAGGGCCAGATACTCGCACTGCACGGGTGCGAGCAACAGATCGGCCGCGACCAAGGCGTTCAAAGTCAGGATCCCCAGCGAGGGCGGTGTGTCCACGATGACGACGTCGTACTGTTTGACGGATTCAAGCTCTCGCAGCGCGTTCTTGAGACGCCGCTCGCGATCCGGCAAGTCGACCAGCTCCACTTGCGCACCAGCCAGCGCGCGGCTGGCCGGCGCCAGATCCAGTTGCGACCGACCGCTCCCGACCACAACAGCGCCAAGCGGTGCCTGGCCAATCAGCGCATCGTACGTCGAGAGCTCAACGCCATTCGGGTCCAGCCCCAATGAGCTGGTGGCATTGGCCTGCGGATCGAGATCCACGAGCAGCACCCGCACTCCCAATGCCAGATACGCCGCCACATTGACGGCCGTGGTCGTCTTGCCCACCCCGCCCTTCTGATTGGCCACCGCGAGGATCTTCGCGCCGCTCACGTCACAACTGACGATAGCCGGGTCAGAGGCGCCGCGCACGATGCCCCCGACCACGCGAACACAGACGCCTCAGTTGGCGATCTTGGCCTCGACTGCCGCGACCGGTTCGGGTTGGATCGCGCGCACCGTGAAGGACGTGACCGTAACCTGGGCATAGTCAGTCCAGACGCCAAGGACTCGATCCTTCAGATCCTGATTCGTGGTGACATTCGCACCGGCTAGGCCGTCCATGCTGAAGGTGATCCTGCTTGCATGGACGTCCAGTCGGAAGGTGTGCGGATCCGACAGCGGCGTACGATTGGTCACCGTCGCCGTACCTGGTGCCTGCTGAACACCGTTGTGTACGTCGCCAAAACCAGCAAAGACCCGCGTTTCCGTGCCGCCGGCAGCATCCACGCCTCCGTAGTACACGTCCGCGGTTGTGCTCTCCTCTGCCACGAAGATGCCGTAAGCGCCGGCGGTCAGGAATCCGTTGCTCTCGATCCGTGACTCAATTGTGTAGTCGCTAACTGGAGGTCGGTAAGGCGCAAACAGGCGGGTTGTGCCAGTTTGAACGCTGGTCAATTGACCCGGCGACCACACCCATGTGCTGCGATCCCACGTGAAGTCGTCCGCACTGTTTGTCCAGTCGGGTTCGTAGAGCGTTTTACTGACCACGGTGGCGGTGGGTTGAGGGCGTTGAGTCTCAACAACTGGCGGGGTTGCCACGACCGCTGGTGCCGGGGTCGCATCCGCGGGGACAGAGGTTGCACCGAGCGTGGGCGTGAAGCGCGCGTCGAGTTGGCGTGACACCGCCGGCACGCTGAGCAGCAACGCCCATGTGAACGCGATTACGAGCGCCGACCTTGAGAGAATGCCTCTCAATGAGCCGCGTCCGGGTTCAACAAACATCGGGATGAGCGGGGTGGAGTTCGCCACGAACGCAGCAAAAGCAACGACGAGGGAAAACGCGCCCACATACCCAGCAGCTTGGGCAATGACATACACCAGCAGCCCGGTCAGCAGCGCTGCTGCACTTTGCACGGGAATCATCGGACTTGCACGGGAACGTCTGACTGCGCGGCGAACACTCGACCGCGTGGCGACCGCCCTCAGCGTCTGCTGGCGTAGTGCGAAGTCGCGAATCGGATCCAGAATGGGAACGCGGTTTACGTACAAATGCAGCCCAAACGGGATCAGCGCGCTGGCCAGAACCAACAATGCGATAGGCAGCACGGCGGCTACCCCACCTTGCCGACCAGGAGCGCCACGTACGCGACCACCAGTACGAGGCCGACTATGACATTGAACGCGTACAGAACGGGCCAGAAGGCTGCATCGCCGCGATCGAGCTCGAAAGACACTTTTGTTGTCGCGATTGACAGCAGCAAAGAAATCAAGATCATGGAGATCAAGGTTTCCCACTGTGGCGCGGTTGAGCTCTTATCGCGTAGTATTGGCGGCAAATTCGTGAATAGATTCGTAGAGCTGGCGTTGATCTGAGCGGCAGTAGCCGTGAACGATGCCCCGAGTGCAAGCGTGCAGAATTCGCTCGCGTGTTTGTGCAGTGCATACTTTCGAGTGATGGCAACCGTAATAGACGTCTTTAGCATCGAAAGAATCGCGGCGAAGAACACCAGGTTCCAGCCATTGTCGGTGAAACTGACATTGCCATCGAAGTACAGAAATGCGGCAGCGGCATAAAGAGCCACGCCAGCCACAAAAACCGCGGCCAAAAAGAGGATGCCGTCCGTGTTCTTTGGCTTTGGCTTCGGCGCCGTGGCCTCCTGTTCGAGGTGACCGTCCGCCGCGGCAGGTTCACCAGTTTCAACTGACGCCAATGACTGCTCCCCGCGACCCAGATGCCGTTTGAGCGCACGATCCCCTCAATTGCGCGTCGTCTGGTTGCGGCGGCCATTATGCACCCCGCGTCGAGATTCTCGCTACCGCGCTGAGACTCGCTCCCCGCTGCCGTTTTGCCAGCGTTTTTCGACGTCTTCTAATTTGGGGACGCCCGACACGCCACGCTTTTCAATCACGAATGAGGCAACGCAATTGGCCCAGTCGGCGGCCGTTTTCCAGTCGCCGCCACTTTGCTGCAGGTGCCACAAGAACGCGGCGGCAAACACGTCGCCTGCACCTGTGGGATCCACCTCGACCGCTGGCTTGAACGCCGGAGAGTGAAACGGCTCGCCGCCGCCCTGGCGGTACACGTCGCAGCCGCGTTCGCCCAGCGTCACGACCAGCGTGCGCGCCCTGCCGGCCCATTCTTTGATCACGGACTTATCAGCAACGTCGTCTTCGGAGATCACCACCACCGCGGCTTTGCGTAATCCGCGCGCGGCGTCGGCCCACTCGATCGCTCGGACCAGGCCGTCCTCGTCCCACGCGCGCATCCATCCCTGCGGCGTCACGCCGATCAGCGATCGCGGAAAGCGCTCGATGATGGCGGTGTCCAGCTCCTGGCACAGTGGCCCAAGGTGGACGACCGGCGAGTTGCGCCACTCGGGCAGGATCTGATCGTAGGTCAGCTTATCGGCGACCGATTCAATGGTCTGCTGGCGCCTGCCCGATGAATAGTCGTTGACGAAACAGGTGGTGTACTCGGCGGGGATGCGAGCCACCAGCACGCCGCGCAGGATGTCGATCAGGCCCGGTTCGTAGGCCGCACTGGTGTGCACACCGACGCGTGCGCCCATATTTTTCGCCGTTAGCGCCGCATAGGTGGCGGTGCCACCCATCGCGACGCGTTTTTCGTCAAGTCGATCGACGGTGACGTGACCGAGGAGGAGGTAGTCGATGCCGCGAGGTTCGGGCGCTTCCGCCATCCTGCTGGATCAGCGCGGATCAGCGACCACGGTAGCCGCCGCCGCCGCCGAAGCCGCCTCGCCCGCGGCCGCCAGGCCGCCCACCACGACTGAAGCCACCCCGCCCACCGGGGCCAGGTGCTCGTTCCGGGCGCTCCGCCGGGCCACCGTGCTGCTGCACGTACTCCGGCGTCGGCTCGACGATCACGCGCCGATTGTCGCCCTCGCCCTCGGAATGCGTGGTCACGAATTCATGTGTCGCAAGCGTGAGGTGCACGATGCGCCGCTCGCTGGGGATCATCGGGTCCAGCTCAATGGATTCGCGGTAGCGCATGGCTTTTTCGGCCGCCCGCAGCGCGGTGTCCTTGAGATAGCGCTCCCGCCGCGAGCGGTAGCCTTCGATATCCAGCAGCACGCGCGTCCAGTGCCCGAGTCGTCGGTTCACGAGCAGCTGGGTGATGAACTGGAAGGCCTGTAGGGTCTCGCCGCGACGGCCGATCAGCGCGCCCATCGACTCGCCATCGACGACGGCCATTGCCAGCGTGGGCGTGCCGTTCTCCTTGCCCGCGCGCAGCACGTCGACTTCACCCGGGAAGCCCATGTAATCGAGCAGGTCTTCGACGATTTCGCGTCCCGCCGTCGCCAGGCCCTCGTCCCACTCGGTTTCGCCCGCGTCCGCGCTCAGTGACACGCCGGACTCGAGCCCGGTATCGCCCCCGACCACCTCACTGCGCGGCGTCGCACGGACGCGCGCAGGCTGCCCGTCGTCACCTTCGGACAAAATCTCGAGGTCGACCTGGTCTTCGTCGAGGTCGAGCTTCTCGAGCGCCGCATCGATTGCGTCGTCTACTGTTGGACCACTGGTTTCAACGCTTGCCACGTCTCCTCCCCTTACCCTGGCTTCCGGGTCGCGGTCGACGTGTGGCGCCGGCCGCGTGTCGCTCGCCGGGGGTAGGTGCTTTGTCTTGATTGAATTGATCGTCGGTGTCGTAGGTGGTCACCCGACCGTTGCCCTTCGCGGCCAGCGCGCTCACCATCGCCTGCTTACGTTTCAGATGTGCCCAGGGTGGTTGGAAATCACGGCCGGTCAGGCGCTCCAGATCGCCCCCAAGTAACCCGAATCCGACCGTGAAGTACTGCTGGAACATGCTGAAGACGTTGCTGGTCAGCCAGTACAGCACGAGACCAGCCGGCGTGTTCAAGAAGAAAAACAGATACATCAGCGGCATGAAGGCCATCGAGCGCATCATTGCCTGCTGCTGGGGATCTTCGGTGGGCATGGTGGCCATGCGTTGGCTGAGGTACGACGTGACGGTCATGATGAGCAGCAGCAGGCCTGGGATGGTGAAGCTCACACCCGGGATGTGGAACACATCCGGCTGACCGAGGCTCGGCAACCACAAAAACGTGCTCTTGAAGGCGGCGTCGGCGTCGTTGATCGGCGGCGTCTCCAGTTGCGGCACATCCAGGAGGCTGGGGTCGAAGGTGATGACCGCCTTGGCCGAATCGACGTTGGTCGTGGCGCCATTAACCCAGACTTCGATGACGTACGACTGACCATCCGCCACGGGCACGTCACGGTCCATCGTGATGCCGTCGGGATCCGGCACGCCGCTGCGTAGGAAGATGCTCGCGGTTCCAGCCTGGCTATTCGGCGGGTTCTGATTCGCGTTCTGTGGCACCGCGCCGGGTGTCAGGACGAGGTCCTGCGCATGCGTCAACGGCAGTTGCTCGCCTTGCCACGCCACCGATGACTGACTGTCGTCGACCGAAACGGAGATCGGACTCGTGCCGTGCGGCACCACGTGCAGCCTGGCCAGAACGAACTGGTTGTACGGGTACGGCACAACGCTTCGCGAGGCCGCGTAGGTCACCTGCCCGGGCTGAATCTGACTGATGGCGACCTGGTCGAGCGTGAGGCCCACCGTTGCTAGCTGCGACATGGCCGCGTACATGCCGAACAGGATCGGCATCTGGATCACCAGAGGCAGACAGCCCGCCGCCGGGTTGATGCCGCGCTCCTTGTAGAGCGCCATCTGCGCGCGAGCGAGGCCTTCGCGATCTCCCTTGAACTTGCGCTGGATCTCCTTCATTTCGGGCTGAATGGCCATCTGCGCCCGCTGCGACCGAATCTGTACCAGCGACAGCGGAACAAGGAGAAGTCGCAAGAAGATCGTGAAGATGACGATGGCCAAGGCGCCGGCTACGCCGGCCGGCACGACCCCGAGCAGCGGCGTGGCGACGAACTCCAGCCCGTGCATGATCGGATGCACCAGGAAGCCGTTCCAGATAGGCAGCAGGGCGTTCAGGTTCACCGATCAGGGTCTCCAGTGGCAGGGCGTGCGCGCTCGGGTCGCACCGAATTGCACAGGAGTATCGCCGAACGGCTCACGGGACGGGGTCGAAACCACTTCCACCCCACGGCTGGCAGCGCGCCAGGCGCTTGATTGCGAGCCAACTGCCGCGCACCGCGCCGTGCTTAGCGACTGCATCCGCGGCGTAGTACGAGCACGTCGGCTCGTACCGGCAGGCCTTCGGGAGACTCGGGCCGATCGTTGACTGGTACACCCAGATGAGCCCCAGGAGCACGCGGCGCGGCATGGACTTCAGTGATAGGACGGAGTCAACCGGCCACGTAGTTGCAGTCACTGCTGCGACACCGCTGCCCTGTTGAGAACGACGTCGATTGCCATGCATAGTTCGGCCCAAGTCGCGGTGGCACTTGCCGGCCGCGCCGTAACCAGGATGTCGGCACCCTGAGGTAAACGCACGAAGCGTTCTCGCAACGCCTCGCGGAGTCGTCGCCGCACGCGATTGCGCACCACCGCGTTTCCCACGCGACTACTCACGGTGATCCCAACGCGCGTTCGACCCAGGTCATTGGCCGCGCAGTACAGCACCAGGAGCGGGTGCGCCCAGCCACGTGGTGCCAGGTCGCGCACGCGCCGAAAATCGGCTGGCGAACGCAGCCGCTGCTCGCGTCTCACTCACGATCACGGTGGCGCTGCGCACGCCGCTCTCGATCAGACGACAGTGAGGCGCTTGCGCCCCCGCAGCCGGCGTCGCTTGAGTACCGCGCGACCAGCGGCGGTCAGCATGCGTTTGAGGAAGCCGTGCTCCCGCTTACGCGGGATGCGCTTAGGCTGGTAGGTACGCTTGGGCACGCGGCGTGGTTCCCTGGATCAAGGATCGAACAATCAAAGAGTCAGTCAGCAAAAAGCTGCCCCACGTCCCGTGAGGCGCATCGGGCGAACTGCGCGGAGTATACCAGCGGATCCCGCCTTCCGTCGAAGAAGCGCAGACGGTTGAAAGAGCTCAGAAGAAGGTGCTACACCACGGCGCGCTCGGCCAGGCGAACATCCGTGCTACACGCCCAGTCGCACCAGGCGTGCACTGCTCCACCCGCCCGGCCGCGGCGATCGCACCCAGGTCATTGCCACCGAGTGCGATTGCGCCCAACACGCTGACCCCGAGGCGCAGGTCGGCGGATTCTGTCGTGTCACGACATTGTGCACCGTCTGGCCCGCCCTCCAATGCGAAACGCCCGCCTGAAAGGCCCAGTGGATCGTCTACCTCGATCACGACTCGGTCGGCGGTCGCATAGCGCCGCGTCTCGAGCAGTCGTGCGGTATCCAGCGGCCGCAACCACAGAAAGTCGGACCGCGACAACTCCTGAACGGCTTTGCGCGCATCGGCCAGTAGCCACGGCAGCGGCTCGTAGACGCGCCGCAGCTCCGCGGTCACCTCGCTGACCAGGTCGAGCTCGGCGCAGTAGCGCCACAGCCCGAGGTAGGCGTCGCCGTCAAGCGCCATCAGCTCTTCCACCTCGGCCCGACCGCCCGGCACGTGGTTTCGCCAGTCGGCTTTGACGCGATACAGCACGTAGCCGGTCGGCGCCTCGCCACTGGACGGGGTGTAGATTGCGCAGCGCAGCGTCTCGTGCTCGCCGCGCCACGGTGCCGGCCGCAGGCCCAAACGGACGTCCCAGCGGATGGCGTGGCGGTCGATCTGTCCTGGACAGGTGCGGCGGACCGCGTCGAACACGGTCGGGGCGACCTCACGCATGCGCTCCGCTGAGACCAGCTCAACCGAGCCAGACGCTTGGGCGAGAAACTTGGCGTGTGCCGTTTGCAGCCGGTATTCGACCTGTTCGGTGGACGGTCCGAAGCCAAAGCGGCCATAGATCGGATATTCGGCGGCGATCAGAATGCTGGCCGCCTCGCCGCGCTCCTTGGCGGCCTGCAAGTCCTCGCCGATCATGCGGCGCAGCAGTCCGCGGCGGTGGTGCGTCGGCAGCACGGACACGGAAGTGACGGCGTTGGCGGGCAGGCAGGCCTCGACTCCAGGCAGCGTCAGTTGCGCGGTGAAGCTTTCGTAAGTGCCGACCACACGCCCCTGGTCGTCGAAGCTCGCCAGGGTGCGATACACATCCTGCTGCCGCGCGTCGACCCGAAACCGCGCAACCTCGTCGGCCGAACTGCTGGAATGAAAGGCGGTATGCATGGCCGAGACCCAGTCGACCAGCTCGCTATCCGCAATCGCCCGCACCGAATAGCCCATGCGTCCGAAGAGTGTAGTAGCAACCCGGTAACCGGCCCACGCCCCGGTTTTGTGACCGGCAGGTCACGGAAAAACGTGAAACACTCGTACACTGGCGCAACGTGGGCCGGCAAGCGGGGGTTGATTGGGATGCGCAGCGGTATCACCGCGTGGCGCAGCCGCACGCGGCCTGGGGTGCAAACGTGCTCGATCGTCTGACACTGGCGGGGGACGAGGTCGTGCTCGATGCAGGCTGCGGGTCGGGCAAGGTCACCGAGCAGCTGCTCGAGCGACTGCCAACCGGGCGAGTGATCGCGGTCGATCAGTCACCGGCGATGCTCGCCGAAGCCCGCACCACGCTGGCGGCGTACGCGTCGCAGGTTGCGTTCGTCCAGAGCAACCTGCTGGCGCTCGCCTCGGCGGTCGCGCCGAACTCCGTGGACGCGGTGTTTTCAACCGCGACGTTCCACTGGATTGACGACCACGGCCAACTGTTCAGCCAGTTGCGAACAGTGCTACGAGAAGGCGCCAGGCTGGTGAGTCAGTTCGGCGGCGGCGACAACCTGGCCGGCTTCATGGCGGGCACCGACGCCATCGCTGCCCAGCCGCCCTACCTGGAGCACCTGAGTGGCAAGTCGCTCTGGCGCTTCTACTACTCACCCGAACAAACCCAGGCGCGCCTGCAGGCCGCCGGTTTCACACAGATCGAGACCTGGCTCGAGCCGTCGCCCCAGACGTTTCCAGACGCCCAAGCGCTGGCCGACTTCGGCCGCGCCGTAGTAATGCGCAATCACCTGGCCGTCCTCCCAGCCGCGCTGCACGAAGACTTCATCCACGCCGTCAGCCAAGAAATTCAAAGACGCCAGGGCGCCTACGTCTTGGACTACGTGCGCCTGAACGCCGACGCCACCGCCGCCTGAACCCCGCCGAAACACTCGTTCGATTCGGCCGTTTTCGAGTAGAATTGAGTTCGTGCAACACCCCTTGACGGCTCGCCGCGAGGCGCCGCCGACCGGGGTGATCGAGACGCTTTCCGCCGGGTATTCGGCCGTCAACCGCCAGCCCTGGGTCCTGCTGCTGCCGATCCTGCTGAACCTGTTTCTCTGGCTCGGGCCGCACGTGTCCTACTCGCCGCTGGTCGGTCCGGTGGTGACCGACGCCAGTGAATGGACGCGCCAGGTCGCCATCGGTCAGCGCAGCGCCACGCGCGACCCTGCGTTCGTGGACGTCCTGAACGGCCTCGACCAATCCCGCCAGTGGCTGCTGGCCCACAGCGACGACGTCAACGGCTTCGAGGCCCTGGTGTGGGGTCCACTGGGCCTACCCAGCGTGGACGGCCTACCCAGCCCGTCAGATGAAGTCGCCTTCGTCAATGGCTGGGGTGACGGCGTCGCCCTGCTCGGCGCGTGCGTCGGCCTGAGCCTGCTGCTCGGCGGTTGGTTCTATGGCGGTCTGGCCGGCGCATCCAGCGGGCGAGACGGTAGTCCCCTGGCGGCGTGCCGCCGCGTCCCGCGCGCGGTGCTGGATGTCCTCGGGTTCGTGCTCGTGGTGCTCGCGGCGATGCTGTTGTTCGGTGTGCCCGTTGTCTTGCTGATCGGGTTCACGGCGGTCGTCTCGCCGCCGGTCGCCGTCCTGGGCTCGATCTTGCTCCTGGCAGGCGTGCTCTTCGCGGGGGTCCACCTGTTTTTCAGCATCCCGGCGATTTTCGTCTCGGGCGCCGGCCCACTCGGCGCCATTCAGCGCAGCGTTGGCCTCGTGCGACGGCAGCTGTGGCCAAGCGTTGCATTGATCCTTCTGACCTGGCTGATCCTCGCGGGCATGGGGCGCGTCTGGGACGTGCTGGCCAACGAACTGCAATCGCCATTCGGCATCGTCCTGGGCATCTTTGGCAATGCCTATATCGCCAGCGGCCTCATCGCCGCGGGCATGGTCTTCTACACCCAGCGCAGCGAACCCGTTCCGGCTTCGGGCGCCGTACCCCGAGCTTCCTAGTTCGGATCAGGGCGCCGAACACGAACGACGCCAGCGGAGCATCAACACTGTGGCACTACGCAACGACGAACCATTGAACGAAGACGACGACGAGCAGTACGAGGCCGAGATCGACCTCGAAACCTCGGCCGAATACACGGGCGCCAACATCGAGGTCCTCGAAGGCCTCAAGGCGGTGCGCCGCCGCCCAGGCATGTACATCGGCAATACCAGCACGTACGGCCTGCATCACATGGTCTACGAGCTCGTCGACAACTCGGTCGACGAGGCGCTGGCTGGCCACAACGATCGCATCGAGGTCACCATCCATGCCGATGGCTCGGTGACAGTGTCCGACAACGGCCGCGGCATCCCGGTCGATCTGCAGCCGCAGATGCAGAAGTCCGCTCTGGAAGTCGTCATGACGATTCTGCACGCGGGCGGCAAGTTCGGTGGTGGCGGGTACAAAGTCTCGTCAGGGCTGCACGGTGTGGGCGCCAGCGTGGTGAACGCGTTGAGCGAGTGGATGCGGGTTGAGGTGCGCAAGGACGGTGGACTGTACCGCCAGGAGTACGTCGAAGGCGTCCCGATGGAGCCGGTCGCACGCGTCGCTGATACGGACCAGCCCAACGGCACCACGATCACCTTCATGGCCGATCGATCGATCTTCGACACAATCGATTACAGCTACGACACCCTGGCCCAGCGCTTCCGCGAGATGGCGTATCTCACCAAGGGCCTGAGCATCACGCTGCTGGACGAACGTCCAGGCCCCGGCAACGAGCGCGAGTGGACGTTCTACTTCGAAGGCGGCATCGTCTCGTTCGTCCGCCATCTGAACCTCAGTCGCGAACCGCTCCATCCGCGCCCGTTCTACGTGGAACGGCGCGTCCGTGACGTCGCGGTCGAGGTAGCGTTGCAGTACAACGACAGCTTCGCCGAAAGCGTCTACACCTTCGCCAACAACATCAACACCGTCGACGGCGGCACGCATCTAAGCGGCTTCCGTTCCGCGCTCACGCGCAGCCTGAACGACTACGCCCGCAAAGTTGGCTTGCTGAAGGACTCGGATCCGAACCTCAGCGGCGACGACGTCCGTGAGGGCCTGACCGCCGTGGTCAGCGTCAAGGTGCTGGATCCACAGTTCGAGTCCCAGACCAAGAACAAGCTGAATAACACCGAGGTCGGCCCTGCCGTCCAGAGCGCCCTGAACGCCGGGCTCGACCAGTTTCTCTCAGAGAACCCAACTGATGGTCGGCGCATCATTGAAAAGTGTCTCACCGCGGCGCGGGCTCGTGAAGCCGCGCGGCGTGCGCGCGAGGCCGTCATTCGTAAGAGCGCGCTCGAAGGTCTCACGCTGCCTGGCAAGCTCGCCGACTGCACCGAGAAGGATCCCAGTAACTGCGAGTTGTTCCTCGTCGAGGGTGATTCCGCCGGTGGCTCGGCCAAACAGGGTCGCGACCGCCGCTTCCAGGCCATCCTGCCGCTCAAAGGCAAGATCCTCAATGTCGAACGCGCGCGTGAAGACAAGATCCTCGCCTTCGAGGAGATTCGCGCGCTGATCACGGCGATCGGCGCGGGCACCAGCGAGACCTTCGATCCGGTCAAGCTGCGCTACCACCGCATCATCATCATGACCGACGCCGACGTGGACGGTGCGCACATCCGCACGCTGTTGTTGACGTTCTTCTTCCGCCAGATGCGCCAGGTGATCAGCGACGGGCACCTATACATCGCCCAGCCGCCGCTCTACCGCGTGTCCTACGGCAAGGACGAGTACTACGCCTACACCGAGGAAGAGCGGGACAAAGCGGTT
>JAFAZN010000054.1 GCA_019239775.1 Chloroflexota bacterium
CGAGCTTTGCCTCACCTCACGGGCTGTGCCTCGACTCCCGCGGAAACCTCTATGTCGGAGAAGTAGCGCACACAGCTCTGAGTCGGTCCAACCGCTATCACAGCGGCTGCCATAGCCTGCAAAAGTTCGCGCGCACCTAGCGCCTACGGGCTCGAACCCGCCGTGAGGTTGAACCCTCCGGGAGATGAACCCTCCGGAGGTCAACCCTTCGGGAGATGAACCGTCCGTGGGTTGACACCGGGAGGTAAACCCTTCGGGGGGATGAACACTCCGTGGGTTAGCCCTCCGGGAGAAAACCTTCGGGAGATGAACCCTCCGTGGGTTAGCCTCCCGGGAGAAAACCTTCGGGAGATGAACCCTCGGTGGGTTGGCCCCGGGAGGAGGTAAACCCTTCGGGGGATGAACACTCCGTGGGGTGGACCTTCGGATGGTGAAGCGCCCGGGTGCTCAGCTCGTGCTCGCGGCGCGGGCGGCGGTCGCTTTCTCCAACAGGTACTGCCGCCCTGCCAGCTTTTGGTCGCGATTTCCGAACGTCAGCATGTACGGGCCGCGATAGCCATCACCTTCCAGGCGGCCGAAGAGGCGGGTGAAGTCCATCGTGCCTTGGCCTGGCAGCAGATGCTCCTCGTAGCGACCGCGGTTATCTGCCACCAGCACAAGCCCAATTCGTGAAACGCCGAAGGCGTCAATGAACGCGTCGAAATCCCCAGGCAACAGATGCATGTGATTGGCAGAAAACGCCCAGCCCAAGCCAGAGGCGGGAATCTTCTCCCAGTACTCGGACAGCTCCTCGATGGAATGGCCCATGTAGTGAACTTCAGCCTCTGGCGGCTCAACGTTGAGGTTCTCTAGCAGAAGCGTCACCCCAGCACGTTGGGCGTACTCAGCGGCCTGCGAGAGGTGCGAAAAGGAGGCCGCCTTGCGCTGCTCCAGCTCCGAGCTCTGATGGAGTCCAGCGTGGGTAATGACGTGGTGCACACCCAGCTCGCGCCCGAGGTCGACGTTGGCGCGGATATAGGCGTCGACTGCTTCGCTCATGTAGGGCGAGAACTCGGCCACGTTCACCCCGGAGAGCGTGTGGATGCCGAGGTGGAGGTCGTGCTGCTCGCAGTACTCACGCACCGAGCGGATCCGTTCGGGCGTCCAGGTCGACAGCGCATTGGCGCCATGGTCCGCGTTGAAGTCCAGAAAGTGAAAGTCCTGCTCGGCCGCCCACCTGAGGCCATCCTCGAGGTTTGGACCGCCCGGGCCAGTTCCAAGTCGGTAGTTGAGGTCGTCGCTCATGTCTGCAACGAAAGCACGTCGTCCGCGAGCTGGTCCAATGCGTCGCTCCAGGACGCCGGCGGCTCAGCCGGCCGCACCACGAACTTCGAGAAGCCGACATCGATGTACTTGTGCAGCAGCTCGCGCAGCGCCGCGGCGCCGACGGGCACGACCTCGGCAGGGTCAAGGTTCGGCCGTCGTTTGGCAATGCGCGCGATTTGTGCGGGAGGAATCGCATCGCGGGCGTAGGTCATGCTGATGCCAAAGTGTTCGGGATCGACTCGCCTGCCAGCCTCGGCCGCGGCAGCTTCGATGGCGGCGCGCCCGTCGGCGGCCTCCGATGGTGTGCACAGCGCAGGCAGCCAGCCGTCGGAGAGTTGGCCCGCCCGACGCAACGCACTGCGCGCATTGCCGCCCAGCCAGACCTCGAGCGGATTCTGCTGCGGCCGCGGCTGCAGGCTGATGCCGTCATAGCAGAACAGACTGCCCTTGTGGACGACGTTGTCCTCGCTCCAGAGACGCCGCACCAGTGGCAGCATCTCATCAAGCCAGGCGCCACGCTCCTTGACGGAGACACCTAGTGCCTGGTCCTCGAGCGGGTTCGTCAGTCCAGGCACGAACACCAACAGGAGACGGCCCTTCGACAACTGGTCGATCGTCGCCAGCTCTTTGGCCATGCGCACCGGGTTGCGCGCGGTGACGGTCATCGTCGTGCCGAGCTTCAGCTTCCTGGTCATTCCCGCCGCGAACGCGAGTCCAGAGAGGGGATCTGGCACACCGGTGGTCAGGACCTCCGAAAGCCAGAGCGAATCGAAGCCGCACTGTTCCATGCGCTGCACGGCCGGGGCGAATTCATCGAGGCTCAGCCCGCCCAGGCCGACGCCAATTCGTATCTTCATGACAGGTCTTCCGCTGCAGGCTACCGCGGAAGCGTGGCTGAGGTGTAAGCTGCGACGTGCGCCGGGTGGAGGCGGTCACCCAACTCAGAGCGCCCGCGGAGCGGGAGTCGCTGACGCCGCTCCGCCGGCGGTCTGAGTCGTTCCACAACCTGCCGCTGCAGCTCACGCGCTTCGTCGGCCGCGAGTCCGAGCAGGCCGAGCTTCTGCAGTTGCTAGAGGTCGAGCGCCTGGTCACGCTGACCGGCACTGGCGGCATCGGAAAAAGTCGACTGGCAGTTGAGCTGTCCGGGTCGCTGATCCATTCCTATCGCGACGGTGTCTGGCTCGTCGAGCTTGCGTCACTGCAGGAGTCCGACCTGGTTGTCCAGAGCATTTCAGAACAGGTTGGAGTACGCGCCGAAACCGGAACCGCCGAGCAAGCGCTCCTCGAATTCCTGCGCGGCCGTCAACTGCTGCTGGTCCTGGATAACTGCGAGCACCTCATCCAGGCATGCGCCAGCATCACCGAAGCCATCCTGCGGACGTGCCCCGCGGTACAGATCCTGGCGACCAGCCGCGAACCACTGCATATCGCGGGCGAGACGTCGTGGCGCGTCCCGCCCCTTTCGGTCCCCGATGCCGCACGTCACGCATCGCGCCAGCTGCTGGAGGCCGAGGCCGTACGCCTGTTCGCCGATCGCGCCCAGGCCTCTGCTGGCCTGGTGGTAAATGCGGCAAATGCTGAATCGGTTGCGAAGATATGCCAGCAGTTGGATGGCATTCCACTGGCGATCGAGCTCGCCGCGGCCCGCGCACGGGTTCTGTCCGTGGAGCAGATCGCGTCCCGGTTGGACAATCGCTTTCGACTGCTGATCGGCGGTGGCCGCACCGCGCCGCTTCGTCAGCAGACACTGCGCGCTGCAATCGACTGGAGCTACGAGCTGCTTTCGACAGCCGAACAGCGAATGCTCGGGTGGCTGTCTGTTTTCGCCGGTGGCTTCACGCTGGAAGCGGCAGAGCGTGCTTGCGCAACCGAGAGCACGCCAGCCGAAGACGTTTTCGATCTCCTGGCGCGCCTGGTCGACAAGTCGCTGGTGCAGGCTGAACCGGGCTCAGGCGGACAGCTGCGCTACCGTCTGCTGGAAAGTGTGCGGGCCTACGCGCACGAGCAGTTGCTCGCCGGCGGCGACGCGGCTATGGCGGCGCGTCGTCACTGCGCCTACTACGCGGAGCTGGCTCAGCAGGCGGAGAAGCACCTTCTCTGGGGCTCTGGTGCACTTGATTGGCTGGCGCGGCTCGATCGCGAGCTGCCAAATCTCCGCGCTGCCCTGGCCTGGAGCCTGTCAGAGGGAGGCGAGCCGGGTATGGCCCTCAAGCTGGCTGGGCAGCTGGGTCACTACTGGTACACACGCGCCGATCGAGCGGAAGGCCGCGCCTGGCTAAAGTGCGCCCTGGCGCATGCGGCCTCAGGTAATTCAACCGATGCGTCATCCTGCCTCTCGGTGCGCTTGGTTTCACGGTGGGAATGCGGGGCGATCAGGTGCTCGCGACTCGTCTGCTTGACGAGAGCGTCACCATCGCCCGCAAAACTGGATCCAACGGCCGGCTCGCCGAGTGCCTGGAAGGTCTGGCCGTGGTGGCCGGGCTGGAGGGCCGCTTCGAGCGAGCCGCACGATTGCTCGGCGCTGCCGCCCGCCTGCGCGAGTCCATCGGCGCACCAGCCCATCCCGTCGATCGCGCCGACCACGAGCGAACCGTGGCCGCCTCGCTGGCAGGACTGGGTCAGAGCGCCTATGACGCCGCCTGGCGTGCGGGCCTATCGATGTCCCTGGATGACGTGATCTCGAGCGCGGTAGCTCCGGAAACACGCCGCGAGGAAGGATCACTCCTCACGCGCCGGGAACGGGAAGTGGCCGTACAGCGCCACCCCGATTGACGCAGTAATGCGCACGCGGCCTGACGACATCCTGGATGGCGAGTTAGCCGACGCACTGCGTGAAGCGTGGGATATCCAGGTAAACGCGCTGGAGTACGTGGCTCTTGGTGGCGGAACACACCACTGGCGGACAGGCGAGCACTGGCTCAGCCTGGACGATCTTGACGCCAAGCCGTTTCTCGGCACGTCCCGCGCGGAGGTCCTGGAAAATTTGCGTCGCGCGCTGCAGGCGGCCGGCACCTTGCGCGATGAAGGTCTGGAGTTCGTGATGGCGCCACTGCGAACGCGCGCCGCTAACGTCCTCGCACCGGTTGGAAAACGCTACGCGCTCGCGCTGTACCCCTTTCTGCACGGTACGACGTACCCGTGGGGCCAACCGCTGCCAGCACCCGAACGTGAGCAGCTGATCGAGTTGCTCGGCCGCCTGCACGAGGCCACGCCGCTCGTCGCGGCGACGGTGCGCGAGGTGCCGGTAGGCCTCGCACAACGCGAAAACCTGGAGGCAGCGCTCTGCGAGCTGCATGTGCCATGGTGTAGCGGACCGCTCGCGGAGCCGGCCCACGCGCTGATCGCGCAACGTCCGGAAAACATCAGGTTCTTGCTCGGAGCATTTGACCGGATGGTCGCCGAGATCGAGCGGGCGCACGTGCAGTTGGTGCTCAGCCACGGCGAGCCACACCCCTCCAACGTGATGGTCGTGGACGGCCGCCTCAAACTGTTGGACTGGGACACCGTCGGGTTGGCCCCGCCCGAACGCGACCTGTGGTGGCTCACCACCGCGAGCGACCCGCTAGCCGAGCACTACACCGCGCAAACAGGCAGGGCTGTCAATCCCCTGGCGTTGCGGCTCTATCGGCTGCGCTGGCAGCTGGATGACCTGATCTGGTGCGTCAGCACACTTCGCGCACCGCATACCGAAACGCTTGATACGCGGCTTGCGCTCAGCGCCTTGCCGAGATGCCTGGAGGTTCCCGAATGGATGCATTAATTCGCGGTGCGCTCGTCCTTGATGGTTCAGGTGCACCGGGAGTGCAGCAGGATGTGGCCATTCGCGGCTCCCGCATCGCCGCGGTTGGCGAGCAGGTCTCCAAGCTGTCCAACGGCCGCACACGTGTTATCGACGGTGGCGGGCTCGCGCTTGCGCCTGGCTTCATCGACATGCACTCCCACGCCGATCACACGTTGCCCGCGTTCCCGCGCGCCACCAACTCCATTAGCCAGGGTGTCACGACAGAGGTAGTTGGTCTGTGCGGCTTCAGCATCGCGCCTGTAGCCCCGGAGGCCGAGCGCGCCGAACAGCTGCGCGACCAGGCGGGCGGTCTGGGTCCCGGCCTCGACTGGTCCTGGCGGACCTTCGCCGAGTACCTGGAGCGCTTCGATGCCGCCCGCCCGGCAGTCAACGTCATACCGTTGGTCGGCCATCACACGCTGCGCATCCTGGCGATGGGGGTGGATGACCGTGCCCCGACCACGGCCGAGCTCTCGAAGATGCGATCGGCTCTTTCCGATGCACTGCAGCAAGGCGCGTGGGGCATGAGCACCGGCCTCATTTACGTGCCCGGCATGTTCGCTTCGACACCAGAGCTGCTCGAACTCGGCCAGGAGCTGGCGCGCGTTGACGGGATGTACGTCTCGCACCTGCGCGACGAATCCGACCACCTGCTCGAGGCCATCGACGAGGCGCTGACCATTGGCGAACAGTCCGGCATTCGAGCCCAGGTCTCGCACCTGAAGATCACCGCCCAGCGCAACGCGGGACGCATTGGCTCCGCGCTGGCAGGGCTGGACGCCGCGCGTGCACGCGGCGTTCGCGTACACGCGGACGTCTATCCCTACACCGCTGGCAGCACCTATCTGCACCAGGTGCTGCCGCCATCGGTGAAAGTCGGCGGCGTGCAGGCCATGCTGGCGCGACTACGCTTGCCCGAGCAGCGCCAGCGCATTCGATACGCCATCGCGAACGAAACCTCAGGCTGGGCAAACCAGGTCGCCGCGGCCGGTGGCTGGCACAACATCCTGGTCGCCAGCGTGCAGGCAGCCTCACGCCAGGCCGCCCAAGGGCACCGTATCGCTGAGCTGGCAAATCAGACAGGGGTTGATCCACTGGACTATGCCCTCGATCTGCTGCTGGATGACCGTGGCGCGACGACGATGGTGGTCTTTCATATGGATGAGCGCGACATGCGCGCCGCGCTTGGCTGGCAGTGGTCGGCGGTGGGCTCAGACCAGCTCGGCGTGACCAGTCCCACGGCGCGAGTCCACCCGCGCGCGTACGGCACATTTGCGCGCGTGCTGGGTTGGGGCGTCCGTGAAGCACGCCTGTTCAATCTTTCGGAAGCGGTCCACCGGATGACTGGGCTCGCCGCCGACATCCTGGGTCTACGCGACCGTGGCCACATCGCCACCGGGGCCGTGGCCGACTTGGTTCTGTTCGATCCACTCACGGTGGCCGACGCAGCGACGTATGCGGAGCCAACGCTGCCTGCTCGCGGCATCGAGCACGTGTTCGTGGGTGGTGAGCTCGCTGTAGAAGCGGGCGTGCCAGTACAGCTGGACCTCGGCCGTGTGTTACGGCGCGGGAGCTAGACTCCAGTCGCCATCGGCGCGGACCTCCCAGAAGCAGGGGCCGCGCGGAAAGTCGACCTGGTTGGTGCTTTGCGTTGGGCCGTCGGCTTGTGCCACCAGCACCGAGCCGCCGAGGCAGTGGGCGTAGACATAGAACTGCGATTGCGCCTCATCGCTGATCTGCCAGCTGCCTGAAGCTGGTGGGGTGAAGTAACCACTGACCGCGTCGCCGCTGCCCTTGAAATTGGGCGTGCCGCCCTGGGCTATCGGCTGGATGGTGAGCCGCCAGTTGCCGTCGGCGGTCACCTGGAATGCCACTGGACCAGCCACCACAAGTGGCCGCTGGCCCTGGTAGGCACCTACGGCTGAGGCGAGAGGCTCGGCTTGCTGGTTCTCATTGATCGCTGAGACCACGAACGTGGAGTGCCCGTCATGACTGAGGCTCACCACGTCGATGCCGACGTTGAGGCCGCCGTCGTACTGCGGGGTGATGGGGTCGGTTTGCGAGGTGCCATGGCCGCTGATGACGACGCCGCGGCCAGGCAGCAGCTGGACCTCGGGCGGTTCAGGCACGGGAGTCGGCCCCGCCGGCTTCTGCGGCATGGCGCAGCCCACCAGCAACAGGGCGACCAGCCAGAAGCGCATGCGGCCATTGTGGAGGAAAGTCTTCTTCCTTCGGTTGGTGGGTTTCACGGTTGGTGAGGACCTTCCACCTGGTGAAGAGGTTTCCACCGTGGTGAAGAGGTTTCCACCGTGATGAGGAGGTTCCACCGTTGTGCAGAGTTCCACCTGATGCGGAGATTCCATCGTGGTGAAGAGGTCCAGGATCCCTCCTGGGTTGTGAGCACCAGAAGCCTCAAGCCACGGGCGCAACGGCCGAACCGGCATCAACCTTGACGGCCACAGCTCGCCTGCAGTAACTTGCATTTAGAAAGTGACTCTGTGTTGATGGATAGACAAACGCGCATGCGCCTCACCCTGACCGTCGTCGGCCTCTTGCTCACCCTGCTGCTGGCCGCCCTCGACCAGACCATCGTCGCCACCGCGTTGCCTCGCATCACCCAGGACCTGGGCGGCTTCGATCACTACACCTGGGTCACCACCGCATATCTGGTGACCAGTACCGTGCTGGTGCCCATCGCCGGCAAGCTGTCGGACCAGCTCGGCCGGAAGCTGCTGCTGACCGTCAGCGCCGTTACATTCCTCGTCAGCTCGGTGCTGTGCGGCCAGGCGCAGGACTTCGGTCAGCTTGTCGCGGCCAGAGCCTTGCAGGGCCTCAGCGGCGGGGCAATCACCGCTTCCGTGTTCGCCACGGTGCCGACGCTGTTCTCGCCGCAAGCGCGGGCGAAAATCATCGGCCTGTTCACTGGCACCTACGGCTTAGCCAGCATCATCGGTCCACTGATCGGTGGGTTCATTACCGATACGGCAGGCTGGCGGGGCATTTTCTACCTCAACGTGCCCATCGGCCTGATCGCCCTGGCCCTGGTTTCTCTGGCGTACAAGCCGCAGTCAACCGCGCAAGGGCGGCCGAACGTGGACTTCCTCGGCGGAGCCACGCTGATGCTCGGAAGCGCGCCGCTGCTCCTGGCACTGTCATTGGGTGGCCACGAGTTGGCGTGGACGTCACCGCCGCTCCTTGGCCTGGTCCTGGTTGGCGTCGTGCTGCTGGGCATCTTCGTAAGAACTGAACTTCGTGCGGCGCAACCGGTGCTGCCGCTGGCGCTGCTTCGTAGCAGGTCCGTTGGCGTCGCCTCGTTGGGCATGATTTTCATGTCCGGAACGCTGTTTGCCACCTCCCTGTTCACGCCACTGTTCGTCCAATCGGTCATTGGCTCGAGTGCAACCGGCAGCGGCAGTGTGCTTGCGCCGATGATGCTCGCGTTTGTGCTGGCCAGCATCCTGGCAGGTCAGGTGCTCGCTCGCCTGCCGAGATATCGCCTGGTCGGGCTCGGCGGCCTGATTCTCGCGGCGGTCGGGCAGCTGTTGATGTCTGGTATGGGCAAGGACACCGAATACGCCGTGGTGGCGCGCAACCTGGTCGTGATTGGCTTCGGCCTGGGCGGCGCCCTCGCTTCGTTCGTGGTGGCGTCGCAGAACGCGGTCCCGCTCACCTTGATGGGCGTTGCGACTTCGCTTGGCACCTTTGCGCGTGCGAGCGGCGCCACGCTCTCGTCTGCCGCGTTCGGAAGCCTGCTGGCGGCGCGCCTGGTGGTTGCCCCGGATCTGTCCGGTGCGCTCCACGACACGTTTCTGGCCAGCGCCATCGCCGCCGGTATTGGCGCCGTTATCGTGCTCCTTCTACGAGTAGATGCTCCGCCTGTCCCGGCCGCTGGACTGGTACCGTTGCCGGCGTATGAATCCAAGCCGGCCGAAGATCGTCGTGCTCGACGACTGGACGAACTTCTGGGGAGCCCAACCGGCGACTGAACGCCTGCGCGAACGTGGTGACCTGACCATTTACACGACGCCTGCCGCCGATGAAGACGAGGTCATGCGTCGACTCGAAAACGCGACCGTTGCGTTTGCCAACCGCGAACGGACGCCGCTCAACGCGCGTGTGCTGCGAGCCGCCGAACACCTCGAGCTGCTGGCACAATCCGGTCGCATAAGCCCGAACGTGGACCAGGCCGCGGCGACCGAACGCGGCATTGCCCTGGTTGCCGCAGGCGGTCAGCCGGGCAGTCACTTCGCAGTCGCCGAGCTTGGTCTGGCGTTGCTGATGGCGCTCGTACGTGATATTCCGGCGAACGACCGGCGCGTGCGACAGGGCGACTGGGTCGCGCCTGCGACGCGCATGCTGAGCGGCTCCACGCTCGGCATTCTGGGACTCGGCAACATTGGCGGCGCGTTTGCCAGGCTCGCGCAGGCTTTGCAAATGCACGTCATCGCCTGGGGGCCCACGCTTACCCCGGAGCGCGCACAGGCCAGCGGTGTGGAGTACGTCGCGCACGACGATCTATTCCGTCGGTCCGACGCATTGTTTATTGCGCTCAAACTGCTCGATGCAACGCGCGGAATTGTGGGCGAAAAAGAGCTCGCGCTGATGAAGCCAACCAGTTACATCATCAACATCGCGCGCGGACCGATTGTCCAGGAATCCGCGCTTGTCGCAGCGCTCCAGGACGGCCGAATCGCTGGAGCCGGCCTGGACGTCTACGACGTGGAGCCACTACCAGTTGACCATCCACTCATCGGATTGAAGAATGTGGTGCTCACGCCACACATTGGATGGGGTACGGATCGAAACTTCGCGATGATGGTGGAAAACCTCACCGCCGCGGCCATCAAATACCTCGACGGCGATACCAGTGATGTGGTCAATCCGGCCGCCCTGGAACGGAGACGTGCCTTGGCGACTCGGGCCTGATTGCCGAGACGATTTCGCTGTAGCACCACACCTTTTTTCGCGGATGAGTCCAGGCGCGTCGGATGACCTCGAGTCGCCCGAACAACCTGGACCCACCCTCGATCAGGCTGCCCGCTGGAGTTGGACGGCGCGCAGCTCGGTGACCTGGCTGCCCTGCTCGAGTTTGAAGCGTGCGACCAGCCGCTTGAGCTCTTCGGCGGTTGTGGCGAGGTGTTGCGTCTGCGTGCTCATCTGCTCCACCTGCGCACTCATCTCTTCGGCCGAGGCGCTGACCTCCTCGGTGGCCGCACTCTGCTCCTGGCTCACCGCGGCGATGCTCTGGATGGCGCCGGTCACCTGACCACTCTGCGCGGCCATCTGGGTGGTGGCAGCGGTGTTTTCTTCGACCACCGCGCTGATCGAGGCCATGCTGTCCGTCACGCTGCGGGCGGCGGTGCTCATTTCCAGCGCCGCCGAGGCGATCTCCGTCACCTGGCGTACGGTCTGCTCGACGGCATCGAGAATCTCGGCCAGCGCACTACCAGCCTGGTCGGCCCGCGCGGTGCCCTGCTCCACCTTGGCCGCGCCTTGCGCCATGGCGCCCACCGCGTCCTGGGTGCCGGCCTGCACCTGCTGGATCAACTCGGCGATCTGCTTGGTCTCCCGGGACGACCGCTCTGCCAGCTTGCGCACCTCGTCGGCCACGACCGCGAAACCGCGACCGTGCTCGCCAGCGCGCGCTGCTTCGATGGCCGCGTTCAGCGCGAGCAGGTTGGTCTGCTCGGCAATATCGTCGATGGTTTCGACCACGGCACCGATCCGCTCGCCCAACTTGCCCAGGTCCTGGACCTTGGCCGCGGCCTGGCCGACGACGGCCTGGATGTCGGTCATTGCAGCCGTTGTCTCGGCGACAGCTTGCTGCCCGTGCTCGGCCGCACGTCTGGTGTTCGCGCTGGCAGTGGCCACGCTCTGGGCATTGGCAGCGACCTGCTCGACTCCCTCGGCCATCTGCGTGGCGACGGCCGACGCGGCCTGAGTCTGGCGGGCTTGCTCTGCGGCGCCGCGAGCGATGCCATCGATCGCACTGCCGAGTTGCGCGACCGCCACGTTGGTCTCCTGCGCCGAGCGGCTCGTATCGCTGGCACCAGCCGCCACGTTCTGGACTGCCTGGGTGACGTGCTGGACCGCAGCGCCGGTCTGGTCGGCGGCGCTGCCCAGGTCCTGGGCGGTGTCGGCCAGTGTGTTGGCCGAGGTCTGCACGTGCGCCACCAGTTCCCGCAGGTTGACCGTCATGTTCTGGAAGGCGGCCCCGACGACGTCTCTGGGCGACTTGGGCTGGACGTCGCCAGTGAGGTCGCCGGCGGCCATCGCATCGGCCACCGCGGCGAGGTGCCGCTGGTACTCGACCACGTCGCGGAAGGCGCTGGCCATCTGGCCGAGCTCGTCGCGGCCGCCGATCGCGACCTCCTGGTCGATATCACCCTCCGACAGGGCATGCGCCGCGGCCGTGAGCTGCTGCAGGCCTTTGCGAATTGGCCGCATGAGTAGCAGCACCGCGGCGCCCGCCAGCAGCAGACCCAATACGACGACCGCGGCACTCGTCCGCAGCAGATCGGTTGTGGCAGCCAAAAATGTGCTGGTGGGCAGCGCCGCGACGTAGGTCCAGTGGGTGGTGCCCAGCGGAATGGCCACCGCGTGGTAGGTGGTGCCGTGAGTCTGCCAGTCGAAGCTGGTGGACTGCGCCACGCCGACGGCGGGCGCCAGGCCCGTTTCGCCCAGCGGATCCGGTGCCGGAACATTGATGCCCCAGCGCATGCCTTGCACCAGGCTCTGGGCGACGTCAGCCTTGAGCGGCACGATCGGGCGCAGCAGCCAGTTCGGATCAAGGGTGTTGGCGATCACCAGGCCCTGCTCGTCGAGCAACACGCCCTGGGCATCTTGCGAAAGTCGGCCGCGCTCCGCGTCGATCCGCGCCTGGATGGCCGACGGATCGGCCAGGACCACCACGACGCCGAGGATCTTGCCGTTGGCGTCCTTGACGGGAGTCGAGGTGAAGATCGACTGAGTGCCGTTGCCCGCGATGGCCATGGTCACGCCCGAAATGTAGTCGTGGCCCTGGATCGCGGCTTTGAAGTAATCGCGTGCGGCAAACGACCGCTGCACGGTGGGATTGAAGACGCTCATGCCCGAGGGGTCGGTCACGAACACGGTGACGGTGGTGCCATCGTTCATGCCGCTGCCCATGGCCGCCAGGGTGTCGATGATGGTGGCGGAATCTTCGGGGGTGGCGTCCGCACCGGCCGCTAGCCCGCGCTGCAAGACCGGCAGACTCGCCACGGCGTGCGCGAGCAGGACGTGCTGGGTATTCCAGTCGTCGACGATGCGTGTGACCACGGTGGCATCGGAATCGAGGCGGGCGTCGGCCTGCTGGGCCAGGCCGCGCGAGGCGTTCTGATAGGCGACGGCAGTGACACCTGCGCCAAACACGAGCAGGATGCCGATGCAGACCGCGGCAATACGGCTGGCAACGGACCAAAAGCGAGGATCGAATTTCTGAACGAGAGGCATGCAGGCAACTCCGATGGGATCAATCAGTGACATAAGCATCGGCCGGTTGCGCCCAGGGATTTACCCCTCGCCCGAGATATGGCCTAGTAGCCCAGGTGTTTATCGATCACGTTCAGGAGCGGCTGGCCGTCCAGATAGCGCCGGAGGTTCTCGCAAAACAACTGCGCCAAGCGTTCGTTTTCGTCGAACGCAGTGCTCATGGAGTGCGGCGTGACCAAGACGTTCGGCATCTGCCAGAGGGGGCTGTCAGGTGCCAATGGCTCGTGCGCGACGACGTCGAGTGCTGCCCCGCCAAGATGGCGCTCTTGGAGGCATTCGATTAACGCAATTTCGTCTACGACACTTCCGCGAGCAATGTTGATCAGCACCGCGCCAGGTCGCGTCGAGGCCAGCGCTTCGGCGCCAATCAGGCCAACGGTTTCAGATGTGTGCGGTACACACAGGACGACGTAGTCACTCTGGGCGAGCACGTCGCAAGTCTGATCGGCAGAAAACACTTCGTCGACACGGGAGTCGGCCTCCACGTGAGTTCGACGAGTGCCGATGACGCGCATGCCGAACGGTTTTGCGAACGTCGCCACCGCCTGGCCGACTCGGCCGAGCCCGATGATTCCCAGCGTTTTGCCCTCGAGCGTGTCGATTGCGCAGCGCTCCCAATGGTGGGCGCGCTGCTCCGCCACCATACGTGGCCAGCGTTTAGCGAAATACAACATCGCGAAGATGGCGAATTCGGCGAGCGGCCGGGCGTGCATGCCGGCCGCATTCGTCACTGTGATTGGCGTTTCAACCAGACCGAGCCGTTTGACCCACTCGCCAACGCCGGAACTGGACGACTGAATCCACTGCAACCTCTTTACGCGCGAGAGGAATTCAGAAGTGCTGGGTTGGTCCACGTCGAGCATGACCTCCGCCTCGGCCAGCAGTTTCTGCCACTCGGCTGTCTGTTCGGGCGTGCGGTGTATCGGCGGAAAGTGGTCACCGGCGTAGCGGGGTGTGCCGAGCAGGTCTTTTCGATACACCACGTGTAGCCGCGAATCAACCGCGGCGATGCGTTCCACCAGGTGCGTTTCAAGCGGTGAAGCCAGTACGACATTGACGACCATTGGAGCGCGTGTTTTCTACCACGCGAAATCGGTCGCTCCTGGGCGTTTGACCATGTGCGATGCGCGCTCGAGTGTTCGGAGTCTTGCGTTGGCTAGCGCCGTGGGGCTTCGCCGTCGGCGTGTCGACGGCGATTGCGTTCGCCGCGGGCCAGGGCTTGACGCACGTGCTCGGGCCGGTCGAGGTGCCAGCGCAACCCAGTCCAGGTAAGAACGCGCCCATGCGGCAGATCCAGATTGTGCTGCTGCACGCGGACCGACCGTCCACGGTGCTAGAGTGCCTGGCCTACGCCAACAACGTCACCGACGACGTCCTGGAGTTCTGGGATGCCCCCGACGCCGCCCAAGCCATCCGCGGCCTGTGCCTGACCCCCGTCAAACTCGTGGACGGGACAGGCAGGCCCCGCTGACCGAGGTTCTGCTCTTAGCTGGTTACTCCCGGCGGGGGGCGGTTGCGCGGAGACCGTGCGGCAGTTGGTCGCGCTCCAGGATGCGCTGGAGGCAGCGCATGGTCCAGCCGTGGATGATGCTGTTGCTGGCGATGTAGCCGCCGGGTGAGTAGAGCCAGGAATTGCCGTACTCGTCTGTGAGCGTGCCGCCGGCTCGAGTCAAGATCAGCGCGGCCGCGGCGATGTCCCAGATCTTGAGCTCCAGCGCCCAGTACGCATGCAGCCGCCCAACCGCCACATTGCACAGACCCAGCGCGGGCGAGCCCATCGCGGTCATCGATACGACCTGGCCGGCCATCACCTGGGCGATCTGCAGTGCCTGATCCAGTTTGTCTGCCGAACGCGGCCAATCGTAGCCAACCCAGGACTTCTCGAACGCCTCATAGCCCTCCGCGATCTGTTGCACCTGCGCAGGCTGGCCGTTCAACGTTGCTCCACTGGAGAGCGTCGCTGCGAACATCTCGTCACGACACGGGTCGTAGACCGCGCCAACGCGAATGGCTCCATGCGCGCGCAGCGCAATCGAAACGCCGAAGTATGGAATCCCCTGAACGTAGTTGAGGCTGCCGCAGATTGGATCCACGATCCACAGGTACTCGGCATCCAGCGGCACCGGTTCGTCTTCGGGACCTTCTTCAGCAAGGATGCCGAAGTCCGGTGTTTGGGTGCGTAAGACGTTCAGAATCGCGTCCTGGACCTCGAGGGAAGCGCCGGAGACCACATCGCGATGGCCTTTCCACCGCTGGTAATCAGGTTTTCCCAGGCGCGCCAGAGCCAGTTGGCCTCCAGTTCGCGCCGCGCGCAGTGCGACCTCGAGCGCCTGAGCATCCTCCACGTCTCTCGTTATCATAACCAGTACGTAATGACCAGTTCCGAGGACAACGCCGATCGGCAGTCACTGGGTTCGGACCGTCCGACCTCTGCAACCTCGGAGGGTCCAAACGTTCTGGGAGAGCCAACACCTGCAGATCCCGGCCTGGAACGACCGCGACAGGTGCGGCGAGTCGTGGTGAGCTACCGCCTCGGCTGGCTGCCTGGCGACTGGCTCCAGACCTGGCGTCGGCTCGACCGCGTTTTTGCCCGCGCGAACCTCCGCGTTAAAGCGACATTGGCGCCACTGGAAGATCTGCCCGAGGACACGGACATCCTGGTTGTGCCCCCCGATCTGCGCGATGAGGCGAAGGCGGCAGCACCCGAAGGGACGCCGATCCTGGTGACGCCCGCGTCAGCAGCGGCCGGCGCATTCGCCGAGCTCGTCACGCGACTCGAAGCGGGCTACGAGTTCACCGCCGAGAAGATCGATCCCGAACTCGAGAAGACCAGGCCGAAGATTGTGAGCTATCGGGGCCACACCATCATTGACTGATCCAGGTCAGCCAGTTCAGCCGCAGTTTCCACCGATGCACCCGGTCACGCGGCTGGGCCGGGTCATTCAGCAACTGCGGTCCTTCGCGGACCTGCATGCGAGTGAGCTCGAATCGATGGCGCTGGACCTCGAGGCTTCGGGCGCCACCGACCTCGGTGCACGACTCCGCGCGTACAGAGATGTCCAGAGGGACGAGGCGACGATGGTTGTGCAGGAGTTGACGGACATTCGCGACGACATGGCCGCCAACGCCCGACCTGAAGAAACGCCGTCAACTCCAACGGGGGGTGGCGATCCCGCGGTGAACTCGCCGAAACGAGCGAAGTGGTTGGCCGAACAGGCGGCCGAGGCCGAACGCCTGCGGCAGCCCGTGTCGCGGCGCGACCTGTTCGGCCGCATCGCGAACGCGGGCGACGACGAGCCCGACTCCGACGCCGTTCGGGGCTGAGCCCAGAGATCACCAGGCGACTGGGCCAAGTCGATCGATGAAGATGCCGGTCGGCCCGTCCGCACCAAGGGTTGCGAGTTTCACGATCGAGTCAGTGCCTTCGGTGACCGTCAGCTCGCCCATGTGGTTGCTCATATCGGTATTGGCAAATTTGTGAGTCGCGACTTCGCCGGGGGTGGCGACATTGAACTTGATCGTTGGGAGCGCCTGGGCGTACCGGACGGTGAGCATGTTCAGCGCCGCCTTCGACGAGGTGTAGGCAAGTTCGTGGATTTTCGAGAAGGGCTGCTCTGGGTCGGTCACGACCGCGAACGAACCGCCACCGCTGGATACCATCACCACCCGCGGATGATCCGCCGCCTGCAGTAACGGTAGAAACGCATGGGTGACCCGGACGGGCCCGAAGACGTTGGTGTCGTAGACGGAACGAATCTCGTCAACCGTCGCATCCGCGGGTGCAACCCCCTTGCCTGGCGCACCAGCGTTGTTGATCAATACGTCCAGCCGATCGGTGTGCTCCTTGACCAGGCTCACAGCATCGCTCACCGACTCGTCCGAGGTCACGTCCAGTGGGACCATGACCACGGTCGCTCCACCATCGATCAGTTTGTCCGCGGCTGCCCTGCCTCGACCTTCATCACGCGAGCCGAGGAAGACCATCCAACCCAGCTCCCCGAGCCGACGGGCCGCCTCAAAGCCAAGTCCCTTGTTGCCTCCAGTTATCAACACGGATGTCTGTTCCGAGTTCATCAGGCAAAGGCCCGCGCCGCGGCCGCGACCATGTCGTCGTGAGGCACGTCACGCACGTGCTGGCTGATATTCCAGCGGTGCCCGAAGGGGTCTTCGAGCTGACCATGCCGATCACCCCAGAACATGTCGGCGACGGGCTGTCGAACCTCGGCTCCCGCCGCGACCGCTCGAGCGAACACGGCGTTGGCGTCGTCAACCTCCAGCGCGAGAACCACGGGCGAGCCGCCGATCGTCGGTGGGGCCAGCACGCCCATCTCGGGAAACTCGTCGGCTATATGCAGAGTCGCGTTGCCGAGTCTGAGCTGGATAGACATGAAACGCCCGTCCGGTACGGGAATCCGGTCAACCTCTTCGGCATCGAATGCCGCTCGGTAGAACGCCGCGGCGTTGTCCGCGCCTTGAACCACTATGTGAGGCGTGATGCACATGAACAAACCGTAGACCTACGGTTGTTGCCTGACCAAGGTCCGACCGCTCATTGCAACGTGTAATACTGCTACACGATGTTCCATATGGTGGAGCTTCGCGAAGTGCGGGTCTTCCTCGTTCTCGCAGAAGAGCTTCACTACGGTCGCACGGCCGACCGTCTCGGCTTGACCGCCTCACGGGTGAGCCAGATCGTACGGCTGTTCGAGGCCCATGTCGGAGGACAGCTGTTCGAGCGCAGCAGCCGCCATGTCGAGCTGACCCCGCTCGGCCGGCGCCTGCGTGATGGCGCGTGGCCTGGCTACGAGCAGCTCGAGCGCGCCTTCTACGAGAGCCGTGAAACGGCAGCGGGCACAGTCGGCACATTGCGGGTCGGCCTGTACACCAGCGCGCTTACCGGGCCGCACTGGGCGAGAATTTGCGAGACCTTCACTTCCCGAAATCCCCGCTGTTTGCTCGAGTTGATCGACACTAGTCTTCGCCGCAGCTACATCGACTGGCTGCGAAACCATGATGTCGACCTGCTCGTGCTTCGTCTTCCCATAAGCGATCCCGACATCAGCATCGGTCCCGTCCTTTCGCGTGAACCTCGAGTGCTCCTTGTGTCCGATCGGCACTCGTTTGCCCGCCGACAGTCCGTCAGCTACGAAGAACTCGCTGATTATGAGCTCTCCGACGTGCCGGAGTTCCCGCGTGAGATGATGAATGCATTCATCCCGCCGACCACGCCAAGCGGGAAAACGCTCAGGCGGATCAAATACCGTTCGCTGGACGAACTGATGATGCGTGTCGCCGCTGGAAGCCAGGTGCATCCCTCGGTGGTATCTGTCCTGGAGCACAATCGCCTGCCGGGCATCGTCGCGGTACCGATTCGCGACCTGCCCGACTCCGAGACGGCGCTCGCGTGGCTGTCCGCGGACCGCTCGCTGAAGCTCAGGGAATTTGTGCGTGCCGCCGAGGATGTTTTAGGCGGTTCTCGCGGTTACCAGGCGCGCGCAGTTCCAGAGTAGCGGTACGGCCAGCAGGATCAGCGCGATGCCACCAAGCAGTGGCGGCACCTGTAACAGCAAGCCTTTTTGCGTGAGTTTGGCTCCGACCGCGCTGGTGATGAACAGATACCCAACGTAGATGCTCAAGACCGCGTAGAGCAGACCGAGCAAGGCCCACAGGTACTTCATGAACCACCGCCGGCCGATGTCGCGGCGCGGGATGATGCAGGAACAGTGGGCACAGGCGCCGCCGTGGTGGGCGCGGCGGTGATCTGCGCGTACCAGCCTGGATGAAACCGCTCGACGTAGCGTATTGGAATCCAGCCGGTCGCGATTGCCGCCATCAGCGGCCAGCGCGAGGGGGCGAGCACGTAGCGCAGGTGATCGAGCAGCTTCAGCCCGAGCAGCACGCCAGCGCCCACATGGACTGCCGAAACCCAGTACAGCAGGTCACCCGGAATTGGATACACGTAGCGCATGGCTTTGATGACGCCGGTCAGGATGATCAGGCCAACGCTGAGCTCCCACAGCGGGAACGAAATGGTCCGCTCGTAGTAGGTGAACTCTTCGGTGTGTGGCGGAGCCCGCCTGAGGTCCAGCCCGAGTGTGTAGCCGATGATGGTCCCCAATGGTTTTGGCAGCTCGTGCGCAAGACCGCGCATGGAGCGGATGAACTGCCCATTGCCGATCGTGAGCGAGCGTTCGCCGCGCAGCAGCCAATCGGTGAGGAACGCGACGGTCACGAAGATGAGGAGTGTGCCCGCCAGGTAGTGGACCCGGTACACCGTGCCCATGTAGATGGGCGAGTCCGCCGCCAGCAGGCCTTTGAGGTACTGCCAACCACCGGTTGCAATCAGCGCGACGAGGGCGATGCCGGCGAGCGCGTGCAACCAGACGGTGCTCGGAGCGAACCTGCGGAGTTGTTGTCCCTTTTGCTCCGTGCCCCAGCGCCAGCCGCTGGCGCGCCAGAAGCCAACGGCGATGCCCAGGCCGATGGTGAATGGCAGGGAACGGGCGAACAGGAAGTTGTCAGTCAGTAGCTGGCCCCAGGGCTGGCCGCCGGACCCCCACTCCGCATAGCTGGCGCCGATGCCGACCACAAACAGGATCACTCCCGCGAGGAGCACAACGGTCTTTGTCACGCCTTGGCATCCTGCGCTGGAGCGCCCGCAAAGGTTTGGATCTGCCGCAGTTTATCCCACGTTGCTTTATCGTTGGTGGAGGGAACGTTCAGGCACATACGACCTTCATCCACCTTGAGAATGCCTTGACGGATGCGGATGTTGATCGGGCACTGCTGTGCGCACGCGGGACCAGTACCGGGCAGACCTTGCTGTGTGCCGTCGCGCCAGTAGCACAGATCGCACTTTGTGAAATTGTCGCGAACGGGGTCATAGGAAATGCGCGATTCCTGGCCAAAGACCAGTCCGTTCGTCGCATTCGACTCCGGTGAAGTCGGAAAAATGCACGCCTCCGCGCAGCGGTTGCATGCGACACACACGTCCTCGCGGATAAACCGCGCACCCGACACCGGCTCCACGCGCAATGCGTTGACTGGACACACGTACAAGCATTCGGCAGTGGGGCACTGCAAGCACGGCTCCTGGTGAAACTGGCCGCGACCGGGATATTGCGCCTGCACCGCCGGATCCACCTGCGTCGTTGGATCGTTGAACACCCGGATGCGCGGGAGGTCAGAGAGACCCTGCTGCTTGTGGACCTGCGAGCAAATGACCTCGCACGTCAAACAGCCGATGCACAGGGTGGGATCAGGATAAATGACCCCATTTGCCAGCTGGGTGGATTTCGGTGAGCTGCCTGATGCCAGGCTCACTCCGCCGATGGCTTCGAACGCGATGAACGCTCCAACAGCCGCCGCGCCGCCCTTCAGGACGTTGCGACGTGTAGCTCCTCCATCACCCGCTGCTGGCGACGTTCCGTCAGCTGCCATGCTTATCGTGAACCCCTCTTTCTCGTTCGCCTGCGGGCAATCATCACGCCCTCGACCACGGCCCACACCACCGCCAACGCGGCGAGTGCCACGATGTACGGACTCAGGCCCGCTGGCAGCATACCGTTTTCTCCGCTTGAGGCGTTTTGCGGCACGCCCGCCGCAACCGGCGCCGCCGCCGCGTTTCCGCCGGCTGGACTACTGCTGGTCACAGTACCTGCGGTTGGTTGGCCCGTGGTGGAGAGACCCGCTGGATGTCCAGCATTGACTAATGCCGGAGACAGGTCCGTCTGGGCTGACAGGGTTTTCAGTGCGTCCTGCCCCGCCTGGTCCATCGTGGCTACGTAAATGTCGAAGTTGCCATTGCGCGGCGAAGCGAACAGCAGCTTCTGTCCATCAGGACTGATCTCGAATGGCCCCTGAACCTGGATGTCCTGGAGCAACGCGGTCGGCGGCTGGTTCGCGCCCGGCGTGAGCGCCCAGATATCGGTCCAGGACTGTCCTGGATTGATGTGCTCCGTCACGTACGCCAGTCGACCGTCGGCCAGATACTCCGGGAAGTGGCTGCGCCCCGTCGGATCGTCAACCGAGGCTTTCTGCTGATCGGTGCCGTCGTCCGAACGCATGGTATAGACGTTCTTCTGATCACCATCCGCGTACGCGAGACGTGCTCCATCCGGTGACCAGGCCGCGCCATGGCAGGCGAACGTGCACTGACTTTTGTTTTCGGATGCGAGCGTTTGTGTCATTTGCAGCGCACGGGTGCCATCCTTGTTGACGGTCCACAGGTCCAGCGCGCCGTTTTGATACATGAAGAAGCTGAGGCGACTCCCGTCAGGACTCCAGGTCGGAAAGCTGGCGAAGCCGCCAATGTTGGTGACGACGGTCCGTGTACCGGACTTCAAATCGATGGTTGCGATCTCGCGTTTCAACTCGGTACCGGTATCCACGGCTAATGCCGAACCGTCGGGACTCCACGTCGGATGGCGATCGTCGTTGCCACCCTGGGTGACCAGCTGTCGATCCGAGCCGTCAGCTGCCATGGTGTAGACGTGGTAGGCATTCTGTTCGCTAGTTTGAAATGCGATGTGCGTTCCGTCCGGACTCCACGACGGTCGCACCGACGACGTGCCGTCCGCGGTGACCTGGAGAATCGCTCCAGCCCCAGCCGCAAGGGCAACCTGGACCGTGGCCAGTGCGAGTCCGACGCCGAGAGCCCAGATCCGAAAGAGCATAACCAGGGGCCCGCCAGAGAAATGCACATCTCTGACGGGCCCCGGAGTGGTCATCCCAACGCCTGGAGAACGGTCCGTTCGATCAGGCCCTGGGCAATATCGACCTTGTAGGCATTCAACGACATGGGGCGAGCCACCGTACGAATTTGTGCGGCAGCCTGCTTGATGGTTTGCTGGACGTTCTTGCCCTTCAGGGCATCCTCCACCACCTGCGCGCGGTAAGGAACCGGCGCCACGCCGCCGAGCGTGATGCGGCCGTCCTGCCAGTTGCCGCTGCCGTCTACGGTGAACGCAGCCGCCACCGACACCAGCGCGAAGTCGTAAACCTGGCGGTCCTTGAGCTTGGTCCACGCCATCTTCGTGCCCTGGGCAGGCGTCGGAATGATGACTTCGGTCATCACCTCGTTTGGTTTCAAAACATTTTCGGTGAGGACGTCTTCGCGGGGACCGTGGAAATACTGGTCGAATGGAACCGTTCGATTGCCCTGCGGACCGCTGAGGTTCGCCGAGGCGTTCAGCGCGAGCAGAGCGGTGGCGGTATCGGACGGGTGGACGATGTAGCACAGCTCGCCGCCGATGATCGCGTGATAGCGATTGTCTCCGGTGACGGAGTAGCAGAAATCGCCACCCTTCTTGTAGCAGTTGAAATCCTCACCCCGGAAGAACCAGCACCGCGGCCGCTGGTTGATGTTGCCGCCCAACGTGCCGAAATTCCGGATCAAGGGTGAAGCAATCGAGAGCGCGGCCGCCGTTAGCAGCGGATACGTATTCTGCAGGTCGGCGTGCTCGATGACCTCGGTCAGCGTGGTGGTGGCGCCAATATGCGCGCCATCGGAGCTCAGTTTGATGCCCTTGAGGTCGGGAATCGTGGTGAGGTCCACCACCTGGACTGGGATGGGCATACCTTTGCCCGTGACCCAGTCCTTCATGATTCCGCCGATCAGGTCGCTGCCACCGCCCACCGCTTTGCCGGTGGCACCGAACTTGTCGAGCATGCCGACCGCGTCCTGGACGGTGGTTGGTTCGTAGAGTTCAAAGCTTTTCATTGATGGTCAGTTCCCCCGTCCCTAACTGGCGCTCTTGAGCGCAGCCAGCACCTTTTCGCGAGTGATGGGCATGTCCTGGATCCACACGCCGATGGCGTTGTGGACCGCGTTGGTGATGGTTGGCGCCGGTGAAGCCATGGGCGGCTCGCCGATGCCGTGCGCACCGAAAACGCCGTATTCCTTCGGGTGCTCGACGAGGATGACCTTGATGTCGCGCGGAGCATCTTTGATGGTCAGCGGCTTGTAGTCGAGCATGTTCGGATTCAGCGGGAGACCGGTAGCGTTGTCGGACAGCAATTGTTCGGTGAGCGTGGCGCCAAGCGCCATGACCACACCACCTTCGATCTGCTGTTCGAGCGCAAACGGGTTGATCGCGCGCCCCACGTCGTGCGCGGCGACATACCGGGTCACTGTCACGGAGCCAGTTACGGTGTCGACCTCGACCTCGGCCGCATGCGAGGCAAACGCGGTGCGCTCCCACTGCGGATCCTGGGTGTAAATGGAGCGACCCAGGATCGGGTTGCCAGCGAACTGGACCGCCTGCTGCAGTGTGATCGTCTTGGACGGATCGCTCTTCAGGCTGATCATGCCATTGGCCAGATCGACATCGTTACCAGTGAGGCTAAGATCCTGCCCGGCCTTCTTGGCGTCGTCCATGAACTTCCTGGCGCCCCAGTCCAGGGCCTGCTTGCGCGCATCCTGGCCTGCTTCGTACATGCCTCGACCACCGGTGTTGGTCTGCTGACTGCCGAAGGTGCCACTGGCGTCAGTCGTCACGTCGGTGTCGACCGACAGTGAGATGGTGACCGCGTAGAGCGGCACACCCAGCGATTCGGCGGCGATCATCGCCATCTCGGTGCGCTGGCCGTCGCCAATGTCGTTGGCGGCGGAAACAGCCTGGACGGAACCGTCCGTGTTGATGATGATCTGGCCGGTAGCCGGATTGCCGCCAGCGCCGTGGCTGCAGGCGTGCGCAGCCAGACCGATACCGTGGAAGACGCCCGGTCGGACCTCTTTCGCCTTAGGAGCGTGCCAGTTCTGCTGCCAACCGATTGCGTCGGCGGCTTGCTGGATGCAGTCGCGGATGCCCGGATTGCTGAACGCTTTCTTGGTGTCGGGGTTGCCCACTTCGTTCAGGTTGTTCAGCCGGAACTGGACTGGATCCATGCCGATCGCGTACGCCGCCTTTTCCATCATCACGTCCATGGCGAACGTGCCGTTGGGATGGCTGACGCAGCGATACGGGCCCTGCTTGTAGGAGTTGGTGAAGACGTCCACCGCCTCCAGTTGGAGGTTCGGGATCTTGTACAGGTCCTGCATGATGAACCAGGACCCGTTGGCGGCCGCGCTGCGCGCCGCGCCGACGTTGGCAATGACCTTGAACTGACCCGAGACGATGCTGCCGTCCTTGTTGACGGCCATGTGCATCTCATTGCTGAACTGCGGCCGGTGGGTACGCGTGACGAAGTCCTCGAAGCGGGTGTACGTCGTGCGCACCGGTCGACCGGTGACCTTGGCCAGGATGGCCGCGTGGATCTCGCTGATGTCGGCGTTGGAGCGGTAGCCGTAGCCGGAGCCAACATAGCCTGGCTGAATCGCGCGCACTTTGTTCTGTGGAACCTTTAGCGCTTGCGATAGATTGGCGCGCACACCGTGTGCCCACTGGCTGGTGTAGTACTGGATCAGGCGATCGTTGTCCCAATACGCGACGGAGTTGGTCAGCTCCAGTGCCAGGTGCTGCTCGAAAGATTTTGTGAAGACGCCGTCGATCTGCACGTCGCCCTTGGCCGTGGGGTCACCGCGCACCAGCGGCGGTGAAACGCCGAGGATCGTGCCATCGAGATTGCTGTCGAACTGCTTGGGCGTCGATGGCTTCATCGCTTCCAGGAAGTCCATGGCCGCCGGCAGGACCTCGTACTGGACTTGGATCTGCCGCATGGCCTCATCCGCGATGTGCTCACTTTCGGCCGCGACAACCGCGACCGGTGCGCCGACCTCGAACAGCTCCTGATCGAACAGGCCGCGGTTCGGTGGACCGCTGCCGATGACCACGTCCTTGTAGAGGTCCGGCAGGTTGCCTGCATGTAAAACGTAGTGGACGCCGGGGAACTTCTCGGCGGCGCTTGTGTCGATGCTGCTGATCTTGGCGTGAGGGTGCGGGCTGCGCAGCGTGCGCGTGTACAGCATCCCCGTGAAGTTCATGTGCTCCGTGTACTGACCCATGCCAGTCACGATGCCCATGCCTTGCAGGCGCGGAATCTTGTTGCCAATGATCGTGTACGGCCCGTTCAGGACCGAGGCGGGAGTCGGCGGCTGGGCTGGTTGCGCGAGCTTGTCGCTCGCGGCGGCGAGCGACGCCGCGACTGTTTCGCTTTGCTCGGCAACCAGGCGCATCCAGTCCGGGTTGTGCGCGAGCTCCTGCCATTCGTCGTGGGTGAGAGAGGCGGCATAGGACGGATCCGTAGCCACCCGTAGTGCGTCGATCTGGACTGCCACGTCGCTCCTCCTCTACTTGACCGGGTGCCCAGAATCGGACAGCAGCTTGCGCACGCCGGCCTCATCGGTCTTGGACGGATCCCACTTGACGGTAACGTCTTGAATGCTGCCCTGGACGTCGATGATGCCTGGCTTGCTTCGCAACGGCGCCGCGAACGGCTCGAACTCTTCGATGGTGGCCAGCGGTGTGACGAACACGAAGTCCTTGGATGTACCAGGCGCGTTCGCTGCAGAGGGCGCCGGTTGCACCACTGGCGCAACGAAGGCTGCGAGGTTGGCGGTGTACTGCACCTGCTCGCCGCGCATGTCCGCGGCCGCGGTCTTGACCGCCTGGAAGATCTTGGTGTATTCGCCGCAGCGGCAGATGTTGCCTGCCAGACCTTCGGCAATCTGGTCATCGGAGGGGTTCGGGTTGGCCGTCAGCAGCGCGTAGCTCGACATAATGAATCCGCGCGTGCAGATGCCGCACTGGAAGCCGCCGTCGCCCCAGAAGGCGCGCTGGACGGGGTGCAGGCCTTCGACGCCCGGGCCCTTGGCCAGGCCCGCCACGGTCGTGATCTGCTGCCCGCGGCCCAGTCTCGCGGACAGCACCGTGCACCCGTTCACTGCCCGCCCGTCCACGAGGACCGTGCACGCACCACATTGCGCACGATCGCAGCCGAGGTTCGAGCTGGACATCCCGAGATTACGAGTCATGGTCTCCCAGAGCGACTCGCGCACATCCACCGTGACCTCGTGCGCGGCGCCGTCGATGTTCAGGGTGACTTTGCGCATGGTTGGCGGCAGTTGCGTCGGCGCCGCGGCGGCCTGGCCGCCTGCTTGCGGTTGAGCCGTTGCTTGCGGCTGGGTTTGTGCCTGCGGCGGCGGCGCTACGGCGACGGCGGGCTGGCCAGGCGCGGTCTGAACGGTCTGTGTGGGTTGGCCATTCGAGCGGGTGACGGCAATGCCTGCGCCCGCGACGACGCCCACGACCACAGCGCCCGCTCCTGCGCCGACGAGAAAGTCGCGTCGAGTTGCGAGTGGGCGAATCTGCTCTCCGCCACTCGGCTCGGCTTCGGACGGCTCCGGATTTACCGGACCATTACCTTCTGGCATAAGGACCCCTCCTCGCGACTTTGCGCGACGACGTACAACCTGGCTTCAACCGATACGTCGGGTCGCTCAGCGCGTGGCATGGCCCATGCGTCTACAGACTTTCGCTATAGCACGCTCCTACCACGTTCGCGCCACACTGCCAGCGACACCCCGTAACCGCCATTCTTAGTCCCCGTCTAAGATGGCGTCAAGGAAGATCGGTTCAGGGCTGAACGACGACGCTGCCGCGCATCTCAGGATGGATGCTGCAGACGTAGTTGTAGGTGCCCGGCAGCGCGAACTGTCGGCTGTAGTGCTCGGTTGGAGCGAGCGGGCCTGAACGCCAGTCGCCGCCTGGGCCAGTGCCCGTAACGTCGTGGCCATCCCCACCGCCGTTGGTAAAGGTCACGGTTGCCCCAACGTGAATGGTGAGTTGCGCGGGCGAAAATCCATAGTCCACGACGTCCACTTGCGGCAGCGCTGACCTGGTCGGAGCCACCAGAGGTTGAGGCGTTTCGTGACTGATACGCGAGATCACAGCCTGTGGCGCCAAAGTCGGCAGCGGCACCCGCGTCGGGGCCTCTGTGGCCACGGGCATTGGCGCCACGGCGGCGGTCGGCCGCGCGGCCACCTGCGTGAGCGCCAGCACGATCACGCCCGCAACGACCGCGATGACGCCCGCGCGGAACCAGATCACGACTGCGCGGTCGCCGCGCCGTAGCTAGCTGGATCGTTGAGGTTCCAGAGAATCGCCTCGGTCTCCACCGGCACCTCGGTGACCGTATGACGTCTCACCACTGCGCGTAGTCCCTGGTCTGCCTCGGTCACCTCGCGGAGTTCAGCCAGAAGCGTGCCAGCCAGACACACCGGGTGGCCGCGCTGCCCACCAAACGTTGGCACCGCTATCTCCGCATTTGCTGCAAAGAGCGCGAGCAGCACCCAGGCAGGCACTGGCTGATCCACCGACTGGACCAGTACGGCCTCAACCCTGTCGGCCACCGCGGCCGCGCCCAAACGAATGGATGCGCTCCGACCGCTTTCAGGTTCGGAGTTCAACACGGTGACGGCGTCGATGCTCACCTGTTGTGTGGCTGGACCGAGCACGACCACAGCATCCGCCTGTGCGTCGCGTGCCTGCTGGACGGCATACTCCAGGAGGGTCGAACCGCCCCAGGGCAGCAGCGCTTTCGGCGTACCCATGCGCTGCGAGGCGCCCGCGGCCAGGATGATGGCGGCGCGGCGCGAAACCATTGGGACCGATGGTAGCAACGGTTTACAACTTGACGCTCGATAACAGGAGCGCAGTATTGTCCGAGGCGAGGGGGATTCCTTCTATGTACCGGTGGCTTTTGAGCGCCGTGGCAGCGGGCGTTCTGGCGGCAGCATGCGCTCCTGGTTCTGCATCAGCGCCTGCTTCTTCGGCGACCCAGGCGCAGCCCAGCGCGTTGCCCCTCAAGGTTGGGGTGGCGGTCACGCCCGCGCCCGCCCTGCCCGAGTCGGCCCTGTGGCTTGCGCGCGATCTCGGCTTCTTTCAAAAGGAAGGGCTGGACGTGCAGCTCACAGAGGTGGATGCCACGCCATCGGTGATCACGGCCATGCGCTCGGGCGAGGTTGACGTCGGGGACATCAACTTCGAGGACGTCATTCGCCTGACCTCCAGCGGCGACCTGCCCATGCGCGCCATTAGCTCGCCGAGCGGTCGCAACTTCTTCATGATCGTCGGCAAAAGCAGCATCGGCTCGGTCGCCGAGCTGGCGGGAAAGTCGTTTGCGATCGCCCGTGTGGGCTCGCAAGATCACGCGCTCTCTTCCAAAGTCCTCGGCGCAAAGGGCGTCGCCACTTCCTCTGTTAACTACGTTGCGGTTGGTGCCCCGAACGTCCGCGCGCAGGCCCTGGTGGCGGGCCAGGTGGATGCCACCACCGTTTCGCTCGGAACCTGGGTCACGGTTCAGAACCAACCAAACATCCACGTGCTGGTCGGCGCCGACGATTACTACAACGCGCTTCCTCTGGTGAACAAAGGCAACGCCGTCACCTTGAAGATGCTCAACGAGAAGTCCGAGGCGCTGCGACGGTTCACCACCGCGTTGATCAAGACCAGCCGCTACCTCGCTGAGAACAAGCAGGCTTGGATCGATGGCATGACCAAGCTGCGGCCCGACCTTGCCGCTGGTGACCTCGGGTACTTATGGGATCAGTTCGGCGCGTCCTGGGCAGTGAACGGCCAGATCAACATGAGCGCCTATCAGACCAGCACTGATTTCCTCTACGACAGTGGCACGTTCGGAGATAACCCGCGCATCGCCGCTGCCGACTGGGTGGACACGCAGTTCGTCGACGGTGCGCTCCGCCAGCTCGGTGTCTATCCCAACGTGGACGACCCGGGCCGCCCAATCCAGTGACCTCTTGACTCCCAAGATCGACGTACGGCACGTCTCCAGGGCGTTTCATGGCCAACGCGGCAGCGTCCAGGCCCTGCGCGACGTCTCGCTCCAGATCATGCCGGGCGAGTTCGTCAGCCTCCTCGGCCCCTCAGGCTGCGGCAAGACCACGCTATTGCGCCTGATGGACGGCCTCCTCGACCCAGACGAAGGCGACGTCCTGATCGACGGAGTGCCCACCGGGGGTCCTGGACCTCACGCGGGCTTCGTGTTTCAGTCGTTCAGGCTGCTGCCCTGGCGCACCGTCATCGACAACGTGGAGTTTCCGCTGCAGCTGCAGAGCCTGAACAAGCCGACACGACAGCAAAGAGCCGTGCACTACCTGCACCTCGTAGGCCTCGAAGGCTTCGAGCACAACTACCCGCATGAGCTCTCAGGCGGCATGCAGCAGCGCGTTGGCCTTGCCCGCGCGCTGGCGCTGGAGCCGCAGATTCTGCTCATGGACGAGCCGTTTGGTGCCCTCGATGCCCAGACACGGGAGTTCATGCAAATGGAGCTGAGCCGCATCTGGGATCACCTGGGTATCGCGGTCGTGTTCGTCACGCACAGCTTGGACGAAGCGCTGTATCTCGGCGATCGCGTGGTGCTCATGAGCCCACGACCGGGTCGCGTCCAGGAGGTCTTGAGTGTGCACCTTCCGCGCCCTCGCTGGGAGTACGACTACCGCGCCACGCCAGAATTTATCGACCGTCGCGCGCACCTGTGGGATCGCATCCGCGACATGGTCGCGGACCAGCCCGAGTTCAGGCTGGCCCACGCCGAATAGGTACGCTTATGGCTGCAGTGGGCGCCAAGACCCTTCCGGAGGTCGAGCGACCGAGCAGCACGCCCTCCGCATCCGTCAAGGCGCGCGAGAAACGGTCTGTACTCAGCCGCCTCAGTGTGACGCAATGGCGGCTCGTCGCGCTGGCTGTGTTCCTGGTGGCGTGGCACCTGGCCTCGATTCCGGCTGGACGACTCCTCCTGCCGTCTCCGCTGGATCTTGTGCCCGCGACGGTGGACGAGTTGCGGAGCGGGCAGCTGATCCCGGCAACGCTGGCGAGCCTTGGCGTATTCTCGGCCGGTTACGGCCTGGCAATCGTCAGCGGCGTTGCGGTCGGCGTGTTGATGGGCGGCATGCCGCGTCTGGGCGAAACCCTGGAGGTCTATGTCAACGCGATGAACGCGACGCCTCGCGTGGCGTTGATCCCGCTAGTGATCCTGTGGTTCGGCCTGGGGCCGATTGCCAAGATCGTTGTAGTGTGGCTCCTGGCGGTGCTTCCGATCTTGATCAACACGTACGCGGGTGTCCAGAACACCGATCCTGACCTGCTCGAAGCTGCACGTTCGTTTGGTGCGCGGCGCGGCCAGGTCTTTCGCTACATCATGCTGCCGGCCGCGCTGCCATACGTGGTGACCGGCCTACGGTTAGGCGCCGCGATGGCGATGGTGGGAACCGTCTTTGCCGAGCTCTACACCGCTCTGGCCGGCCTCGGTTATCTCATGGCGCAGTACAGCGGGAGCTTTCAAACCGCGAAGTACTTCGTCCCCGTACTCGTGCTTGCGGGCATGGGCATGCTGGTAAGCGAAGCGCTGAAGATACTCGAGCGGCGACTGGCGCGCTGGAAGGCCACCCGTGAGGTCTCCGCGTGAGCCGCCGCCACGAGCGACGCGCCGCGGCCGCCCGCTCCCGCGAAGGTGCTCCACCACCACGTCGTTTCAGTCCCGCGCTGGTCGCCTCGGCCGCAGTGGTTGTCGTGCTGCTGGTCATCGGCGGCGTGTGGTTCGCAACGAACCGTCCCGGCGCACCAGCATCAGCACCAGCGGCGGATGTCACGCCAGTGGCCCTGCCAACGTTCGGTGCCGATGCACCCCAGAACGTTCTCGACTCCTCCGCCCCAGAGATTCTGACTCCCACGCCAGGAACGCGATCAGCCCCCGCGGTGCCGCTGGTAACCACAGGCAACTGGCAGATCCTCGTTGCCCACAGCGCGGTCCCAGAGATGTCCTCGCCGAGCGGCGTCGCCGTGGATGGCGACGGCAACCTCTACGTCGTCGACTTCGAAGGCGACTTCGTCCAACGCTTTTCGCAGTCGGGTCAGCCGCTCGCGCGCTTCGGGCAGAAAGGCAATGCGCCAGGCCAGTTCGCTGGACCGAGCAATCTGACCGTCGACAGCCAGGGCAACCTCTACGTCGCCGACACCAACAATCAGCGCATTCAAAAGCTGTCGCCTGACGGCCAGCCGCTGGCGCAGTTTGGCCAGGGCGGTGACGGCCCCGGCCAGTTCTGGCTGCCCTCAGGCGTCGCCGTGGACGACCAGGGTCGCATCTACGTTGCTGATCGAGGTAACCATCGCATTCAGGTTCTCTCGGCAACTGGCCAGCCGCTCGCGCAGTGGGGCACGCGTGGTCCGGGCCCGGGCCAGTTCTGGGCGCCCTCGGATGTCGCGGTCGATCAACATGGCCAGGTGTACGTGGCGGACTCGTCGAATCAGCGGATCCAGGTCCTGTCCTCTACCGGGACGCCGATTGCGCAATGGGGCTGGGAAGGCACGGACCCCGGCACGTTCGAGCTGCCGTCCAGCGTCGCCGTTGATTCTTCAGGCAACGTCTACGTCAGCGATACGCGCAACGGCCGCGTGCAAAAACTGTCGCCGTCGGGCGAACCCGAAGCGGTGTGGGGCACCGTGATTGGCTCAGGCACGCCGCGCCCGGCGCCTGAGCCCGGCACGTTCGACGGCCCGGGCGGTCTCACCGTCGACCGTCAAGGCGCACTCTACGTAGCCGATACTCGCAACGCACGCATCCAGAAGTTGATCCCCTAAACCGATTTGACAGGCTGATCCGCTCCCGCGCATCCTGGGTCGCAGTCCCTCTCCGGGACGAGGACCAAGGGGGTTTCGCGTGGCGCGAATCAATCTCTTGCGCATCGTTGTGGCGACGATGCTTGGGATCACGCTGCTGCCTGCCAGCAGCTTTGCTCAGAGCGCACCGGCCGTGGGTCCGAGCGATCAGGACCTGACGACGGCGCGCTCCGCGGGCAAGGACTGGATCACGTTCGGCGGTTCGACATTCAACGAGCGCTTCTCAACGCTCGACCAGATCAACACCGGCAACGTGGCGCAGCTCAAGGGCGCGTGGATGACGCGTCTTGGCTCGGGTCGGGGTGCCAAGTACAAATTCGAAGCCGACCCGATTGTCGTCGATGGGGTGATGTACATCCCCACCGGTAACGACGACATCTTCGCCCTTGACGGCAAGACCGGGAAGAAGGTCTGGGAATACAACTCGGATATTCCGCAGGTCAACGACCTGATCTGCTGCGGGTGGGACAACCGCGGCGTGGCGGCCGGCCAGGGCAAGATCTTCTCGGGCCAGCTTGACGGCAGCTTCGTCGCGCTGGACCAGCAGACGGGCAAGATCGCCTGGCGAACGCAGCTCGAGGACTACCACAACGGTTACAGCATCACCGGCGCGACCCGCTACTACGACGGCCTGGTCTTCACGGGTATGTCGGGTGGTGAGAACGGGATCC
>JAFAZN010000323.1 GCA_019239775.1 Chloroflexota bacterium
GCAAACCATACAGCCATGAAGCCGATCGCAAGCGGCAACGAGAAGAATACGATGGCTCCCGCAATTCCGTGCAGCAGTCCATGCCAGGTTCCCGTACCGACGGGAAGCGCGTTGGGCGCGCCCGCTGGATAGGCCAGCCCCGGGTCACAGACGAAAACGCCCGCCATCAACATTCCGAGCGCGGTGACCGTCAGAATCCGCGCCGCCCATCGCGATGCCTCAACACGTCGCAAGCCGAAGCAGAACGCGAGCATGAGCGTCCCGCACATCAGGAAATTCGCGATCTGCTGCCAACCCCAGTCGCTCAGGCTGAGCTCGCTGACCATACTGCGAAACGGGTCGTAGTCCGGCCGCGTAAGACCTTCTACGAGGAAAATCGCCACGAACAGCAGCGGACCAATCACCCCAGAGCGGAGCAGGAATCCAGTGTTGCGGACCTGATGAAGAAAGCGGCTCATCGCGTGTGACTCCCTTACCTGAACGTGCTCGTCTCAAACGAGCCACCCTCAGCATGCCGCGTCGAATGGTGCGCGGTCGTCCGCCTGGAGGAGTGTTTTCAATCTACAACTGGAGACGTACGCGCCATGCTTCTACGTACCGCCAGGTGTAACCAGTCCGGCGCGGCCGGTGCCAATCAAAGTCAGGACCTCGCGCTCGCGGTCGGTCAACACGTCGAGCTGCTCGGGCCTGGCTCTTGATTCGCTCCGGGCGTGGACTTCGCGCACCAGATGAAGTGGTTGGCGGACGAAGCCTATCCCGATGCGAGGTGGTCCGGGTGGTGCTGGACAACCTGAACATCCACAAGATCGCCTCGCTGTACGTCGCGTTCGCGGCGCCCGAAGCACGCCGCTTCGCCCGCAAGCTGGAGTTTCATCTGACACCCAAGCACGGCAGTCGGCTGAATGTGGCGGAATCCGAATTGGCGGTCTTGTCGAGCCAATGCCCCAAGCGCCGCGGCCGACCCTGGTCATTGTCCGCAAGGAGGTCGCCGCGTGGGAGCGACAGCGCAACGCAGACGTTGTCAAGATCCATTGGCTGTTCACCACCGCACACGCCCGCCGCAAGTTGAGGCATGCCTATCCCATCCCGGCGCAATCAGCTTGGTCGTCCTAGGAGCGCGGCCGAAAACCGCGAATCCAGGCTCGCACTCGCCTGCCGCGCTCCTAGGCCTATCTCAGATCGGAGTTCGGCCGACTGCGACTCGGGCGAAATGCGGCTTGTCGGCCGAACTCCTAGTAGGACGTTTCCCGACGGCGTGCTCCTGACTAGGTACGCGACCAGGCGCTGAATCTCCGGCGTCGCGGGTTTTCAACACTACGCGGAGTCGTGGGCGGACATCTTCGCGAAGGACAATTGACCGTCGGCGAACTGCACTTCGGTACCGCTGATTCGTGGCGCCCCGTTGCGCCGGACAGTAGCGATGGTGTGGTGTTTGTGGCTGGCGAGGAGGTGTTCGACGCGAGTGGTGAGTTCGGTTGCGGCCTGAGCGAAGTCGTTCCAGCTGGTCACGAGCGGATAACGCCCAGCAGGCGGTTGATTTCAGAACGCAGGGCGAACTCGAGTGATCTGTCGCCGTCGATTGCCCACTGAACTAACACTCCACTGAACACGACCTGAACTGTGCGGGCGAGGCCTTCGAGATCGTCGTGCGGCAGCTCGCCGTCGGCCATGGCCTGCCGCAGAAGGGCATTGATGTTTGTCCGAAATTCGCGGCTATGTGCCTGAGCCAGCGACCGAAATTCGGGGTCCGTCAGGTCCAGTTGGAGAAAAGACAGATGATTGGCGATGCCGCCTGGGGTCGTGACACCCATCGTCATGACGGATAGCGCAGCCACCAGCGCGGCTAATGGCGATCGATGCCGCGCACGTGCGCTTTCGAATGCCTGCTTCACGGCGGTTCCGAGGTAGCGAGACACGGCGAGCAACAAGCCCCGCTTAGAGCCAAAGCGCTGGACGAGGGTCGGGGCGGTGAGGCCCGCCTCGGCGGCAACGTCGGCCAGCGTCAGCTGCGCGAGCCCGTGGCGGGAGATCGAGCGGACGGCGGCATCGAGGACTGCTTCCTCACTGGCGATCCGATGGCGACCCACCTGGATATTTTAACGAACGTTCATTTATATTTCATAGTATGCAGGAAGCGCAGATGAATCACGCCGCAGCAGGCGGGCAGTATTGATTCGATCGGGCAAACCCGGACTAACTTGGAGGAAAGAAAATGGCAAGCATCATCTCCCATCACACGATCTCTCTTGATGGCTTCGTCGCCGGTCCGGACGACGCGATGGAGTGGGTCGGTGAGTACGGTCCGGCGACGTCGCTCGCCCAGACGACCATGAATCGCATTGGCGCCGTCGTCGCAGGCCGTCGCTGGCACGAGCTCGCCAAAGACCGTTGGCGTGGCGTCGAAGGCATTTACGGCGGCAAGTTCACCGGAGAGGTGTTCGTTCTCACCCACCGCCCGCCAGCTGAGCAGCAGAGCAGGGTCCATTTCGTCAGCGGTGGACTTCAGAACGCGATCTCGCGAGCCAAAGAAGCCGCAGATGGAAAAGACATCGCCATCTTTGGCGGCAGCCTTACGCGCCAGTGCATCGAGCAGGGCCTGCTGGATGAGATCATCCTGCACATCGCCCCAGTTCTGCTGGGAAGCGGCGTCAGTTTGTTTGGGGACACTCCTCGTGTGGAGCTCGAACGAGTTTGTGTCGGCGTGGCGGAGCGCATAACCGACGTACGATTGCGCGTCCGCAGGTAGTACATTGCCGAGCACGGAATCGATGGCCTCCGAGATCCCGCACAGGTCAAACACGAGCGCCGGTTCGAACGTCACTCGAAGAACCGGACCTTTGTCGGTAACCCTGTGCGGCTCGTCTCCCTCGGGCTCCCACGCCGGAATCTGCTCTATGACGACCGGGTCGCCCCACCAGGTCTCGACGACGACGGCGCACCGGAGTTCGACGACGACGGCGCACCGGAGTTCGACGTGCTCCCAACGATCGATGGCACGGATCAGGTCGCGTGGGGCGACGCGACGGACCTGACGGGTCAGCGGCATGCGTTCGGGCCAGTGCCAGCGGCCGGTTTCACACTGGCATGCATTATGGGGGCGAGCGTCGGGAAATTGGCGAGCTTGGGATAGTCTTTGATGGCGTCGCCGGTTAGATGCGGCGTCAGGTCCACCATCTTGGCTTTCACGAATTGCGAATATTGCGGGATCGCCGCCGGAGCGTAATAGCGAATGCCCGGCCGGTCGTTACCACCGATGATGGTGGGCAGCTTGACGGTGGCGTAGTCCGCCTGCGCCTGGATGCTGATGGTCAGGTTCACGCCAAGCTCTTTGTTGACCGCCTGCTACGGCGCGTTGGACTCCATGGGTGTCGGAGGCGCGCTGGTCGTCCAGGTGACGACACTTACGTCGCCACCGCTACCGAGTGTTTCCTGGACGGTATTTGGCGGGGTTGGCCGGGTAGTTGACGAAGGGAGCATCGATCATGCCATCAGCAGAGGCCGGCAAAACCGCTGGCGCCGCCGCGCAACGCCTCGAAAACATATTCGTCAGTCTCGAAGGTAGTCAGGATCAGCACGCGCACATCTCCCAACCCGGTGTTGCACCCGATGCGCCGCGTAGCCTCCAGGCCATCCGTCTCAGGCATGCGGATGTCCATCAGCACTACAGCAGGCTTGTATTCGAGGGCGAGCTGCACGGCCTCACTGCCGGTCGCGGCTTCGCCAACCACATCGATGTCGCCCGCGCCTCGAGCTCGCGGCTCTCTTCGGCGCGTCTGGCGCGTTCCTCGAGTCATTGAAGATAGGCCCGGTGGACAGCCACGCGTATCCGGCAGGCGCCGTGCAAGTCGAGTTCGTTCAGCGGCGGGCTGACTACCTGCCTTTGCTGATGCCGGCTTCGATGTGGTGCTCTGCCGTTAAGGGCCTAGTTCTTCCCGGGGCGCAGTAGTTATCGGAAGTGCTCCAGGTAATACAGCCCTGCGAACGCGAGCACTGCCACGGCAAATGCGGTGACCAGTGGAAGCAGGCCACGCCGCG
>JAFAZN010000377.1 GCA_019239775.1 Chloroflexota bacterium
GGAATGCCCGCTGTGCGCTGGCGGGCATCAGGCTTGTGCCTCTGCACGGTGTAACGGTTCCCGTGTTGTCGCAAGGCGTTCGAGCAGGTCCACACCGTACTCCACCGGAGGGAGTCCCTGTATCTCACTCCGCATCTCGCGGGCGGCCGACGCGTAGGTCGGACTGGCGAGGACGTCGGCGATTGCAGAGCGAATCTCGGCGGAGCCGGCGTGTGAGACGACCAGGCTGCAGCGCGGAAGCACGCTTGCCTGGGGAATGTACCGTTCGAGACGAATACGCCGGGGGAGCTTGCCAAACTGGCTCGGGTCCAGCTCGCGACCGACGGTGACCACACTGCTCACGGGAAGATCGGCTAGCGCGCCGAGCACGCGCTCGAACAAGTCGCCGGACTCCAGGTTGAAGATGGTGCCCAGGGTGAAGTACACGATTGGGTCGGCAACCAGCGAGTGGCGGACGAGCACGCCCGCGGCGATGACCAGCACGCTGGCGTGGGGCAACCCCAGTTGTTCTGCAGCGACCGCGGCGCCGAAATCCACTTCATCGCGCACGACGACGTCCGGATGCCACGCGGCGCACAGCGCCTTGAGCGCACGCGCACGTTCACGCGCGACATTACCCGCGAATGTGTGGCGCACCGCGCGATCCTCGCGACTGGAGTCCAACTCCAGGAGTGTGACACGTGTTGAGGACGTGAGCAGCGTTGTCCCACCCGTATCATACGCGACGAAGCCTTCTGCTCGAACACTGGCGGTCATGCCGGACTGGCAGGCGAACGCCACGCTGTGGCCGCGCTGGCTGGCGATCCGGGCGAGCACAGCCAGCGGCTGGAAGTGGCCGTTGCCGCCGGCAAACGTCAACAGGATTCGCAAGAGCGTCAGTGACCGCGGAAGGCTTCTTCGAGCCATTCGGCGACGACGGTGGGAACGACCTTCGCATCGAGCACCATCGCTGGCGTGGAGCCCGATGCGATCCACTCCGAAACGACGTGGAGGTCCTTGACCGTACGCACGGTTTCTCCACGGAGGCCGGCGCCGCGAGCCAGCCCCGCGAAATCCACTTCTGGAAAACGCACCAGGTCCAGTGGATGCCCGTGCGGACCGAAGTGGTGGACCTCGGCGCCATAGGCGGAATCGTTGTATATCACGATCAACATCCGCAATCCCAGGCGCGCAACCGTTTCAAACTCTGGCAGACTGAGCATGGCGCCTCCGTCACCAAGCGCGGCCACCGTGACTCGGTCCGGTCGAGCCACTGCCGTGCCGATTGCACTCCCCAGGCCCAGGCCGACGGCTTGGAATGACTGCGTGAATACGAATGCATGTTCGTCCGGCACGCGGAGATACATGGCTGGATAACCCATGAAGTGGCCGGAGTCGATGGCGACATTCCGCTCCAGGGGCAGCAGTTCATTCAGGGCCTTGGAGAGCGCACGCGGATCGATGCGGTCTGGCGTGCTCGCGTCATCGAACGGTGTGGACTGCCAGGTCCCATCGGCGATGCGCTGCGCAATGTCCGGAGTGCGCCAACCACTACGCCATGTTTCGCGTTTGCCCAGTTCGGTGAGCAGCGCGTTGACGGACTCCAGCACATCACCGACAAGGGCGACGTCCACACGATGGTGAGCGCCAAGCGCGTCGGGGTCATGGTCGATCTGTATGACGGTGCCAGCCGGACTCAACAGCTTTCCGTGGCGCGTGGTCCACATGTTCAGTGAGGCACCGACTCCGAGAATGACGTCGGCTTGCTGGACGAGCTCCGCGGCAGTCGACGAAGCGAAGCCACCAGAAATGCCCAGGCTCCACTCGCTGGAGGCAAACAGCCCGTTCCCAACTGCCGAAGTCGCCAGCAAAGCACCGAGCATCTCGCCCAGGGTTTCCAGTTGCGCACCAGTGTTGCGCGCGCCGCGACCGGCGATGATTAAGGGTCGCTCCGCTCGACGGAGCGCGTCTGCCGCGTCCACGACTGCCTCAGCTGACGGCCGTGTTGGTCGCAGCACCGGAGGATCAGCAAAAAACGGATCTGGATTCGGGCAGTCTGATGCCTGGACGTCCAGCGGTAGCATCAACACCACCGGTTTCCGCTCCACGCGCGCTCGGTGCAGCGCGCGTAATGCGTCGGCGACGGCAGTTTGGGGACTGTGAATGCGTTCGGCCAGTGCCCCGACAGAGGTCACCAGCTGGTCCTGGTCGATGCGGAAGTTGGACCGAATCGCCGCGGCTGCCGTATCACCCGCGAGCAGCACGAGTGGTGTACGGCTTTTCGCAGCTTCGGTGAGACCGGTCATGGTGTTGGTGAGACCCGGGCCCTGGTGCACGCTGCACATGCCGATCTGGCCTGTCACCTGTGCGTAGGCATCAGTCATGCTGATGGCAGCGCCTTCGTGGCGTGCGGCGATGAAACGCGCACCCTCCGCGACCAAGGCGTTGGTGACGGCGAAATTGCCACTCCCGATCAGGCCGAAGACGTGCGGTGGACCTCGGTGCGCCAGCGCGCGTCCGACGGCCTCGGCGACTTGCATCGCTGGCAGCTTACCGTGCGACCAATGCCAGCACGCGCGCTGGGCTGCCCGAGCCGCGCACGATCGGCAGCGGTGAGGCGATCAGCACCGCGCCAGTTGTTGGCAGCTTCGAGAGATTGGCGAGCTGCGTTAGTCCGTACTTGCGCGCGCCAAGCAGGAAGCTGTGGCATGGGAAAGCGGGCTCGAAAGTGTGCGCCGCGCCGGCGTCGGTGCCAACCGTCTCAACTCCGAATCCGATCACAGGTGCTTCGTTGGCCAGCCACTGCGCGAGCTCCACCGAGACTCCGGGCGTGTGAGAACCCGTCTCGTTTGCGTTCAGGAACGCTGCTTGATCGTGCGCGCGGCTGTCCCAGCCACTGCGAAACAGCAGCCAGCCGTCCCTGGGCAGCACACCATGTTGCTGCTGCCAGTCCTGGACGTCCTTGACCTGGAGCAGGAAGTCCGGGTTTTCGGCGCACTCCTTGCTCTTGTCGATCACGACCGCCGGGCCGATGAGGTGTTGCGGCGGGACTTCCGAGACATCTGGACCGTCGCGGCCGGAGATCCAGTGCACGGGCGCATCGAAGTGCGTTCCGACGTGCTCGCCGGCCGAGAAGTTGTTCCAATACCATGCTGGGCCACGATCGTCGTAATTGCTAATTTCCTGTAACGCGAAGCCCTGGGTATTGGCGAATGGTGGTGGCAGGTGCAGAATGGGCGTGCGGTTGGACAGTGGCGCGGTCAGATCAATAACGTCCACGCGACCGTCGGCGAGCGCCGCGGTCAGATCGCTGAGTACACTCATGAGGTTTTATCCGGTCAGCTTAGCGCGCCAACTGTGGTCGTATCGGCGACTCGCGCCGGTGAGCTGGCTGGATAATGGGCGCGTGGCGGCCTGCCGTTATCCGCGCAACGAGCGCGAATTGCGGGCGCTCTCGGAGGCAGGCGTGCGGCTGGTGGTGAACCTCCATCCACGCGCGCATGACCCGAATCGCCTGGCCGCACTGGACCTGCGCGAGCTCCATCTGCCAGTCGCGGACTTCACGCCACCGACGCCAGACCAGCTTCAGACCGGAGTTGCCGCGATGCAAGAGGCCATCGCGGCCGGCGAGCCAGTGGCGGTCCACTGCGCGGGAGGGCTCGGGCGCACAGGGACTCTCGTCGCGTGTTACCTGGTTGCAAGCGGTCGTTCAGCCGAGGACGCGATCGCGGAAGTGCGCAGGGCGCGACCTGGCTCGGTGGAGACGCCCGCGCAAGAACAAGCCGTGCGAGCCTTCGCGGAGCGCGAGGCTACATAAGCTGGCGTGTGGTCGGTGCGATCGGCGCCGGCAGCATGGTGTCGCCCATGAGCCACCGATCCACGCCCGCTGCGCACGATCGGCCTTCGGCGATAGCCCACACGATTAGACTCTGGCCGCGACCCATATCGCCGCAGGCGAACACACCTGGCTCACTGGTCATGAACTCGGGATCGCGCGCGACATTGCCGCGCGGATCGAGCTTTACAGCCAGCTCCTCGAGCATAGCCCCACGTTCCGGTCCGACGAAACCCATCGCCAGCAGCACCAGCTCACAGTCCAGGTCGAAATCGGTGCCTTCTATCTTTTCGAACTTGCCATCCGCGAATTTCACTTCGTGGGCGCGCAAGCCAGTGACATTGCCAGATGCGTCTCCGAGGAACCGTTCGGTGTTGACGCTGTAGACGCGCAGGCCACCTTCTTCGTGCGCAGAGGAAACGCGGAAAATGTTGGAGTAGGTCGGCCACGGATTGCTGGGCGCGCGTGTGTCCGGCGGGCGAGGCAGGATTTCGAACTGGTGGACGGTGGCTGCGCCCTGGCGGTGAGCGGTGCCGAGACAGTCCGCGCCCGTGTCGCCGCCGCCGATGATGACGACGCGCTTGCCTCTGGCGCTCAATGAAGACTCCGCCAGATCACCCTCTTGAACTCGGTTCGACGGCGGCAGGTACTCCATGGCCTGGTAGATGCCGGTCAGTTCACGCCCGGGAATGGGCAGGTCGCGCCAGGCCGTCGCACCACCGGCGAGGACCAGCGCATCGAATTCGGCGCGCAGCTCACGAATATTCTCACCCACCGGGCAGTTGGTGCGGAACTCGGTTCCTTCGGCACACATCTGCTCGATGCGCCGATTGAGATGGCGTTTTTCGAGCTTGAATTCCGGAATTCCGTAGCGCAGAAGGCCGCCAATGCGGTCGGCCCGCTCAAATACGACGACGCTGTGGCCTGCACGGGTCAGTTGCTGCGCGGCCGCGAGGCCGGAAGGACCGGAGCCAATCACCGCGACGCGTTTCCCCGTGCGGACGGATGGCGGTCGCGGCGTGATCCAACCCTCGGACCAGGCCCGGTCGACGATCTCCACCTCCACCTGTTTGATCGTGACTGGGTCCTGGTTGATGCCAAGTACGCACGCGGTTTCGCACGGGGCAGGGCATAGGCGGCCAGTGAATTCCGGGAAATTGTTGGTGGAGTGCAGGCGTTCGATGGCATCGCGCCAGTGCTCGCGATAGACCAGGTCGTTCCAGTCAGGGATGAGATTGCCGAGCGGACAGCCGTTGTTGCAGAAGGGGATACCGCAATCCATGCAGCGGCCGGCCTGGAGTTTCAGTTTCTCCGGCGGAAACGCGTTGTAGACCTCGTGCCAGTCGAGCAGGCGGCTTTCGACCGGCCGGCGTGTTGGGCCTTCGCGCTTCCATTTGAGGAAGCCAGTTGTCTCACCCATGCGCGGCCACCATCACGCGATCATGCGCTTCGTCGATCGACATGCCGCCAGCTTCCGCCTGGCGCATCACGCTAAGCACGCGCTTGTAGTCGCGCGGCATCACCTTGTGGAGGTGGTGTACGACCGCGCCCCAGTCGGACAGGATGTAGCCTGCCAGCCGCGAGCCGGTCAATTCATGATGACGGGCAATGATCTCCAGGAGCCAAGCGCGGTCCTCCGCGTCGATCGGTTCGAGGTCCACCATCTCTGGATTAACCCGTCGCTCGAACTGACCATCCACGTCACGTACATAGGCGATGCCACCTGACATGCCAGCAGCGAAGTTGCGGCCGGTTGGACCGAGCACGACGACACGGCCACCGGTCATGTACTCACAACCGTGATCGCCGACACCTTCAACCACCGCGATTGCCCCCGAATTGCGGACGGCGAACCGTTCACCCACAACCCCGGAGATGAACGCCTCGCCTGAGGTCGCGCCATACAGGACCACGTTTCCGGCGATGATGTTCTCTTCGGCCGCGAATGTCGCAACGCGGTCGGGCTTGAGGATGACGCGTCCGCCCGAAAGACCCTTTGCGGTGTAGTCGTTCGCGTCACCTTCCAGATGGAGCGTGATGCCACGCGGCAAAAACGCGCCGAAGCTCTGGCCTGCCGAACCCCGCAGGTGGATATCGATGGTGCCATCCGGCAGCCCTTCGCCACCCCAACGTCGGGTGACCTCGGAACCGAGTAGCGTGCCGACGCTTCGGTTCACGTTGCGGATCGGCAACTCCAGGCGAACGGGCCAGCCTACTTCGAGAGCGGTGCGGGCCTGAGCAAGAAGCTCCTGGTCGAGCGCCTTATCGAGGTGGTGGTTTTGCTGCCGGGTGCAGTGGAGATCCTGGCCGTCGTACGGATTGGTGGGCACGGACAGAATTGGCGACAGGTCCAGGCCGTTCGCCTTCCAGTGCTCCACCGCCGCGCGCGTATCCAGCATTTCGGCGTGGCCAATGGCCTCGGCGATGGACCGGAAGCCGAGTTGCGCCAGGTGCTCGCGGACCTCCTCCGCGAGAAACTCGAAAAAGTTGATGACGAACTCCGGCTTCCCGGAAAACCGCTTGCGCAGCTCCGGATTCTGGGTTGCCACGCCGACCGGACACGTGTCCAGGTGACACACGCGCATCATCACGCAGCCGCTCACGACCAGTGGCGCGCTCGCGAACCCGAATTCTTCGGCGCCAAGCAACGCGGCGATGACCACATCGCGCCCGGTCTTCAACTGGCCGTCGCACTGGACCACGATACGGTCGCGCAACCCGTTCTTCAGCAGCGTCTGCTGGGTCTCGGCGATACCGAGCTCCCACGGCGCACCGGCGTGTTTGATGGACGTCAGCGGTGATGCGCCTGTACCACCATCGTGGCCGGAGATGAGCACGACATCGCTGCGCGCTTTGGCTACGCCCGCGGCAACGGTGCCAACGCCTACCTGCGCAACGAGTTTGACGTGGACGCGTGCGCGCGGGTTCGAGTTCTTCAGATCATGAATCAGCTGCTTGATGTCTTCGATGGAGTAGATGTCATGGTGCGGGGGCGGGCTGATGAGGCCAACACCCGGCGTGGAATGGCGCGTCCGAGCAATCCACGGATACACCTTATGGCCTGGCAGCTGGCCGCCTTCACCGGGCTTGGCGCCTTGTGCCATCTTGATTTGCAGGTCGTCGGCATTGACCAGGTACTCGGAGGTCACTCCGAAGCGGCCTGAGGCGACCTGTTTGATGGCGGACCTTCGCCAATCTCCATTCTCATCGCGGGCGTATCGATCGGCGTCTTCACCACCCTCACCGGTGTTGGACTTGCCGCCGAGGCGGTTCATGGCGATTGCCAGGGTTTCGTGCGCCTCTTTGGAGATGGACCCGTAGGACATCGCGCCGGTGGCGAATCGCTTCACAATGTCTGCGACGGATTCGACTTCCTCGATCGGCACCGGTGGACGCATGCCCTCGCGGAACGTGAATAATCCACGCAGTGTGGCGAGGCGGCGGGATTGATCGTCGACCAGCCGCGTGTATTCCTTGTAAACGTCGTAGCGTTTCGCACGCGTCGCATGCTGCAGCTTGAAGACCGTCTCCGGATTGAACAGGTGGTATTCGCCTTCGCGACGCCACTGGTATTCTCCACCACCGTCCAGATCGCGGTGCACGCGTTCTTCGGGTCGGTCAGGATAGGCAATGCGGTGTCGACGTGCCGTTTCCTCCGCAAGCTGGTCCAGACCGATGCCGTCGAGACGTGAAACGGTACCAGTGAAATACTCCGTGACGAGTGCCTGCGACAGGCCGATCGCCTCGAAGACTTGTGCTCCGGTATACGAAGCAACGGTGGAGATGCCCATCTTGGACATCACTTTCAGAACGCCTTTGCCAGCGGCTTTGATGTAGTTCTTGATGGCCTTGTGAGGATCCAACCGGCCCAGCTCGTGCAGGTTTTGCGAGATCAAATCCTCGACGGTCTCAAAGGCGAGATACGGATTGATGGCACCGGCGCCGTAGCCCACCAGCAACGCCATGTGGTGGACCTCTCTGGCATCGCCCGTTTCGATGATCAACCCGACTCGCGTGCGCGTTTTCTCACGAATCAAGTGATGGTGCACGGCCGAAGTGAGCAGCAACGACGGAATGGGTGCCCACTCGTTGTCGGAGTGACGGTCGGACAACACCAGGATGCGTTTGCCGTCGGCGATTGCCGCGGAGGCCTCGCTGCATACGCGGTCCAATGCGGCCTGCAGGCCCGCACCACCCTCCGCCACGCGGTACAGGCCCGAGACGGTGTGCGCTGCGAGATGCGGATAATGGCCCTCGTCGTTGATGTGTAGGATCTTTGCGAGCTCGTCGTTGTCGATGATGGGGAACGGCAATTCCAGTTGGCTGCACGACTCGGGGGTCGCAACCAGTAGATTGCCTTCAGGTCCGGTGGTGGTGGACAGTGAGGTGACGAGCTCTTCGCGAATGGCATCCAGCGGCGGATTGGTGACCTGCGCGAACAATTGCTGGAAATAGTCGAACAGCAAGCGCGGTCGATCTGACAGCACCGCAAGCGGCGTGTCGGTACCCATCGAGCCGATTGCTTCGTACGCGTCACGCGCCATTGGCGCAACGAGCATCTTCAGCTCTTCGTGCGTATAGCCGAAGACCTGTTGCTGACGCCGCACGGATGCATGGCTGACCCGGGGGTGCTTGTGCGTGGGCAGGTCATTCAGATGCACCAGCCCGGTCTTCAGCCACTGTTCGTAGGGGTTTTCCTGTGCAAGCGACGACTTCAGCTCTTCGTCGTCGACGATGCGCCCCTGAGCGGTATCCACCAGGAACATGCGGCCTGGCTGCAAGCGACCTTTTTTGACCACGTGGCCTGGGTCCACGTCCACAACGCCGGTCTCGCTGGCCATGATCACGCGGTCGTCGTCGGTGACCCAGTAGCGACTTGGACGCAATCCGTTGCGATCGAGCACCGCGCCAATGACCGTGCCATCGGTGAAAGCGATCGACGCAGGGCCGTCCCACGGCTCCATCATCGAGGCATGGAAGCGGTAGAAGGCGCGTTTTTCTGGCGACATCGAGGCGTGGTTCTCCCAGGCCTCGGGGATCATCATGAGCACGGCGTGCCAGATGGGGCGACCGGCCAGGTGGAGGAGTTCCAGGCATTCGTCGAAGCTGGCGGTGTCGGAGCCGGTCTGAGTGATGATCGGGAAGGCGCGTTCGAGCCCGGGCAGGTTGGGGCTTGACATAAGCGCTTCGCGTGCGCGGAGCCAGTTGCGGTTGCCCTGCAACGTGTTGATCTCGCCGTTGTGGGCGACCATGCGGTACGGGTGCGCCAGCGGCCACGATGGGAA
>JAFAZN010000402.1 GCA_019239775.1 Chloroflexota bacterium
AAATGGACATTGACATTGGAGTTGTACCAGCCATTTGCGTTGGGTGTTGTGGTTGGGACTGCTGTGATCGTAGGAGCGGTCTGGTCCAGTTTGAAGCTCGCAGTTTGCAGCGCCGATTCAGTGTTGCCTGCCGCATCCTGGCTGGCGGCGTAGACCGTGTGCATGCCGTCCGCCGAGACCGCCGCACCCGAGCCAAGATAGACGCACTTCGTGCTCGGCAGGTCGCCGAAGCTCATCGGGGTAAGCTCGGGGTCCAGCGCACAGCGCGTTTGAATTGTGGCAGCCGCATCGTTAGCATCGGAGGCGCTGACGCTGACCGTCACCGGGGTTGTATACCAGCCGTTGCTGCCGTTGGCCACCGGTGGGCTTATACCAATACTGGTGGCGGGTGGCGTGGCGTCCTGATTGACAACAGCCAGGCTGAAGAAGTCGCCGGCACCGATTGCGGAAACGTTGTGCAAGCCGGCCGGCACCACATCCTGACCGTTGTATGTGTTGCCCCAGCTGACGACCGTGCCATCGCTCTTGAGCACCATGCTGTGTTGCGCTCCGGCTGCGATCGCGACGACACCGCTCAGTCCGACGGGAACATTGGTCTCACCACTTGTATCGGTGCCCCAGGCGACGACGGTACCGGCCGACTTCAGCGCGAGGTTGTGCTCCCCGCCCGCGGCGATGGTGACAACACCGCTCAACCCTGGTGGCACATTTGTCTGGCCGCCGTTATTGAATCCCCATGCGACCATCGTACCATCGCTCTTCAGCGCGATCGCGTGGTCATCACCGGCGGCGACCACAACGAGTCCGTTCAAGCCGGCCGGCACATTGGTTTCGCCGACGTAATCGTCTCCCCACGCAACGACAGTACCGTTCGTCGGGAGGACGACATTGAAGGCAGCACCAGCCGCCTGTTGGCGGGCTGGACTCGCACGCGCCAGGCCGATCTCCGCTCAGATGGCGCGACGGGTGAATCTCGTCAAACACCGGCTGCCTATCAGCAATATGCTGGCCAGTTCGGCCGCAACTGACGGCAGCTGCCCCACCGCACCGTACTCAGTCTCGGATCGATGAGGTCTGCAATGAAAGCCCGACACATTCACTCGATGCGAGCGTGGCTCTACTACCTGGCCGGTATCCGCTTACTATCACTCGTAATTGCACCGAGCAGAGCAGCAATTGGATTGTGTGAGGGCCGAATGTCTCCAAACCGACCGTTCCGTTTTTGCGGTGGATTGTTCTGGGCAGAATCAGCCGAGGAGTGGACTGATGGGGCACGCCGGTTGGAATCGGCGGGGTACGACACGCTTGTCATTGGCGATCACTTCTCGAAGACCCTTGCGCCCATTCCGGCGCTGATGGCAGCAGCCTCGGCAACGAACACCTTGAGACTGGCGTGCACCGTGTTCGACAACGACTTTCGCCATCCGGCTGCCCTGGCGAGAGAAGTGGCGACAGTTGACGTCTTGAGTGGCGGCAGGTTCGTTTGTGGCATTGGAGCCGGATGGTTGAAGACTGAATATGACTCCGTTGGGATCCCGTTCGATTCGCCAACAGTGCGAGTCAGCCGCTTCGAGGAGGCGGTACTGGTCATGAAGGGCCTTTGGAGCGATCAGCCACTCACGTTTGCGGGCAAGCACTATGAAGTAACGAAGCTCGACGGACAACCGAAACCGAAGCAGCGGCCACACCCACCGATATTCATCGGCGGTGGTGGCAAGCGTTTACTCTCCTTTGCCGCGAGAGAAGCGGATATCGTCGGCATTGGGCCTCGGGCAAACCCCGGCGGCGGCCTCAATCGGTCGGAGGAAACGCACGCGTGCCTGGCCGAGAAGGTTCAGTGGGTGCGCGAAGCGGCGGCCAACCGATTCGATCAGCTGGAGTTGGCGGCGCTGATATGGGAAGTTGCCATCACTGACGATGTCCGCGGCGCGGCGGAAGCAATCGCTGCGCGTCGGTCCCGACCGATTGAGCAGGTACTCGAATCACCGTTCTTCTTGATGGGCACAATCGACGCAATTGTCGACAAGCTGTTGGCGTTGCGCGAGCAGCATGGCATTTCTCATATCTCAGTGTTTCCATCAGATACCGAAAGGTTTGCTCCCGTCGTAGAACGCCTCGCAGGTAGGTGACCACGTCCATTTGCGGGTGATTGCGACGAACAATGAAGATCACAGCGGCCACCGCTTCGTATTCGCCGGCAGTGCCACTGACCTGGCCGAGTTGCTGATGACCGTCCCTTTGTGCGTGGATACGGCCGCCGGCCAGAGCCAATGGGAGCTTGCAATCGAGTGGCTGCGGCCATATGCAGCGGGGCAAAATTGATGCACGTGAAGGACATTCATCGCATTGGGGTCGTGGGCGCCGGGCTGATGGGTCACGGCATCGCCTTGAGCTTTGCCGTGCACGGATACGACGTTCACCTCTGGGCGCGCGGCCAGGACCGCCTCGATCAGGCGCTGCAGAACATACGCAGCGGGTTGCAGCTTCTCCAGCAGCTCGGCCAAGTGAACTCGGAACAAGCCGAAGCAGCTGTGTTGCGCATTCGATCCGGCGTGGCGCTAGAGGAGCTGGCGACCGAGGTGGACCTCGTCGTGGAGGCCGTTTCGGAGAACCTCACGGTCAAACAGGAGCTGTTTGGCGTACTCGATCGCACGTGTCCGCCGCATGCGATCCTGGCCAGCACCACCTCGAGCATCTTGCCAAGTGCGTTGGCGTCCGCCACGCGGCGACGGGACCGTGTGCTGGTTACACACTACTTCAATCCGCCCGCGCTGGTACCGCTCGTAGAGGTGGTGCGCGGGCCAGAGACGTCCGATACTGTTGCCGAGACGGTGTGCGACGTCCTCCGTGCGACTGGCAAGCGCCCAGCCGTCGTCCAGAAGGAGGTGCCCGGTTTCATCGGCAACCGTCTTCAGGCAGCGCTCGTCCGAGAAGCTTTGTCACTTGTCGAGCACGGGATCGCGACCCCCGAGGACGTCGACACCGTCATCAAGTACAGTTTCGGGCGACGGTTGGCGGTTGCCGGAGCATTCGAGGTCGGCGACCTGGCGGGCCTGGATGTGTATCTCAATGTAGCGTCGATACTCTTTCCGGCGATCGAGTCGTCGATTGAAGTACCGTCCGTGCTTCTCGAGAAAGTTGAACGAGGCGAACTAGGGGTGAAAGCCGGCCGGGGGTTCTACGAGTGGACTCCTGAAGCGGCGGCGGCGCTCAGGGAACGCATCGGCCGCGCGCTTGTCGAGCCTAGAAGCTCGCAATAAAGGGTCAGTGCGCCCCGCCCGGTGGTACGCGCCGCAGTGTCCCGGCAATTCCAGCGTTTATCCAACACGGCTGGAGACTGTCACGACGATACTGATTTCCCCGCGGCGACAACTTTCACGGCGCGATTCGTCCAGTCACCGCCGCGCGCCGCGGCCTGTGCAACTCGGCGTGGCGCATTCAAGCATCCGAGAACCACCTGCGTTCTCCTAGCCCTTTCACCGCTCGCGCTCCTTCGCCAGCTGCGCTCACAGGCATGTCTTGCAGCGCGCAAGATCGCGATCCGTGGGAAGCGAGCGTCGGCCGTACTCGACCAAGACTCGGTCCGAGTCTGCACATTGCTTCACGTGCGGTGGGCTGGTGTAGCTGTATGGGTGGTGTAGTGCCAGACCGGCGATCCACCGTCCGTATGCGACATGGTCGCATTGTGATGTATGAATCATGCCAGCGCGAGTTCGCCTGGTCTGATGCCTAATCTAATTCGCTCGTTCGAGAACCTGGACGGAACTGTCGTTACGGGACTGCATATCGTGATCGAGCTAGTGCAATAGGCAGCAGCAGCTTGTCAGACCCCGGCTGCCCGCCGACCTTACATGCCGCGTGCCTACTCGGCGTCCCGGACCTCCAACTCGTGTACGAGTGTCCTTGCTAATTCCGCAAACAGGTCCACCAAGTCCACGGATTGGACGGGATCACCGCGCGTATCCCATCCAAGCCGGCCATTTGCGTACCGCGCCAGCGGGTTATGGTTCAGATCCAGCGTGACGCGCGGGCACTGACGATCGCCCATGGTCTCCGCGGGCGGCGAAGCCAATAGTGATTGAATCCCATGC
>JAFAZN010000419.1 GCA_019239775.1 Chloroflexota bacterium
CCCTAGGGTTTCGACTATGAGTCCAACCAGGCTTGACGCCGTCGAAGGCGGACGCGCCGCGTTCTGAGGTCTCATTCAGTCAAACTGTGCTTCACGGCCGACCCTGAAACGATCTACAACTGGCGGCGCCTCGACGATCGGATAACGACCTCAGGGCAGCCGACTCCGTCTACGGGGCGATGAACGCCGCCCTTCGTCGGCTCGTCGTGAGTAAGGTCCGCGAGCTGGCGCCGCACAACATACGTGTGAATGCCAGTGCACCGGGCTTCATCGATAATCGGCTGGCCCGGGCGAGCGCGATGCGCGTCGCGACAAATTCAATGTACGAGTCGAAACTGAGATCGCATTAGGGCGAGGCGAACCCGCGGATATCGCTGGCGCGACGTAGCTGACCTTGATTAAACCGCGGCCGTACTAGCTGCGACTCCCGTTCTACTGAGGAGCGCCATCACCGAGGCAAACAGTGGACTCGAGGCATCGCCCAGGGCGTCAGCCGTATCCGCGTGCGTCATGCCCGCCAACTCCTGCGCATCCGCGCGACCACCGCGTGAGCGGATGGCTTCCGCCAGTCGCCGACTATCGGCCCCGTATTGAGGCCCATTTTCGTCGCTGCCGTAGGCAATCAGCATCGGTGGCGGAGTGTTGGTGCTGAGGCGATGAATCGGGCTCGAGTCACTCCGATCAGCACCCGGAGCGAAGAAGTCGTGCCGATCGTCCGGGGCAGTGAAATCGTAGACGCCGCTGATCGGTATGGCAGCTTTGATGAGATCGCTCGGCAGCGCGCGCTGATGCAGCCAGTCGTCGCGCACGGCGAGGTGCGCGGTGAGGATCGCGCCGGCTGAGTGACCGGTTAGCGCCAGACGCTCGGTATCAACTCCACGATCGCGGAGGTTCTGCAAGGCCCAGGCCAGCACGGCCTCGACGTCGCCGAAGGTAGACGGCAAGTAGCTCTCGGGCGTCAAACGATAGCCCACCGATGCGAAGGCGATGCCGCGCTGGAGATACGGTTCGGCCAGGTAGCCGTACAGGGCAGGGTCGCCTTCGCGGAAGCCGCCGCCGTGGAGGAAGAGCAACAGCGGCCACCCCGTCTGTTGGCTGCTCGGAGTTGAAGGAAGATACAAATCCAGGCGCTGCCGCTCGCTTGCTCCGTACTCGAGGTCTAGCTCGTGGGGCCAACGCGTACGAACCGCGTCAGTGCGCGCTTCGGCGCGTACGTAAAAGCCGCGCCAATCGATGCGGAACTGCTCAGGGTGCTGACACGTGTAAAACGCATCGATCTCGGCGCGGCGTGGGGAGCGCGTGCTGGACATGATCCGCCCAGGATGGCACACCCAGACGGACGATCTCCATAGGACCGTGGCCGAAAAGTCACCGGCGCGAACGTCTGGTCGGCCACGGTCCGAGGAGACAGTTTGAATCGACGTTCGGCCGACTGCGACGCGGGCAGCAACCGGGCTTGTCGGCCGAACTTCTAGAATGGGCGCCGAAAGCCGGGGAGTCCTATGAGCCGCATCAATCGTCGAGATTTGCTTCGAAGCACGGCTGGTGTCGCCGCCACACTGGCGCTGTCAGCATGCGCTGCACCTGCGCCAAGCGCGCCTGCCCAATCTGCTAAGGCTGGCCAGCCGACGCAAGCGCCCGCAGCCGAAACACCAAAGAAAGGCGGCACCCTGGTCGTCGGACTGGAAGCAGAGCCCGGCACGCTCGACAATACTGTCGGCACCGGCTACCACACTTCGATCATTCAGCGGCTCCTCTACGAGTCACTGGTTGGCTTCGATCTCACATCGTCTGCAGACGTGCTACCGATCAAGCCAGTCCTGGCCGAATCATGGCAGATCTCTCCGGACGGCAAGGTCTACACCTTCAAGATTCGCCAGGGCGTGAAATTCCATGACGGCACGCAGCTGGACGCGGCGGCGATCAAATGGAACTTCGAGCGCGCATCCGACCCGAACCACCCAATGTATTTCGACAAGGGCCGCGGCACATCCGCACAGATCTTCTCACTGATTGACAAAATGGAGGCGCCGGATGCCGCCACGTTTGTCATCACCCTCAAGGACCCACGGTCCTACTTCCTTGCGTTGTTCGACAAGGTGCCAATGTACGTCGGCAGCCCAACCGCGATCCAGAAGTATGGCAACGACGACTTTGGCAACCATCCGGTCGGCAGCGGGCCATTTCGGTTCGTTTCGCGTGATTCGGGCTCGAAAATTACCCTCGAACGCAATCCGGACTACTGGGGAACACCGGTGTATCTGGACGGAATCGTGTTTCGCGGGATCGCGGATCCAACGCCTCGAGTGGTGGCGCTCCAGACGGGCGAGGTGGACTTCATCAATGACGTTGCGCCAGACCAGATCGATGCGTTGCGGGGCAATTCCGACATGGTGGTGAGCCAGGCGTCCATACCGCACACCTGGCTAATCAACCTCAACCAACGCGACAAGCCGTTCTCGGACCTGCGCGTGCGGCAGGCAGCCAGTCTCGCAATCAATCGCGACGCATTGACGAAGGACATCCTCAAGAACACCGCGCTCTCGGCGACGCAGCTCGAAGGTCCCGGTGGGGTCGCGCACGACGATTCGCTGCCAGGCTGGCCATACGATCCGAACAAAGCTAAACAGCTTCTGGCCGATGCCGGCTATCCAAGCGGATTCGACACCGTCTTCGCCTTGCCGACGGCTGGCTCGGGTATGCTCGATGCCGTTCGCATCGCCGAGTATTTGCAGAAGAACTGGGCAGATGTCGGCATCCGGGTGTCGCTGGAAACCCAGGAATGGACCTCGTACGTCCCGTACTTTTTCAAAGGCATTCCGCCAGATAAGGGCATGTACGCGATGGCCAATGTCACGGGCGACGGCCAGGATATGGAAAAGCTCAACTCGAAAACGTTCGAACCACCCAATGGATTCAATGTGGGTTGGTACCAGAACGATCAGGTGGAGCAGTTGCTGGTGCAGGCGCGCACCACGGCTGATCCCGCCGCTTCGGCGAAGGTCTATCAGCAGATCGAAAAGATTTTGAATGACGATGTCGCGCGCATTTATGTGCTGCATTCGGAACAGCCGAAGGCGTTCAACAAGAAGGTTCACGGATTCGTGAATCCGCACTCGTGGGCGTACACGTTCACCAACGTGTGGCTGAGCGCCTGAATTTGCTTTCTGAGCCCACCGAGTGACGGCGTTCGTAGTGCGCCGATTGCTGGCGTCAGTCATCGTGTTGTTCGGCGTCTCACTCGTCGTGTTCCTCACGCTCAAGATCATTCCGGGCGATGCTGCCTATGTTCTGGCCGGGCCAAATGCGTCCGCGCAGGAGATCGAAGCCGTTCGCGTATCACTTGGCCTGGATCAGCCCGTTCCTGTCCAATACGTTTCTTGGCTGGGTCGAGCCTTGCACGGTGACCTCGGTCGATCGTTGGAGTTGCACGAACCGGTGCTGGAACTGGTCCTGTCGCGGTATGCCAACACGCTGATTCTGGCGGTGAGCGCCATGCTGGTCGCGGGAGTGTTCGGCATTTTGGCGGGAACGCTTGCCGCGCTGCATCCGCATACGCTGGTCGACCGCTTGCTGATGCTGTTAGCGTTGACTGCCAACAGCACGCCGAGTTTCTGGCTCGGTCTCACTCTGATTCTTGTGTTCTCGCTCGGTCTGAAACTACTGCCGTCCTCCGGCATGGTGTCAGCGCGGGGTGACGGTGGACCCCTCGACGTGCTCCAGCACCTCATCCTGCCGTCGGTAACGCTCGGCGCCATATCGGCGGCGTTGATTGCGCGGATGACACGCGCATCGTTGCTGGAGGTGCTGACGCAGGAGTATGTTCTCGTCGCGCGCGCCAAGGGTCTGCGCGAAAGCCTGCTGGTGCGACGGCATGCGCTGAAAAACGCGCTACTCCCCGTCGTCACTGTCATCGGATTGCAAATGGGATCGCTGCTCGGCGGAGCGGTCATTACCGAGACGATTTTTAGTTGGCCCGGCATCGGCTTCCAGTTGTACCGGGGCATCGCGCTGCGCGATGTAGCTCTCGTACAGGGCGCGGCGCTGGTTGTGGCAACGAGCTTTGTCGCGATCAACCTCGTGGTGGACCTGCTGTATTCGTACCTTGACCCCCGCATCCGATATCACTGACTTGGCGGTGCCCCCGGTCCACGTGCGCAGGCGCGGTGCGCTCGACCGCCTGCTGCGCGACCGCGTCGCACTTGGCGGGGTTGGCACCCTCGTGATCATCGCGGTCGTCTGCGCGGTCGCACCAATGATTGCGCCCTACGATCCCGACGCGGTGGACGCGGTAAATCGGTTGGCACCTCTCGGCGCATCTGGGCACGTGCTCGGCACCGACGACTTGGGTCGCGACATCCTCAGCCGGTTGATCTGGGGCGGACGCGTCTCACTCGTCGTGGGCCTTCTGCCGGTCGCAATCGCGGTGATGGTGGGTGTGTTATTGGGAGCGATCGCCGGCTACACGCGTGGCCCGCTAGATGGGCTGATCATGCGCTGCCTGGACGTCCTACTTGCGTTTCCGGCGTATTTGTTGGCGATTGCCATCGTTTCGGCACTCGGCGCCGGGCTTGGCAATGCCATCCTGGCCATCGCGGTGGTTTCCAGTGCATCCTTTGCGCGACTGGTTCGCGGATCAGTGTTGTCGTTGCGAGAACGCGAATTCATTTATGCCGCGCGGCTGGCCGGAGCGCGCGACTGGCGCATCGTCTGGCGACACATCTTGCCAAATGTGCTTTCACCCGTGATCGTTTTTGCGACGCTCGAAGCTGGGCGCACGATCATTTTCGCGGCGGGACTGAGCTTTCTGGGCCTCGGCGCGCAGCCGCCAACCGCTGAATGGGGAGCAATGCTGGCACAGGGTCGCGGCATACTGAACATTGCGCCGCACGTCGCCAGTGTGCCGGGGGTGGCGATTCTGCTGGTCAGCCTCGGCCTGAACGTCTTGGGTGACGGCTTGCGCGACGCTCTCGATCCGCGCTCCACCATCGGCCTCTCATGAGGTTCGCATGCTTTGGCAGGGGGCTGCCGCCCCCCGGGGCCAGTCGCGGCAGCAAGTACCCAGGAAGACGTCAGCCGATCTGAAGTCGTTCCTGAAAACGGCGCAATGCGGCCAGCAGACTGAGTGCGACGAAATGGCTGAGCCGGTCGGCGCGGATGTCGGGCCACAGAGAAGCCGTGAAGTCGCCGAATGCACCGCGTGCGCTGAG
>JAFAZN010000473.1 GCA_019239775.1 Chloroflexota bacterium
CCGCCTCCCATCGCTTCCACTCGCGCAGTAGTGAATCGTCAGCCGGAAGTTCCTCCAGGGAGTGGCCGCGCAGGGCGGCGATCGCCGCAGACTGTGACCAGCCACGTGCTTTGCGTTCGGCCACGATCCGGCGAGCCCAGCCGGGACGATCGTCGCTCACGCGGTCAGCATTGCGCACACCGGGCCCGGATCGGCCAGTGACAACGCCCTTGTCACCCTGCGCGCCGCGCTCTCAGGCAATGATGGCGACTGCTTCGAGCAGCTTCCGACCAAGGTGGTGGTCACCCGTGAACGTAGCCGCCGCTTGCGCCTCGTCTGGGTGATGCCTTTCGTATACAGGCGCCAGGCTCGAACCTGATCGAGCTCGACGCGCGCCGTGGAGACGGCGGGTGCGCCAAGGTAGAGCTGCCAGCCATTCGGCTCCCGTACGACCGACCAATCGCCACCTGCGGGACCTTCGACGTGGAGGTGGGCGATCGTCCCCGTCGGAGTATCTGTGTCGCGAAGCGCTACCGGCAGCGCATAGGCGAAGGTCGCCAGGACTGGATGAAGGAAGCGGGGCTCGGTCTGTCCTGGTTGGCCAACCGCATCGCGGACGTGCTGCTGGTGGTGCCAGCGCTCCGTGTACTCACGTGCCACATCAAGCCAAACAGGCGCCGGTGCGGGCCCAGCCCAACTCACCCGTCCGCCGAGCGCCAGGAGGTCGAGAGAAGCGAAGTAGGCGAACAACAGTGGGCCCACCATCGCGAGCAGCTCGCATACGAGGCGCGGACTCAACCGGCGAGCGGCCTGCATCCAGGTGTCATTCAGCCGGTTGATGAAGGCCACGAGATCTTCGCCAGCAGCAAGATATTCGCCCGCGTAACCATCACGCCGCCTCGAGAGGTTGCTGACATCGCCGCCGAGGATGTGTATGGCCACGTCCTTCACCGACCATCCCGCGCACGTCGTTGGGCGCTCCCACTGGCTGTCATCCAAGCCAGTGAGCAGACCGAGGAGTGCTGCGCGGTCTTCAGAGAACAACTCCAGCACGTCGATCGAATCGGGGGCCCGCATTAGATTCCCCTCGACAGTCGCCGTTTACGACGCTCGTTGGCCACCTTCGGTCCACTCACGCGACCAACTCCTTCTTGCGCCGCTTCCGCCGCTGAGCCGCGCTATCGCCGCCGTCGACTTCCGCTGCGTTCGTGTGGTCCATCTCTGCTGTCGCGTCGTTGAGCGGGTTCGCTGGAGGACTGTTCGGCTCGGTCTCAACAGCAGTGACGTCGACCCCTTCGCCCTGCGTCAGCCGCTGGCGCTCGAGCTCCTGCAAGAGCGCGCGGTCTTCAGGAGTCAGCCGCTCCTCGAAGCGCGCGTGCCGATCGGCCGCGTTGTTACGTACCTGTAGTTGTCGACCGGCCGCCGTGGCCACCGCAGTCAGAACCACTGACCCGGGCTCCAGGTCCTCGGCGACCAGGTCGCCGTCTAACGTCAATACGCCGCGGACAGCGTCGTAGCCTGCTGTCCCGGTGTTGCGCAACCGTACCTCGAGCGCGCGATCAAGGCCCGCTCGGAAAAGCTGATCACGGGCAGCGCCCCAAATCCGCCTGCCCACTGCGAGCGGGTCAGTCGACACTTCCGCATTCGTACTCGGCTGCTTAATCTCAGAGAGAGCGACAGCAGCCTGCCCGGGCAGCGCCATTTGGACCGCTGAGCGCTCGTGGTCGCTTGCGCCTGATATTGAGCCATGTGTTCGGGCTCCATTTGTCGTGTCGGCGCGAGCGTTTGCGAGCGCGGGTTTATTTCCGGAGTTCCCCTCTCTAATGGGTTCATACGTACTCCGGGTTCGGGTGACGACACCGGTAGGATTTTCACGGCCTGTTGGACCGGTACCGGTTGAATTTCCCGGAAAATCGACCGGTCTCGACGCGACTTCCGCCGGTACCGGTCCAATTTCCGCGTCCCCACCAGAAATCGCGACGACACCGGTACGATTTTGCAGAGCACGCGTCGGCCACAGATCGGGGCGGAGGCACCATGTGTTTGGACGCCCCTGACCAGGCGCCTGGTTCTTCCGCGGTCGACCTGGTCGACGGGCCTGGTAGATGAGCTCGATGTAGCCCTCACGCTCGAGTGCGCGTAGGACACGTTGCACCTGCCGCTCAGACACGTCGGCCCTCTCCGCGATCGTGGCGACCGCAGCGAAGCACTGCCACGTCATCGCCGGACCGAGCACCTGGTCGCGATTGGGGTTTGTGAAGCTGGCCATAGCCAGCAAAACCATGCGGGCCACAACTGGCGTGACGGCAGCTGCGCGATTATCCCGCTCGTCCATGATGGGCGGCAGAGCCGCAGCCCAGATCAAATCGTAAAGCTCGCCGCTGCTCCGTTTCGGCCGCTCTCCGTTTCGGCCGTTCACCA
>JAFAZN010000082.1 GCA_019239775.1 Chloroflexota bacterium
ACGCCCACGTCAACAGCCACTCCAACAGCCACTCCAACGGCCACGCCAACAGCCACTCCAACGGCCACGCCAACCTCACCTCCACCGCCAGGCAGCAGCAACAGCACCAGCGGTGGCAGCAGCCACAGTGGTGGCGGCGGCGGTGGCGGTGGCGGAGGCGGCGGCGGAGGCGGTGGCGGCGGCGGCTCCAGCAGCAGCCACTCTGCACCAGCGCCCGTAAACCTCGGCGGCGGAGGCGGCGGAGGCGGTGGTGGTGGCGGCGGCGGTGGCGGCGCCTCGTCTCTCGCCTTCGCGCCCCTCCCGGTTGCGCCTGTCGCTGCGCCAGCACCGGTCGTCGTGACCCGGGCCAGCACACCGCTACCCAGCACGCCGACTCCGGTTCCCGCCAAACCCAGCCACTCCACCCAGCTTGCGGCATCCGACGGAGGCAGCCTCGCCGTCCCGGATCTGGGCCTCAGTCTGTCGGTGCCCGCGGGAGCGCTCGGCGGCCAGGATGCGGCGCTGCAAGTCGAACCAATCACCACGCAACCTGGGCCGAATGCAGGCTTCATGGCGGGCGACCGGGCGTTCGAGCTTTCGATCAGCAGCTCAAGCACCGGTGAGCAGTTGACCAGTTTCCCGGCGCCGATCGTCCTGGAGTACGCGCCGAGCGCGGCCGAGCTGGCGCTAGCCAATGGCGATTTGTCGCGCGTTTCGCTCTCATACTGGGATGGTTCGGCGTGGGTCCCCGTGCCGTGCAGCCCATCGGGACAGCAGCTGGCGTGCACGCTCACGCATATGAGCTTGTTCCAGCTGATGATCAGCCCGCTCACGCTGACAGCCCAGGATTACGACTTAGCAGATTTAGCAGGTCACTTCTATCGCCAGACGAATGGCTTCGACGGCTCCGGCGAGGCGGGCTACGCGATCACCGACGACGCCGAGGCGCCGTTGTGGACGGAGTTCCAGCGGCTAGGCGGAGTCGAAGCGCTGGGATACCCGGTCAGCAATCGCTTCACCTACCAGGGCTTGCCGACGCAGGTGTTCCAGAAAGCCGCGTTGCAGTGGCAGCCGGATCTGGAGATGGCAGTTCCGGTCGATGTCTTCGATAACGTGAATCCGGCAACCGACGCATGGCTCGACATGTACCGCCAGGTGCCGCCATCACCTGAGTGGAGCACGGATGCGAACCAGGATTGGGACCAGGTGGTAGTTGAGCACGAGTCGCTGCTGGACGCCTTTCCGCCGCTGCACGACCTGTATTTCAGCGATCCGGACCCTGTCATGACCTACGGTTTGCCGTTGTCAGTGCGGCAATACGATTCGATGGTGGTGGTGCGCACCCAGCGCGCAGTGCTGCAGCTCTGGACGGTTGATACGCCCTGGGCGGCCGCGGGAACGGTCGTTGTCGGCAACGCCGGTGATATCGCCAAGGAGGCCGGCCTGTGGCCATCGCAGGCCATCATCCCGCAACTCCCACCAACCGCGGAGACACCCGAAGTCGCACTAGACAACTAACGTCCTATGGCGGCTCCGTTCTGACGCCGGAGCCGCCACCTCCACGCAGAGACACCTCCGTGGGTGACATACGTCCGTGGCTGTGGGCTAAAACTCACGCGTGAAGGTTCTCGCAGTGCAGGTTGCCAACGGCTTTTCGCCCGAGGCACGCGTCCTGGCCAGCCTTCTCGGGCATAGCCCGTCCATGGACGTCCGGGTGTTGCACCATGACTGGCCGGGCGATCACGAGAGCGCAAACCGCTTCGCTAAGGCCGCACGGGCTTCTGTCATGCGATGCGATTTCGGGTGGCGTCCACCTCCACAACCACTGCCGCGCAAGATTCTCGCACGCGCACAGCTGCTGCTCGCCGAGCGGTCCGCCGTCAACCTCACGCAACAGTACCGGCCAGACGTTATCGTTTCCAGCCAGCAAGTCTGGGACTGCACAGTCGCAACATCTCTATCGAGCAAGCTCCACATCCCCCAGGTTGTGCAGCTGCACTATTCCGTCGGCTGGTGGTTGGGGAAATTGCCGCTGGCGCGCTTGAAGACGTGCGACCTGGTTATTGCCATCAGCGACTTTATCGCCGAGCAAGCCATAGCCCACGGCGTTCCCAGGCAACGCATTACTACCATCAAAAACACCGCGGTCTTACCAGCACCAGACCTCACAGCGCGTGACGACGTCCGCATGGAGTTGGGCATTCCTGCGAACGCGTGCATTGTCGGGTTCGTGGCGCGCCTGGATCCTTTCAAAGGTCACACAGAAGCGATTGACGCGTTCGCCCGCGTGGCTCGGTCCAGACCGGATCTGCACATATTGATCGCCGGCCGCGGTGAGCTCGAGGCAGAACTCAAGATGCAAGCCAGCACCACCGCGGTCAGTGAGCGAATCCACTTCGTCGGGTACCGCACAGACGTCCCGCGTCTCTTAGCAGCGATGGATATCTTCGTGCACCCGTCGTACAACGAACCGTTCGGTCTTGCCGTCCTCGAGGCGCAAGCCGCTGGACTTCCAGTTGTCGCCTTTCGCAGTGGCGCTACAGCTGAGGTTGTCTGCGACGGCGAGACCGCGCTGCTCTCAGCTGAAGGCAATATTGACGAGCTTGCGGAGCTTTTGGCTCAACTCGCTGATGACGCGGAGGTGCGCACGCGGATGGGAACTTTGGCTCGTGAGCGCGTGCAACGCGAGTTTTCGCCGGTGGCTGCTGGAGTGCAATTCGAAACCGTTTTGCGCAACCTAATTCGCAAGTAACGAAAGCTGCGCAAGATTCCGTTCCACCACGTAACACCACTGCGGTTAACTGCGGGCGCATGTAACCGATCCGGGTAAGTCACTCCACGTTTTCGGCATGTGCGGTGCAGTCAAGATCTCACTGCAACGGTGGGCGTCGTGCCCGCGGTGGAAGTCGAGTGGATGGAGTACCAAATGCGGCGACAATCGCGGTTCTGTGACGCGGATGTAACGGTCCGTGAACGTCTCCAAGAGCCTCAACAGAACGTTACCCCATGCATAACACGTGTAACGTGAATTAGATCCGCAATACGCTCGCGTGGCACATCCGCTGCGTGTGATTTGAGTAACGGAATGTTCATTTCACGCCGGCAGAATAACGGACCTACTCGTGCATACGTTCACATGGAGGTGCCACGGTCCAGCGGCAGCCGCCACTAAGCGCGAGCGTCATGGTAAATAGCCAACCGAGGACCCGCAGGCTCCCTCTGCACCAGGGCAGCAACTCCTCCACGGCCAACTAACTCGGATACGGACCCCCGTTTGTTTGCTGTCTAAGGAGACACCTTATGAGAAGATTGCCCGTTGCATTCGCTGCTGTCCTGCTTATTGGCGTGACGGCCTATCAATGGACCAGACCTGAACAGCCGCTCAGTGCACCAGCGCAAGTCCTTGCATCCGGCTCGTGCGGTCTCGCGCAGCCTGCCTTCTGCGATCCACTGAATCAGCCCACCGCCAACGGACCCGATATCCGCAGTGGCGATCTCAATGGCGTCGTCTGGGGTGTCTCTCGCGGCACTTCCAATGACGATCCAGGTCAGGGCGCCGACTACTACTGGTCGCAAGCTACGGCCACTATCTGCGGCCAGACGTCCACCTTTTCGCCCGACCGCGACATCCGTATCTGCAACGGTCAGCTCTTCGAAACCGTCGACGACGGTGGTGGCTTCACCATCCTTGGCATGTACCCGCGGCAGCCCTTCGATATAGCCGGCCGCACTGGTACCGTCGCTTTTGACGTCTCGGCCGATTCGCAGTGTTCCCACTGCGCCTGGCCGGCCATTGTCTACACCGATAAACCAGATCCGGCTCCGTACGATGCGCAGGACGCGCCCGCGAATAGCTTCGGCATCTCCTTCGATGCCACTCCGGGCTTCGCCTGCGCCGACTCCAACCACACCACGGTCATGGACTCCTGGATCACCCAGAACTACGCCGAGTCCCCGGTTGCCTGGAACGCCACCGGTTGTGTGGTCAAGGGCGTCGCAGGCGGTCCGTTGAACCACATCGAGCTCCGCATGTCACCGACGCACGTCGAGGTTTGGGGGACCGATCCCGGCGCGAATAACCTCCACCAGCTCGGCTTTGCCGACCTCCAGATGCCTCTGACCCGCGGCCTCGTGTGGATGGACGACGTCCACTACAACGCCAACAAAGACGGCAACCAGGGCACCCACACGTTCGCGTGGGCTAATTTTGGCTTCGATGGCCCGCTGCTGCCACGCGACCTCGGCTTCGACGTCAAGGACAACCAGAATAGCGGCGGCTCGAACTACGAGATGCTCGGCTACCGGCTCCAGGGCTCACTCACGTTGAATATCAACAACGTGACCGGCATCAACAATGCTTCGGCAGCCCTCCTCGAGCTCAACTTCACTCCACACAACGTCGACACGTTGATCTATTCCGTCAACGGCCACGCTGCCCATTCACAGCCATGGCCCTACAACACCAACCAGACGTTCCAGTCCAAGACGCTGAATGTGCCTGTGCCTCTCAATGAGCTTGTGCCTGGCACCAACACGGTCGTCTTCAGCAACAACACCAACGACATCATGAGCATCGCCAACGTCGACCTGATCCTCGTCGGCGCCGGCGGCATCGTCCCGCCCGCTGGTGGCGGCGGCACTCCTCCAACACCTGTCCCAGCGGCAACCAGCACGTCGGTACCATCAACGCCGGTTCCGCCGACGCCGGTCCCACCAACACCTGTGCCACCCACGCCTGTCCCTGCGACGACAAGCACACCAGTTCCGGCGACGCCTGTACCACCCACGCCTGTACCACCCACGCCGGTGCCTCAGGGTTCAAACCCGCCATCCTTCAAGCAGACCAGCAACGCAGTGCCGCAGAGTTCTCAGCAAGTCGTGCAGGTCAGATACAACAACCCGCAGACGGCCGGTGATACCAACATTCTTCTGATTGGCTGGAACGACAACACCAGTAGCCTCGTCGGCGTCAGCGATAGCGCTGGCAACAGTTATCAGGTCGCGGTGCAGGTCGCGCGTGGCCAGAAACTCAGCCAGGCCATCCTGTACGCGAAGAACATCAAGGCCGCGCCAGCCGGCAACACGGTGACGGTCCGGTTCAACGAAGCTGTGCCATTCGCCGACGTGCGCATTCTCGAATACGGCGGTCTGGATCCGAACAATCCGTTTGACAGCGGCTCATCGGCAGCCGGTGCCGGCGGCATGGCGACCAGCGGTGGGGTCACGACCCATGCGCCAAACGAGCTCATCGTGGGCGGCGGCATGACCAATGGTGGCTTCGCAGGTTCGGGTCAGTCCTACACCACGCGTGTGATCACGAACCCCGACGCCGACATCGCCGAGGACCGGACTGCCGGCGCGGCTGGTCAGTACTCCGCGACGGCCCCAGTCAACGACGTGTACGTCATGCAGGCCGCGGCGTTCCGCGCACCAAGCGGTCCGTCACCTGCGGTGCACAATTAGGCCGCGCTCGGCGCGAGCGCTCTTGATAACCGTTTACGTAGGCGGCCGCAGGGCCGCTCTACGTAGCGGTACATCAAAGTCGCTAGACCAAGCGTCATCCCAAATGAAAGTACGCCGACGACCAGTGGATGCCAGTGCGTCCACTGGTTTATGGCGAACAGGATGGTAGGATGCATCAAGTAGATGGAGTACGAGACCACTCCGACGTAGCGGACTGGCTTCAGGTTGAGCAGCCGCATCAACGGCCATTCGGGAAAACGGATAGCCACCACAAACAGCGGAACGAGTGAAAGTCCCTGGAGCGTGTACCTGACCGTGTCATCAAAGGCAGGGTTGGTATCTAGGAAGCTCACCAGCAGTCCCAGAAGCCCTAGTGGAAACAGCAGATACTTCCACCACTGTGATTTGATCCGTGTTTCATCCAGGACCGGGTTGCCGTAGACGGCAAGGATGCAGCCAAACAGGATGGAATCCACTCGAGTATCACTGGCAACGTAGGTACGGTCGTGGTCTGCGCCGAGCAGCAAGATGAGCGCGAGGCGCCATGCCATCACGAGGCCACAGAGACCGAGAAGGATCAGCATCTGGCGCGTGCGCGAAGACACGAAGCGCCGCAACGCGATGTACACCACAGGGAAGACCAGGTAGAAGTGCTCCTCTACCGCCAGTGACCAGTAGATCCACGTGCCTGGCGCGCGCCCATCCCACCAGCCGTTCTGAACGATGTAGTAGTTGCTCAGATACAGCGCTTGCGCCGCGAATCCGCCTACGCTTACAGAGCCCTCGATCAAGCCAGCGATCGCCAGAGCGGAGGCCGCGAGCAGCACGATGTACATGGGTGGAAAGATCCGCAGCACGCGGCGTAAGTAGAACGCGCGCAGGCTCACGCCACCAGTGCGGTCGAACTCCATGCGCAGCAGCGTGGTGATCAGGTAGCCGCTCAGGAAGAAGAACGCGGTGACCCCGAAGTTGCCCGGCACGCGATCGTTCAGTCCTGCGTGTGCCAGGAACACCAGCATCACCGCGGCTGCGCGGATACCGTCTAGCGACGGAATGTAAAAACCGTCACTGACGCCTTTTGCCGCGGCTTTGACGACTGCTTCGCGCGGTCGAACGGCGATTGCAGCCGGGGCGGCCAGCACGCCTTCAGCAGCCATGCTCAGCCCACCACCGACGACGAGGCTTCAGGAGTTGGGAGATAAATTCGTTCAAGGACTGCCAGACCGCCAAGCATCACGCCCAGCACGACAGGGATACGTGGATTGGTCAAGCCGAGGTCGACCCAGCAGAAGGCGAGGCTCATCAGGATCGCGCTCATCGCCAGACTGGCGAACACGCGCGCGTCTGGGTCACGTATTTTCCGCATCAATGCCGCGGCCCTCGCCAGACCACGGCACATGACGATGAAGAACAAGATGAAGCCGAAGACCCCGACTTTCATCCACACCCACAAAATGTCGTGGTGCGCCTCGTAGTTCCAGAATGGGAAGAACGAGATGTCAGGAATTGGCACGATCTGCAAGAACGGTCGGCCAAAGCCGACTCCGAGCAGCAGATTGGATTGAATGGTTGCCCGGACGTTGATCGCCTCCAGGTCGCGCGCCATATTGGAGGCTGCATCACGTGGATCGGGATTGCGCAATGAGCGCACCGCTCGAGCCGGCTGTCCCAGCATGCTTGTGTTGTTCCAGAACAGCGGCATATAGATCGCTGTGCCAATCAAGATCGGCACCGCGATCAACATGAAGGCCTTGCGCTTGATTACCCACAGCACCAGCGCGTATCCGCCGAATGCGATCATGACCGCGATGTAGCCGGCACGGCGTTCGCTCGCGAGCATGGTGTATCCGGCCACAATTAGTGCGATCGGACCGAGCAGCACCTGCCATTTCGAGCCGCCAAACGCCAGGCGTGCGAACACGAGCATCATCAGCAGGCCCCAGATGACCACGTCCTCGTGCGAGTAGTAGGTCTCGGGAATGGTGCCGAGCAGTCCGTTATCGATGAGTGCGATCTTCCGCCACATGCCTTCGGCAGCGGACCATGCCACGCACACGAACACGAGCGTCATCAGCGTGTTGATGTGGCCGCGCGTGCGAATGGTGTTGACTGTCAGCACGTAACACAACACCATCCAGAACAGGAAGCGAGACTCCCAGAAGGCGAAATTGAATATGCCTTCTTGCGCGAGGCCGCGTACCACACCCACGATCAAGAGCAGGCCGAACAAGAACATCGGCTTGCCAATGTCGCCAGCGCGCAGGCCGACTCGACGATAGCGATTCATAAGTTCGCCAGCCAACCAGACGGTGGTGACCAACAGCAGCAGGATCTCCATCGGCACCAGAATCAGCCCCGTGAATCCGGCACTCTGCTGGAGTGATGCGTTCATGAGTCCGCCTGGCGTCATCATCTGGTCGCCGCTGGCGGTTTCGAAGCCGAGCTCCAGGCCCAGCAGTGTGTACAAGCCGAAGCGTGGGCGGATGATCAGCGCGACCAGCGCAACCCAGATCAGGAAGCCAGACACCGTGGCGATATCGAACGCCAGCACCAACCGGATCAAGCTCAGCGATGCGACGATGACGCCGCAAATGAGCACGGCCATTCGCCGTCGCTGGGTCGATTCGATCCAGGACGTCGAGAACTTGCGGGCGTCGATAACGGTAGCTGCTGCCATCAAAATCTGGCTCAGTTCATGAAGCCGGTGTGGGCGAGATACACCACCACCATCCCGATGGCGAGTGCGCTGACAACGCGCATCTCACGATGCTCCCACTTCTGGCCGAACAGGCCGAACAGAATCGACCCGAACAGCGCGAGCAGCATGATGTTCATTGCGCGTTACGCCCCGATCAGGCGCTGCAACCAGGTTGGAATCGAGGTCTGCGTGCCGTTGAGCACCACGCCGCGAAGCTTGCCCTCCTCGAGCTGCTCGAGCGCCTTGGTGACCAGGTTCATCGGAGTGACACCGGAGCGCGCCACGCAGATGGCGCCATCCGCGAGGTCCGTCAGCAGCACCGAATCGCTATTGGCAAGGATAGGTGGCAGATCGAGAATGACGACCTCGTATGACTGGCGCATGCTGTCGATCAGGGCGGCGATGCGGCTGGATCGCAGTGGTCGACCGACGTGACGCACCTGACCACCCACCGGCACGATGTGCAGGTTGTCCAGATAGGTTGGACGGATGGCCGCCTGGAGGGGTTCGCCCGCGGAGACACAGTCCACCAGGCCAGGGGTTGCCGCGACGTCGAAGTCCTGCGCCAGGGCGGGACGTTGGAAGTCCGTTTCTACCAGCAGCACGCGGCGATCCGGAAAGTCCTGGGCGATGGTTGTCGCCAGGCCAACCGCCACGGTGGTTTTGCCCTCACCAGCAATTGCGCTGCAAACTGCGAGGACTTCGGAGGTGAAGCCGACGCCGGCCCGCGTGTAGATGCCGCGGAAGACGTCGTCCACGCCGGAGAAGTGCCATTCGCGTGGCTCCTGCCGGTTAAGGCCCAGCGCGCCGTTGTTCCGGCGCTGAAGGTAGCCGCCCTCGGCCGGGCCGTTGGTTTTGCCGTGCGTCCAGTCCGCGGCGGTCTCGGCGGTCGGATCGGTAATGTCCGTCATGTCGGTGTCCAGATACTCCTGCGTCGCCATGGATCAGCGTGCCCCCCGAGCAGCGGGCAAAGCCATGCCAGCCGCGGCCCCAATGGCCCGTCGTGTCGCGACGGTGCGCAATTTCTTGGGAACGCGTTTGACAGTCAGGCTTGGCACCGCACCCAGCAGACGCAGACCCGGTGCGAGATCCGCTTCGTCGCGCGCCGAACGATCCGCGGCGACGAACAGGACGAGCAGAAGGGCGCTGAGCCCCAGACCGCTCACGAGCGCTGCGATGGGATAAACGATGAGTTTCCGAAGTGAGCGCGTTGGCGCAGTCGGCATCTTGGCCTGATCGAGCACCTGGAAGCCGAGCTGGGCGCCCTGCAGCGCCGCGGCCGAATCACGCTGCGCCGCCTGCAGATTCGTCTGCGCACTGTTGAGATCACTCTGAGCCTGCTGGACAGCCGTGGTGAGCTGAGCTAGCTTCGGATCCAGCAGCGCGGCCATATCCGGTGTGGTGGTGGTTGGGTCCAGTCCAACGTTGGCGTCACCCGCGGCGGCTTGCGTCGCGAGATACCGCCGCAGATCCGCGGTCGCTTTGCTAAGCGTCTGCTGCGACTCCTGGATGTGCGACTGGTAGTAGGCAACGGCAAGGCCGGATTGATCGGTCATATCCGCCTGGACCTTTTCCTGGTACGCGTTGACCAGGGAGGTCGCGACTTCGTAGGAAAGCAAACCGGTTGGCGCGGACACCGCCACGATCAGCAGATGGTCGCTGGGACGATCGATGCTAATGGTGTGCGTCAGAATGTCGTCGATTCGAGCTTCGCCGGCACTCGACCCAACCAATGGAGCGAGCGTTGTCGTCCGCCTGGCGACGTCCACCTCGAACGGGTGGGTATGCAGCAACTCGGTCATGTGGTTCGCTTGTACCTGGGCAGGCGTCACCCACTGGTTGGACCCATCCTGGTAATTCAGGTAGGTCGGGTGATCAACCCAGATGGCAACGTACGAGTCGTACACCGTGGGCGCCGTCGCGACAACGATCGGCGTGACAACCGCTGGTATGAGGATCGGCGGCAGCAGCAACAAGAGCTTGTGCCGAAAAAATGCCTCCAGTATTCGTCGAATCATGCCGCTCTCCTCGTGTGCTGCTGAGCCAGACCCAGGTCGACGACCAGGTCCAGCAAAGCGCTGTTATTGCGTTGCGCGTCGAATTTGGCGCGTGCGAGGGCATGACCCACGCTGCCCATGCTGTCGCGGCGCGCTGGATCATCGACCAGCGCTGCCACCGCGGCGCGAAGCGCGGCCGCGTTGCCAGGTTCAATCAGAAGTCCGGATGCACCGGGTGTTACCGCCTCGGAGAGTGCGCCGACGTCGGTCGTGATGACCGGTAGTCCGGCGGCCGTCGCTTCCATCAGCACTACAGCCAAACAATCGGCATATGTGGGCAGGATGAACAGGTCGGCCTGCGCGAACTGCCGCAGTAGTTCGGGGCTGTTGGCCTGCAAACCACGATGCACGAACACGTTCGGCTGCTCCTGGACATTGGCACCCGTCACCAGGTGCAGCTCACATCGCTCAGCGAGATACGGATCCCGCATCAACTCGAGGAGGAGTGGTCCACCCTTGCGCTGGAAGTCTCCGCCGACAAACAGCAACCGAACCCGCCCGGCCGCCGAAGAAGAGTCCACCTCAGAGGTGCGTCGCTCTCCAATGGCGAAGTAGTCCGGTGCCGCACCGGGTGCCAGAACGCGAATCTTGTTGCCGTCGATGGCGTAGTCGTCAATGACGGACCGTTTGGTCCATTCCGACCATGTCACCAGTTGCGCGGCGTCTTGAAGCGCAAGTTGGTTGAGGCGGAACTTCTGCCGATCGACGAAGCCGTTGCCGGCCGCGCGGTGGCCGTACGCTGCGCCCACGCTGTCGTAATTGATTGGGGTTGCGTCCAGCGAAACAATTGTTGGTGTCTGGCGCATGTGCGTCCGAGAAAACAGCGAAGTGACCTGCGTGTGGAACACGATTGCGTCCAGCGACTCGCGAGCCTGGATGCCGTCGAGCGCGCGGCGTGCTCGCCAGCTGGCGCGCACTGACCAGTTGCTCCGCATGAGCGGTACGAATCGAGCCCGCCCACTCACCGCGAACGGGATTGGCACCCACTCGGGCGTCACATCCGTCCGCAGCGCTGCGTAGCTGCGCAGGTTGCGGTAGTGGGTCACATGTCCGAGTGTCTGCTCTACGACAAATGCCGTACGGACAGCGCGACTCGGACGCACTTGCTGCTTCATCCTGGCCTAGATTCTGTGGCCGACCCGCCACACCCGCCGTCGATGCCTGGTTGAGAAACGGTTGACCGCATCGCTATCCGCCCGAGCTGGTGGCAATGAACGTTGGGCCACCGCTACTGTGCATTTCGATCGTCGGTCCGCGGTCGGCAAATGGCGACTCATCCGCAGCCCAAACGAAGGTCAACCACACGAGGAACACCACGATGGAGACCAGCGCTGCGATGGCCGCAACCAGCAGCACCAGACGGCCCGTCAAGGACGGAGCTTTTTCTACGGAAGGGTGGCTGGCCCGCTGCCTTGCAGCCACAACATCGGCGCGACTGCGAACTGCTAGCGCGGCGCCGGGCTTCACCGGATGCGAGGCGATTGTCGGGATCATGCGCTCGCGCCGTCGTTCTCGGGCGCGCTGGAGGTCGTACGTGGCCCGCCTACCGGTGTCGCTGAGGACGTGGTAGGCGGTGTTGATGTCGCGAATCCGCCGCTCGGCGGACGGGTCCTTTCTTACGTCGGGGTGCCAGGTGCGTGCCAGCACCTTGTACGCGGCCTGAATAACTTCAGGGCTAGCATTGGCACTCACCTCGAGCATCTCATAGAGGTCGACGCCGCCGCGCTCGGGCGACGAATCGGCCATCAGGACGTCAGTGTCACGACCTGGCCCTCGCTCAGGCCGCTGACAATCTCAACCTTGTCGTCCGCGGTAATCCCAACCTGTACGTTGGTAATCTTCTTGTTGGCGCCATCGACGACCTCGACGTAGGTTTTGCCGGCAGTCGTGCGCAGGGCCGTCTTGGGCACGACCAGCACGTCGGTCTTTTGCTGCACCGTCACTTTGGCGGTCACCGGGATCCCAAACCGCGGGGCACCACTCGCCGGCCAGTCAGCCTTGATATCAGCGGTCGCATTGCCGCCGCTCTGCGCGGCTGTTGTCATCTTGGCCACCGAGCCCGGGATGGTTACCGGCGTGCCGTTGCCCGAATCGAGGGAGATGTCGGCGGACTGGCCAACACTCAATTGCGCCGCTTCGTCGTCGCTCAACTGGAGGCGCACGATGGGAGATCCAGGCTGCGCCAGCGTAATCGCTGGTTTCGCCGAGGTGATCGTGTCGCCCGGCTTGACCTTTACGGACAGAACCGTGCCTGTGAACGGAGCGATGATCTTGGACTGGTCAAGCTGGTTCTGCAAGCTGGCGACATCCGCGTCGTCCTGCGTCACGGCTTCCTGCAGGGAGCCGAGGTCGACTCCACCCGGATCGGTTGGAGACTGAACCGCCGTCTGTGCTGCAAGCAAATTCTGCTGGGCGCGACGGACCTGGTCCTGCGCGTCGGCAAGCTCGAGCGGAGTCGGATGGCCGTTGAGCGAATCGACTCGCGCTTGCGCGTCGGCGGCAGCGTTTGTCGCGGCGTCAACTGCCGCCTGCGCTGCGTCCAGCGTCTGCTGGTCCGCCGGGTTCCCCAGCGCAGCAAACTTCGCGTTCGCCGCGGACAGCGCGTCCTGAGCCGCTTGTGCTTTCTGGGTAGCCGTCTGCACGTCATAGTCGGCCGGCGGGGTCTGGAGTTTGTCGAGCTTGTCCTGGGCTTGCTGCACCGCAAGCTGGGCATCTGCCACGGCGCTGTCGTGCGCCAGCTTGCCCGCGGCGGGGTCCAGCTTTGGATCTGGCTTGGATGAGATGGTCAGCTGCAGATTGGTCTTGGCGCGATCGACGTCGCGCTGCGCTGCTTGAATGACCATCGGGTCCGGACCCCGCAGGAGGTTCTGCAGGTCGGCATTGGCCTTCTCGGCGGCGATCTGCGCATTCTGTACGTCGAGCTGCGCCTGCCGCACCGTCGCCGAGTCTGGCAGGTTATTGAGCTTGTCCTGCGCAGCTTGCGCTTTTTGCAGCTGCGCCACGGCATTGACCAGGTTCTGCTGCGCGGCGTGCTTGTCGGCGTCCGACGGGCCAGCGAGCACCTGGTCCAGTTGCGCCTGCGCCTTGCGTAGGCCGGCTTGAGCATCCTGAATTGCTTGCTGCTGTTGCTGTTGTTGCTGTGCCGCGCGTTGCGCGCTGGTTTTCTGCTGAGCCGCGAGCTGGGCTCGCGCCTGAGCCAGGTTGGCCTTCGAGGTCTGCGCGCGCGCTTGTGCCGCGTCGAGCGACCGCTGCAGTTCGACCGTGTCGAGCTGGAGCAGGACATCGCCTTCATTCACGGCCTGGCCGGCCTTGACCTTGACGTCCTGGACCTTGCCGGAGCCTTGATAAACGATCGGGACTTCGACGGGAGCCGAAACCACGCCATCGATGGACATCGTCTGGGCGATGGCATCCTTTTTCACCAGCGCCTGGCGCGGGCCAAGCTGCGTGGTCGCCACCGAGTTGGCGGGGATAGCCACTGTCGGGCCGGCTTGGACCACGCTGTCGGCCGGGACTGTGCCGCTGGCAGCGGTTGTTCCGTCGGTAGTGTTGGTCAACCTGGGCAACATGCCGCAGGCGGTGGACAGCGACAGGGTGAGCAGACCCGCCACCGCGAATTTCCTGGACCAGTTGGTACGAGTCGTCACGGTCTATCAGTCTCCTCTGTCAACCTGCGCACACATGGCATTCATCGATACGTCGTGAGTGCCATCCTAGCTACGGCCCGTTGAGAGGCCTGGCGTGCACTTTTGCGAGACGATTGAGATTTGGTTGAGCCGCCTCTTTACGAGGCGTACCAGCCTGAGATCCGTGGGAAGAGTGTGTCCGCGAGCTGGCTGGCTTGCTGCGCAACCGCCGCGTCGTCATTCCCCGTCAACGCGCTGGTGAGGTAGAGCTTGTAGTAGTCGTTCGCCAGCGCCATCACGCTGTCAAACACCGAAGCGCCCCAGGCCACTGGGCCGTTTCCGAGCAGGCCGCGCCGTTCACCATATGCGTACACCACCAGCCAGCGCTCCTCGCCGCGCGAGGCAATCAACGCCTGATAGCGACCAGGCGCCTGAAACGACGAGACCTCGTAACCGCTTCCCAGGAATGGCACGTCGGCGCCCGCAAGGAACAGCTTCGGACTGGTGTTGGTCACCACCGTCAGCGTGGTAGGCGGCGCATCTGCGCGGAAGTAGGCGCGAGTAACAAAGGTCGCGCCGTTGGCGGACTCCAGCGTCTCAGGCCCAACGCCCCAATCGGGGACGGCGTACAGCGCATCGGCCGTGGGCCAGCGCGGGTCCTGTGCTGGCCGAGGCCCACCGATCACCGTCGACACCGTCGCAGCGAACAGGAGAACCCCGATCAGTACGAAGGACCGTTGATAAAAGCCGTTGATAAAAGCTTGCATCCGACCAACCGGCTGATTAGCAGCAGCCCACTCAGCGCGAGCCCGAAGAGGACCAGGCTCGACGCGCCATGAAAGAATCCAACGGCGGCGTCCTGGCCCAGCCAGTTCGCCACCAGTAGCACCAGCGTTACGCGCGCGGTGTTGGCCAGGAGAACGAGCGGCAACACGCTAAAGAAGACGGCCACACGTCCAGGCAGCGAACCACGTGTCGCATAGGTCCATAACGCGGCGAGCGCGAGCAGCGAGAGCAGCGAGCTCATGCCCGAGCAGGCCTCGGCGACCACGAACGCAAATGTCTGCGACTGAATCACCAGGCCTTCGCGCACGATGTGCAGGCCAAGCGCCTGTCCCGCAAAGGCGGCTCCGGTTGCCGTGATGTTCTGGAGCGCAAAGCCCAGTGAATTGAGCAAACCTCGGTAGAGGCCGAGGCCAAAAATCAGAAACGCAATTGGAAATGCCAGCACCCGCGCGGCGCGCCAGCCCCACAAGTACACAACCGTGCCAAATAACAACGGACTGATTGCGATGCCGCCGAGCGCATTAATGCCCATGCGACGACTCACGAGCGTGAGGACTAACGCGAATGCGACGATGGCCAGACCAACGTTCGAGCCGCGGCCGATGCTCGCGAACAGCGCCTTGCGCTGCCACCAGACCATGCCAAGTGCCAGCGGGGTGATGAGAAAGCCATAGCTGAACTCCTCGTCCAGCGACCAGACCGCCACCGCATGCACGTACGCCGGCACGATAAAAGCGGCAAGCGCTGCCAGGACTCCAATGCCCAGCAGCGCTCCCTTGAATCGCATCAACCTACGCGTCGTCTCGCTTACGCGCTGCGCGAAGTCGCATCAGTCCGTAGCCAACCAGGCCAAGCGCGCCCGAGCCGAACAGCGCGATGCTATCGAGCTCTGGGGTTTGTGCCCAGACGCCAGGGCTGAAAGCGGGCGAACCCGCGTACGTATTGGTTGGCTGACCGCCCGTGCCGGTGCCCGTACCCGTCAGGAGCGAGCCGCCGTAGGCCGATGTCAGGATAACTGCCTGACGGCCAATGAACGCGAACGTGGAGTTGGGATCCAGCGGGTACGCGGTGTCGATGGTCACGTTGGCGTAGCCGTAGGGCACCGAGATTGCCGCGGCCTGGCCTGAAACCGTGCCCGTGGCGGTATCGATGCTGCAGTTCGCGACCTGGGATGGAGAGTTGACCGACGATTGTGCACCGCTGGGGTCAAAGCCAACTCCGCTCACGCGGAGCGTCGCGTTGGTCACCGGGTTTGCGAGGACCGCGCAGATGTCGACGGTCGCGCCGGTGACTGGCTGGTTGCCGTTAGGACCGGCGCATACGACCTGAACCTGGAACGTACCGGAGAAGCCACCGCTGTTCGCAACTGGCTGCATGATGATGCCCTGGTGCCCATTCTGGTTCTGCGAGAGTCCAAGCATCCATACCTGAACGCCAGATCCGCACGTACTGCTCTGCGCGGCCACCGGGGTCGCCGCGACCAGACCGAGTCCGAGCAGGCCGAATATCGGGGCTGCCCACGCAAGCCGCGTTAGCCGCGAGAAACCGGAACCCGTCATACCTATTTCTTTCGCCTCCAAAAGAGAAAACACTTTGTCGCGAGATAAATAACCGAGTTCGATCAGCGAAACGTTGTGCGGTGTTACCGATTGCGGTTGAGTCCAGCCTCCCTTCTGGACCCGCTTCCGCGGACGGTCAGTACGCGCCGCGGTTCGTGAGAACCGCTGGAATCGTGCGCAACAGGATCTCAATATCCAGGCCGATGGACCAGTTGCGAATGTAATGCAGATCCAGGCGCACCATGTCGTGGAACGGCACTTCGCTGCGGCCGCTCACCTGCCAGAGGCCCGTCAGACCTGGCACAGCGCGCAGCCGACCCAGCTGCCATTCCTCGTATTCATCTACCTCCGCCGGAATCGGCGGCCGCGGTCCAACCAGGCTCATTTCACCGCGCATCACGTTGAATAGCTGTGGCAGCTCGTCCAGGCTCCAGCGCCGGATGAACTTGCCCACGCGCGTGACGCGTGGATCATCTTTCATCTTGAAGAGCGGACCGCTCGCCTCGTTCTTTTCGCGCAGGTCACTCAACTTGCGATCGGCGTTGACGATCATGGATCGGAACTTGTACATGCCGAACTGCCGACCGTTCTTGCCCACGCGTACCTGGCGATAGAACACCGGGCCCGACGAGTCCAGCTTGATGGCAATTGCCACCGCCAACAGAATTGGCGAGATCAAAAGCAGACCTAAACTCGTCGCCGCAAGGTCGACCACGCGCTTGATCCAGCTCACGGACGCCGCCGGTGCAAAGCCGATGTAGCGGCGTCCACCGAACTCCTGGAGCTCGAATCGCTGCGGCAAGAGCTCGCCCAATTCCGGCAGGAACTTGATCGTCACTGGCCTGTGAAAACCGCGGTTGACGATGTGTGTCACCTGTTCGCGTCGGTTGGTGGGGAGTGCAATCACGACCTCGTTGACGCCGTGCGCCTGCACGATTTGCTCGAGCTGGGCAATTGGGCCGAGCAGGGGCAGATTTGGACTTCGCTCCAGCTCGCTACCGTTGTCGACGTAGCCGACCACGTGGAACTCGCCCTGCAGCTCGGCCGCCAACTCCTGGCCGAGGCGATTGGCACCAACAATGAGCACCCGATCCGGAATCGCGATGGCGTCCCGAATCCACGTGTACACGCGCGGAACGAGGGTGTGCCAACCAATCAGGATGGCAACGGCCGTCAACCAGCCGGTCGATAGCCACAAGCGTGAGAACGCCTGCTCACCCAGGAAGTAACTGGCCGCCACGGCCAGCACGAGTGCGGTGGAGATCGAAGAAACGATCCCTCCGATGCGCGCTGACCAGCTCTGAGGCTGTTGCAAATCGAACAGTCCGTGCGTCGCGAACAGAATGCCGGTACCAGCCGCTATCAGGGCAGCCATCCAGCTGTATTGCTCGACGCCCAGCGCAATAAATGTCAGGTCCGCGGCGACGAACCGGCTCCAGTACGCCAGCATGAACGCGCCGAAGACCAGCCCGAAATCGAGCAGCAGCAAGCACGCACCACCAGCCGTGGGCAGAGCGCGGCCGATGCGCGAGCGCATCGGCGACCATGCGCCGTGGTCCCCCACAAACGCTGGCGCCCATTGCTCGGTTTCCGCCCGCAGCTCAACCGTCGTCACAGGGATCCTTTCCTCCAGGCGCGCACTCTCAGCGCCAGATATGCGAACGGAAACCACACCGCGACCCAGTACAGGCCGCCGACCACCAGCGTCACCAGAGACGTTGTTACGCCCTGCGCGTGACTCGGATTGGAGCCGTCGCTCCAACCGATCTCGTCGAGCATGCCGGCGATTCGCTCGTTCATGCCTCGGCTGCCAGGGTTGGAGTCGGCTTCGCCCCGCGTGTAGCGAGCATCACTGCCGCAAACGTCGGCAGATCGTCGATCAAATACCGTCGCCACAGTCGCGCCGGCTCCTGGACCAGGCGGAATGCCCATTCCAGGCCGAGCTGCTGCATCCACCTGGGTGCGCGTTTGACTGCGCCGGCGTAGATGTCGAAAACGCAGCCCACGCCCATTGAGACGGGGACGTGCAGGCGGCTCATATGTTCGCGAATCCACACATCCTGGCGCGGCGCGCCAAGCGCTACGAACAGAAAGTGCGGCTGCGCCTCCTGGATCAGTTGGACGATGTACTCGTCCTCCTCGTCCGACAGCGACCCCTTGCTGGGCGAGTACGTACCCACCACGTTCAGGCCCGGATAGATGGCCCGCAGGTTTCTGGCAGCCTCTTCCGCCACACCCTCTGCGGCACCGAGGAAAAACACCCCCAGGCCTTGTTCGGCGGCGATTTCGCAGCAGGCGCCAAACAGCTCAACCCCGGCCACACGCTCGGTCAGTGGAGTGCCCGTGTACCGCGACAGCCAGACCAGCGGCATGCCGTCCGGCACCGCCAGATCGACCTGGTTGAGCATGTCCATGAACTCGGGCCGCCGCCGCGCGATGCTCACGAAGTCGAGGTTGACCGTCGCAATCTGGTGCGAGCCGCCCGACGTGAGGAAGCGCTCGATGCGGTCCACGGCGCTATCGAAATCCACCTGGTCGACCATCACCCCGCCGAGGTTGACCCGCGGTCGTATCAGGCTGACGTTCTCCGTGTTGAAGAGCGTCACCGTAGGTAGAGGCTCTGAAGCCGTCCCTGTCAGTGCTAAAGCTTCAGTAGCCACGAGACTCGCCTCCAAACGGTTTGCGCGTATGCGGGGGTAGCGTTGGGGTCAACGTCACCAATTCTTGGGCTGGACGGTCACTAGCGCTGTTCACAGCGCATTGATTTCTGGTTGCGCCGCGTGGGCCTAGACGACCGAGACCGCGGGCGCGGCGCTGCGCGCTCCGAAACGTTTTGCTTCGCCAAGAACGAGATCAACGATGGTTGCGTCGTTCTTGGCACCATCGAAGCGCTGCTCAGCAACCGCGCGCGCGCGACGGCCCATCTCAAGCAGCCGCCCACGGTCCACAAGCGCCTCTTCCAGGGCTTGCGACAACGACGCGGCCGTGGGCTGGATCAGCCAGCCAGTTGCGCCATGGTCGACGATGTCGGCCGCCCCGCCGACGTCGCTCATGATCGCCGGCAGCCCCGAAGCCAGCGCCTCAACCGTGGCGATGCCAAAGCACTCCGCCCGCGTGGGCAGCACGAAGAGATCCGCCTGGGCATAGAGACGCAACAACTCGGGCGAGTTCGCCTCGGTGCGGTGGACGCGCATGCCCGGCGTGGCTGGCACCTCGTCGCGCGTGACCACATCCAGCTCACACCGGCCTGCAAACCGCCCGCGCAGCACGTCCAGCAACAGCATGCCGCCCTTGCGCTCGAAATTGCCGCCCACAAACAGCAGGCGCAGCGGCCCCTCACGCTGAACGCGCTCCGTCGGTCGCCACTGGGAGAGGTCCACGCCAGGCGGCAGCACGCGGATGCGATCGCGCGGGATGCCGAGCCTTTGCAGGCCGTCGGCTGCCCAGTTTGACCAGGGCGTGAACAACGTGACGTTGCGAAACAACGCCCGTTCCATCAACTGCCCAGATCGGCGGCGCCAGCCGGAATGCGGCTCGCGGTTGTAGTAGATTGGCGCCCACTCTTCGAGCTGGTCGAAAGTGCAATCGAGATCCTGAATGCGCGGCCGCCGCAACGGCCCGACCTCCGACCACATGAACGGCGCCGCCACCTGCGCCACCGACGACCAGATGACATCCGGCCGCGGCATGGTCGCCATGGCGCTCGCCTCGACTGTGGCTCTCAACCGGCCCTTTACACCCGCGGGCAGCAGGGGTAATTGCTCAATCCGCCCACCTGATTGCCACCCGGTCACTGCGCGATACGTCCCCCGGATGCGCACATCACCTGAGGTATGCGCCACAAGGTTCTCGAACCGGGTCCGGTGACCCGCGTAGGCGAGGCCGAGGAACAGGACGCGCGGCGGCGTCATCGAGCGGTGCGGACCCAGCTCGTCGCGCTACCGGTCACCAGTGCTCGGCCGTACAGCCCCACCTTCCAGGCGATGTACACCGGCGCCGCACTGAGCGCCAGATACATGCTGAGTGGCGCACGCACCATGAGCAGGCCCGCCATCAAGTAGGCGACCTGGCCGACCAGCGAGGCAGCCGCCAGCAGCGCAATCTCGGGTGAGCCAACCACCGCGGCCAGGACCATGCACAGCCCACCGAGGGCGAATGGGACCGACAGTGGCGGGATGAGTTGTTCGGCCGCTGCATCCAGACGCAGCAAGCTCGCATGCCGAAGCCCGTCGAGCACCAGTCGCGGCACGTGCTGACGCACCAGTTGCAGACGGCCGCGCTCCCAGCGTGCGTTCTGACTTGCTGCCTGCGCAAGGCTCACTGGCATGTCGGCGTACACGGCTGTTTCAGGCGCGAAGTCCACACGAATGCCCGCGCCAACCAGGGCTAGATGGAACTCCACATCCTCGGCGAGCGTGAACCAGTTCCAGGAAAAGCGCTCCAGGACGGGCGCGGCAAAGCACATGCCGTTGCCCTTCAAGCCGCACGAAAAGCCAAACAGCGATCTGCCGAGCGGCCGCACGTAATGCACCGCCGCCAGTGCGGCATAACGGAGTCCTGCTACGCGCGATTGATGCGCGTTCTGAACCGAGTAATACGCCTGAATGACCTTGCTGCCGGCTTCCAGGCGCGCGTCCATGGCTCTGAGGAAATTCGGCGCAACCACTGTGTCGGCGTCGAGCACGGCGAGCGCGTCATACGCCTGTGCCTCATCGCGTAACCGCTGCAGCAGCCACCTGAGTGCGAAGCCCTTCGCCCGTTCGCGATCATCGACGCGCTCGTAGACGCGTGCTCCAGCCGCCCGCGCAATTGACGCCGTCGCATCCGTACAGTTGTCCGCCACGACGCACACGTCGTACTGCTCACGCGGATACTGCATCTGCGCAAGACTCTCCAGCAGCCGTCCGATCAGCGCTTCCTCGTTGTGCGCCGGCACCAACACGGCGAAACGCCTCGATCCACCTGCTGCAGGTGGCCCGTGTTTTGAGGCGAAGGCTGCCGCGACCGTCAGCACCACGAGGTACGTCGTCAGAAGCGCGAGCGCAATAGCCACGATAGCTAAGGCCGCCTGTGCGGCGAGAGCCACGGCGGGCATCATTCCGCGGAGGCCACCACCGGCACGCCGCGGTGCGCGATGCGGCGCGGAGGTGCTTCGGCAATGGCGGCATCCACTAGCTCGCGCAGACGCGCCGCGTATTGATCGACCGTTGTCAGTTGCTCCACCGTGCGTCGCCCCGCGGCGCCGAGTCGCGCGCGCTCTTCTGGATGCTCGAGCAAATAGGCGATGGCTCGCCGCAGCGCTTGCGGATCCGAGGGCGGCACATAGAAGCCGCTGGGCTCCAGCGCCACGCCGGCCTGTTCAGCCACCGCTCGCAGCAAGCTGCTGGGGCGCGTTCGCGGCTGAGCTCCGCGGGTAATGGTGCGCCGATCCTCGACCACGTCGGTCTGCCCAACACTGTGCGTAACCACCACGGGCTTACCCATCGACATGGCTTCGAGGATGGTGGTAACGCCCGCCTGAAAATCCGTGTCGTCCAGCGGCACAACCACAATCGCCGAACGCGCATACAACGACCGCAGCGCGTCATAATCGAAGGAATCGACCGTCACGTTGCTGGGCTGTCCGCCGCCATCAGCAGTGTTGCGCCGCTTCGACCAGTGGCTGGCGGCTCCAATGACGACCTTGGCATCCAACCCTTCGACCGCCGCCATCAGGGTCGGATAGTCGCGGAACTCGAGGCCGGCGCTGCAGATCAACCGTTCCTCAGCGGCCGCCTGTGGCCGCCAGAACTCGGTGTCGACCTGATATGGCACCAACGCGAGCTTTCGCTGCTCAATGCTCAGATCCCGCGTACCGAGCTCGAATTGGCTGCGAGCATGCAAGGCGATGCGCGAGATGTGGCTCTGCACGCGCAGGAAACGGAAGAACGGCCGCTTCTTGGCCGCGGTGATGCGATGCCCAATGGTGACGTGCGCCGTCCTGGCATTGACGAGCTTCAGCAGCAGCGCCAGTGGAATGCCGATGTGCTCCCCGTCGGTGAGAATCGCCTCAACGTCGTTGCGCCGGCGGAACGCCAGCCACGCCTGTGCCGCCGCCATACCCAGCACACGCTTCACCGCGCGCGCGGACAAAGACTCCTGGACCGAGGCGTAGTCAATGACTTCAGCTTCGAGCTTGTCCGCCAGGACGCAGTAGTCTTTGCGCGGACCGGTTGGCGAGACATTGGCCAGCGTGGCGCTGATCACCAGCAGGACTTTCGGCATTTCGGCGACCTCTCTTAAAGACCCGCCGCCGTTACGGGGGCCGGTATCAGGTGCCCGAGGTGCATGAGTGGATCGAGCGGCGGGGCGATGCCCAGCATCTGCCGCATCCGCTCGACATTGGCCACAAAACGCGTGACCTCCATCGATCGTGCTGGCATCAGCCGGATATGCGGCTGGCCGGTCACAAACCGACCGATCCGCCGTGCGACATCCACGATGCGAGTGCCCGTACCACTGCCAATGTTCATCGGCGGGAGTGGACCTTCCAGAGCGGCGACACCGACAAGGGCGTCGATGACCTGCTCGATCCAGACGAAGTCGACGATTTGCTTGCCGCCATAGACCAGCAGGTCGCGACCCGCCAGCGCCTGGTCGATCCAGGTGGGGATCACGCGACCGATGTCGCGCGGTCCATACACGTTGGCCAGTCTCAAAATGCCGACTTGAAGTCCGAGCTCGCGACGGAATGCGCGGCAGTAGGCTTCACCAGCCAACTTGCTGGCTCCATACGAGTTGACTGCCAGTAAAGGCGAGTCTTCGTCGACCGGCAGAGTGATCGGCTCGCCATAGACCTCACGCGAGGAGGAAAACACGACGCGTTCGACGCCGAGCTGGCTCGCCGCGCTGAGGACGTTGAACGTCCCGATAACGTTGCTTCTAAAGGTATATTCGGCGTCGGCGACGGCGCCCATGACTGTGGATTGAGCAGCGAGGTGGTAGACAACCTGCGCACCGCGCAAGACATCGCGAACCGCCTTCGCGTCGGCGACGTCGCCCTCGATGAACTCGAGGCGCGTGTCCGCGCGATGCTGGGCGATGTTCGCCAATCGGCCTCTCGACAGATTGTCGAACACGACGACCTCGCCGCTATCGATCCCCAGCAGACGATCGACCAGGTGGCTCCCGATAAATCCTGCGCCACCAGTCACGACGATTCTCTGCACCCGCTGCGGCATGATGGCCAGTATCCAGACCAATTTCTCCGCGTTGTGTTAGGTGCCAGTTGAATTGAGGTTGAGGCCATACATTTCGGCTGCTCAACCAAAAACACACCGACGCCGAACGTGGACTGGCGCGGGTGTATATCAGACTTCGGACGTTATGCGCGATGAACTTGAAGTGACCGAGCAGGTGCGCTCGATCATGGCCGAGACCTTCGGCCTGGACGAGGACGAGCTGCCCGAGGACCTGACGCAAACCACGTTTTCGGCCTGGACCTCGCTGAAACACATGCTGCTCATGGCTGGCCTGGAAGAGCGCTTCAGCATCGAACTCAGCATGGATGAGATGCTGGCGATGAAGTCGCAGGCGGATATCGTCCGCATCCTGCGCAGCCGCGTCACCGCCGCTGTGTGACAATTTCGTCGATGACCGCGCCCGGTGTGGTTCAGTCGCGCAGTCGCGCGGCGTACTACCTGGCCCACGCCCTCGGCGACCTCCACCTTGCCTACCGCCTGGCCAACCTGGCGTGCAGCGTGGTTCCCGGCTTCGCCAGTGGTGTGCTGCGCACCCGCCTGTACCGGCTGGCCGGCATCGGCATCCATCCAACGACGTACATCACCGGCAACCTCGAGCTGGTCGGCGGCGAAAGCGACGGCTTTTACGGACGGCTAACAGTTGGACCGGGCGGGGTCATTGGCAACCACGTCACCATCAATCTCGACGCCGAGGTCCGATTGGAACAAAACGTCAGCCTCGGCCCATTTGTGAAGATCTACACCGCAACCCACCCCATCGGGCCCGGGTCCAACCGACGCGTGGGTCAGGTGCTCGCGAAACCAGTGCGCGTCGGTAGAGGCAGCTGGATAGGCCTCGGCGCCATGATCCTGCCGGGTGTCACGATCGGCAACGGCTGCATCGTCGCCGCCGGCGCGGTGGTGACCACCGATATGCCTGACAACAGCTACGTCGAAGGAAACCCCGCGAAAGTAGTCGACCAACTACCGTGGGGAAACCGCTAGAACTCGCGGACGACTCGCGCCGGGTTGCCGGCAACCACCGTGCGCGGCGGGACGTTCTTGGTCACCACCGCGCCAGCCGCCACCACCGCATCGTGCCCAACCGTGATGCCCTTCAGGATGATCGAGCGGTTGCCCAACCATGCCCGGTCCTCAATCACGATCGGCCTGCCGGTGGTGTCCCATGCCTTGTCTTCCACTCGGTGAAAATCGCAGTCCATCACCATTACGTGGGTGCCAATCAAACAGTCGTCGCCGATTGAAACGCGCGACGCGGCGACGATGGACGAGCCAGAGTTGATGAAGACGTTGTTGCCAACCTCCAGCACCGCATCTGGCAGCGTGACCAGCTCCAACATCGCCACGGTGGAATCAAGACGAACGCGATCACCGAAGATCATGCGTCCGTCGTTGACAATGTGCGCTCTGCCGCGGAGCGTGATGCGCCGACCGCGCAGCTCAGCGCCGCGCAACTGGAGTCGTGCATTCACAAACGGCCCAACGAGCGCCAGCTTGTGCAATAGCCCCTGTGCGCCTGAACCCTCCGGAACCCGCGATGGTAGTGCCAGACCGTCCGTGGCGTGCATCGTTCTGGGCAGATACTGGCTCGGGTTCCGAAGGGTTGGCGTTCGTCGTCGGTTGAGATTCGGTTGACTCGGCTTGCTTACTTCACGCTGAAGGCCGCCGCGGAGTTGTTCCAGTTGTACAGCGTGCCCCAACCGGGCGAGAAAACACCGACCTTCACTCTGTAACCACCCTGCGCAGCCGTCGAAGGTACGGCCCACGTCAGCTGATAGGAACGTGTCTGGCCAGCACTGAAGGCCTGGTTGTCCCACCACTGCTGCGCAACCTTGGTCCCCGATACGGTGTAGACCTCGACGTCCACCAACGCGTGGGTGCCCGCGCTGCTTTGGACGGAGGCGCCAATGGTTTCAGTTCCACCACGTGCGACCGTTGCGGGCGAGGCCGTGCCAGTCGAGGCAAAGCTCGGGGCTTTATTCACAGGAGTGGGCGTGTTGGTCGGTCGCGTGGTCGGAGTAAACGTCGGCGTTGGTGCGGTTGTCGGCGTGAACGTCGGCGTGGCTGTCGCCGTCGGTGCAGTTGTCGCGACCGACACCGATCCCGCATTGGCGTTCCACGCGTAGAGCGTGCCCCAACCAGGTGAGAAGATGCCGACCTGGATGCTGTACGCGCCGGTCGCCGCGTTTGTCGCCACGCTCCAACTCGTCTGGTACGTGCGCGTCTGTCCAGCACGGAACGACTGGTTGTCCCAGAACTGTTGCGCGACTCTGCTGCCGCCAGACGAGTAGACCTCCACGTCGACCAGCACGTTCGCGGCCGCGCTACTGGTGACTGACGCGGTAATGGCCACTGTCTGTCCCGGTGCGACGGTCGAAGGTGAAGCCGTCGCAGACGACGTGTACGTCGCAGGCACGGACGTTTGCGTTGGCGTTGGTGTGGCCGTGGGACCGCCGCCACCACCGCTGCCAAGTGAGACCGGATTCTGATAGTACGATTGCGCCGACATCCGGATGAACCCGCCGTCGTCATCCGAGACGGTCGCCGTGTGGTTGTTGCAAATCTGGCCGGAGCTGACACCGTCCGTTGTACAGATCGGGGCGAAGTTCACCACGCCGTCGTTGTCGGAGTCGCCATAGCCGGTATTACCTGAGTTACCTGGCGCGAAAATCGCGCCAGTCACGCCAATCCCGATCAGTTCCTGGATGTGGCTGAAAATGTACTCCGGCCGGTTGTCCTGGTAATGGTCGTTGGTGTTGTTTTCTGTATCGAAGTACTGGTTGCCGACAGGCACCTGCCACAACAGCAGCGACTTCCCACCATCCGCGGTGCTGGTGGACTGCAGGTATTGCTCCCATCGGTGGAAATTTGGCAGCGAGACGTTCAGACGGTCCCACCACCGATTCTGCCCATACAACGCCTTGTACTGCCCGGCATCCCGGTCCAACGGATCGTTGAAGAGCAAGTCGTGCGGACCTGCCTTACTCAGAAACGTTCCGACCTGGGTTCCCAGGGCGGCCACGTTCGTGTTGGGGTTCGAATCCAGACCGATGTCGTCGCCGGTTGCCCAGGAGCTCACGTCCAGCCCCAGGAGGACGTTCGGCGCGTACAGGTCGCGCAAGTGCGCCAACGCCTGGATAAATCCCGCGTACGTATTGGGATAGGCGGCAACTCCGGAATAACCAGAGCTGGACACCGAGGCTTTCAGCAGCGACGGATCGTTCCCTTGACCTGTGCAAAAACCGAAACACGTGCCGTTGTTGGCCGCCTGAACCGCGTATCCTCCGACGAAGTCCGGCTCGACATTCACCAGGGCGGTTTTACCGAAACCAGAAATGCCTGAGTAAGTCCCTGGACCGAGGCGTTGCATCAACAGCGCGAAGTTCTGGTAGTACGCCGACATCAAACTCGACGTGTTCAGGTTCGTGATGTCTTTCTGGTTTTCCGCGCAACTGCCGCAGGAACCACTGCTCTGCAGCAGCTCATAGTACGGAAAGACCGGAATGTAGCCGTGCTGTGCGGACTCGTTGGCGTAGTTCAGCGCGAACGTTCCGTTGGCATTCCATGTTTCCCAGCCGCTGCCGGTGTTGACTCCACCCGCCAGATACTGCATGCGGTAGTCCCACGGAATGCCGGTCTGCGGCATCCACGCATCACCCTGGCCTGCTCCAACACCGAAGGCGAAGTGCGCCGGTAGCTGGCTCGGCGCCGCAACCACCTGCGTCAGACTCACTGGTGGCGCACCACTAATAAGGTACGTCGCCGCGGTGATGAGCAGAGCGACGGCGCGCCACTGCCGCGCGACATACCGACGAAGTACGCGTGCGAGATTGTCCACGCCGTGACGGACCGGCAAGCCGCTTGCCAGTTCGACGGCAGTCAGCGCTCGATACCGCGCCATTGCAGTAACAAGGCGTTGATAGATCGTTGAGTGGATAGATGCGATTCGGCGACAATCAGCGCAGGATGCACGTTCCACTGGTCGATCTGCAGGCGCAGTTCCAGCTCGTCCGTGGCGAGGTCATGCACGCGATCGAGGACGTCTTCGACTCGATGCACCTGTTCCTGGGACCCCAGCTGCATGCCTTCGAGGAGGAATTCGCTGCGTACTGTGGTGCCGGCTCCTGCGTCGGCGTAGCCAACGGGACCGATGCGCTCCACCTGGCGTTGCGCGCCGCCGGGATCGGTCGAGGCGACGAAGTGGTTACGGTTGCACACACATTTTTCGCCACCGCGGAAGCTATCGTCATGGCCGGCGCGACGCCGGTCTTTGTCGACGTGGATCCTGAGACGTACCTGATGGACGTCTCGCAGGTGGAGGCCCGCCTCACGCCGCGTACGCGCGCCGTCATTCCCGTCCACCTGTACGGCCAGATGGTGGACATGGATCCGCTAATGGACGTCGCCAGGCGCCACAACCTGGTGGTTATCGAGGACGCCGCCGAGGCGCACGGGGCGGAGTATCGCGGCCGCCGTGCCGGTTCAGTCGGACACCTCGGCTGTTTCAGCTTCTATTACTCAAAGAACCTTGGCGCCTACGGCGAATCGGGCGCCGTGACCACCTCAGACCCTGACCTGGCTCAGCGTCTTCGTCTGTTGCGCGATCACGGTTCGGTGGAGCGCTACCAGCACGAGGAATTCGGATTCAACTCGCGCATGGACGAAATCCAGGCAGCCGTGCTGCGCATCAAGCTCCGCTACCTCGACGAATGGAACATCCAGCGCCAACAACACGCCGAAGCGTACGCACAATTGCTGGCAGACGGGCCTCTACGCCTGCCGTGCGTTGCACCTGAGCGCAACCACATCTGGTACGTCTACGTGGTTGCCACTCCGGAGCGCGATGTCCTACGCCGGAAACTCGCCGACGCGGACGTCGGTACTGGCGTCCATTTCCCGGTGCCAATCCACCTGCAGCCGGCCAGTAAGTCCCTTGGGTATGTCGCGGGAGACCTACCGAACACCGAACGCGTCGCGCGTGAAGTGCTGTCGCTGCCGATGTACGCGGAGCTACGCCCCGAGCAAATCGAGTGGGTTGTAAAGGCGATCCGATCTACGTAACGAAACCGAGTTGAATGTTTCCGATTCGTGTGGGTTTGCGTGCTCACCGAAAACGTAGACTTTGACATCGAACACCCGGGCGGGCGTGAGCTGAAGGGGTCCAGCAAACGCCCAACCGGGCGTTTGGTTATCTAGCCCATAGGTGAGTTCTGCTTCTCTTCCAAAGAGATGGTTTTTGTCTGTGCGAAGGAGCGCTCGGCGGCAAAAGCCCAGAGCGCTTCAACCCAGTCGAAGTAAACCAGGAAGAATCCTGGACTTCTTCTAGGTTAAGTAAGCGGGATTGTGGCCGTAATTCGCGGCTGGTCGCCGATCACACGGGTGGTGTGACCTTTGCCCGTCAGGTCCTCTGCCAGGTTGACGTGACCTGGACCGAAGCGGTGCACCGTACCGTCGCCAAGTCCGATCTCTACCTGACCAGAGAGCGTGATCACGAACTGGCGCCGCGGCGCCGGATGCCAGTCGATAAAGTTGCCCGGTGGCGCCGAGCGGAATTGAATCCCTTCGGCCTTTTGCATCGTCCCGAGCTCGGGGTGCGTCTCGAGGTTCATGAACTCGATGTGCGTCTGGCCATCGTCGCCGCTATACAGACGTGCAATATCCATACGCAAACGAGGGTATTCCGCTTCACATGAGAAAAGGGAGGACCCTTGGCAGGGATCCTCCCTTTGACGTCCATCGAGCGAGTCAGCCCCGTCCCTCGGACCTTCGAATGAACCCGTTTGTGGGGGTGTCCAGAGTTCCCACCCCGGGGCGACGCAGGTCGGTCCCGCGGGTCACAAGCCGTGGGCAGAACCGTCGTTATCCGCGCGAGAGGCTGTACCCCACGCCCAGGATCGCCTTGATCCCGCGCTTGCCCGACGGCGACAGCTGCAGCTTCTTGCGAATGTGGCAGATGTGGGTCTTGAGCAGGTTGGAGTTGCCCTCGTCGTAGTAGCCCCAGGCGTACTCGATCAGGCGGCTGTACGGAATAATCCGGCCTTCGTTCAAGGCCAGCATGTACAGGATGCGGAACTCCAGCCGCGTCAGCTGGATCGGCTTGCCGGCCTTGGTTACTTCGTGCGACTGGATGTCGAGCACCAGGTCGCCAACGGTCACCTGCGAGGCAGGCTGGCGATACGGGTCGGTCTGGCAGCGGCGCATGACCGCCTTCATGCGCGCCGCGAGCTGCTTGGCGCTGAAGGGCTTGGTCATGTAATCGTCGGCGCCAATTTGCAGACCGCGCAGGATGTCCTCTTCCTCGTCTCGCGCCGTGAGCATGATGATCGGTGTCTTCGACTCGTGGCGGATACGCCGACAGACTTCGAAACCGTCGATCTTGGGCAGGTTACCGTCGAGAAGGACGATGTCGGGGTTTTCACTCTCCCAGCGCTGCAGCGCTTGCTGCCCATCAACGGCAGCAAGGACGTTGTAGCCCTCGCGCCGCAGCGCGTAGGTCATCAGATCCAACAGATCGACGTCGTCGTCAACAACCAGAACTTTCATCGGCGTAACTGTCCTTACTCCTTGGGCTAAGAAACGATGCTCAGATGCGATTTCGCGGATACGGTGCGGCCAACTGTAGGCAGCGAGAACCAGAAGCGAGCGCCACCGCCACGGCGGCTTTCGACGCCCACCTGTCCGTTGTGGGCTTCAACGATGGACTTGACAATCGACAGGCCGAGACCGACGCCGTCCTTGCCCATGCCCGCCGTGCCTGGAGCACGGTAGTAGGGCTCAAACAGTCGTTGCGCCTGTTCGATTGAAACGCCAGGTCCTCGATCGGCTACTGCCACGCGCACCGTGCCACCTCGGATCGAGATCGTTACATCGATTGAGGAGTTCGGAGCGCCAAACTTGCTGGCGTTCAGTATGAGATTGATGAGCACCTGACCAAGGCGCCGGCTGTCGGCGATGACCTCGGGCAGGTCGCTGGCCATTCGAACACGCAGCCGCTGGCCGCGCTGTTCGAGCAGCGGTCCGACGACCGCCTGGACGTCGGCCATGACGTCCACCAGACTGAGTGATTGACGATGCAGCTGGAGCCTTCCCTCGCGGATAGTGGCGGCGCACAGCAGATTTTCGACGAGCCCCTGGAGCCATAGCGTGCGGCGGTGCATGGCTCCTAGCATGCTCTTGACCTGCTCAGGATCGAGGTGCGAGAAATCCTCGGCGAGCAGCTCTGAAGAGGTAGCCAGGGCAGTGAGCGGGCCACGTAGTTCATGCGCGACGGTTGCGAGTACCGTGAGCTCATGGTGTGGCGCCGGCTGCGGGGCGCTAGATCCAATTCCTGGGGCGGCATCCGGACCAGTTGCCACGGTGACTCCCATTCTCGTCGCGGACCTCCTTCCCGTTTCCTGCATGTTCAGCGCTCGGAATCATACGCATCGCGAGCGTAAACATCCGTTACAGAGGCCGTAACAGTTTCGTACACTCGGCGCGCTGGAAGAACAGGCGCGTTACAAACTCGACCGCGATGTTGCGCGGATGTTGACTCGCCTGTTGCCCATCGCACGCCGCACAGCCTATTCCTGAGTTCAGCCTTTGGGCTGTGAGCCAGTTCGCAACCCAGCTGTGAACTGCTTCACAACATCACCCGGTTGAGCCTCAACCTGGGTTACGTTTCTCACATTGTGTTACACGACAGTTCGATCAGACGGGTTCCGCGTCCAGCGTGGGCTCCGCGTCGAGCGTGGCCTTCAGCAGGACGCCGACGCCCGGGATCGTGTGCAGCAGGTTTGGCCGCGCCGGGTCTTGCTCCAACTTGCGCCGCAGTCGGTGAACCGTCACGCGGACCACGTCCGAACCGCCGGGATCCTGGTAGCCCCACACCTGCTTGAGCAGATCGGCCGTCGCCACCACTCGCCCGGCGTTGGACATGAGGCAATGCAGCAGGCGGAACTCGGTCACCGTGAGCGAGACCGCCCGGCCGTTTTTCATAACCGAGTGCTCGGCCAGATCGAGCACGATCGAACCCACCTCGAGCCGAGTCTCGGGCACCTTCCGGGTGGGCCACTCCTGGCCACTGCGCCGCAGCTGGGCGCGAATCCGAGCGATCAACTCCCTGTGCGAAAACGGCTTGGTAAGGTAGTCGTCGGCGCCTGCTTCCAGCCCACGGACCTTATCCTCCTCGGAGTCGAGGGCGGTCAGCATGATGACCGGAAGCGCCGACCGTCTGCGCAATTCCTTTAAGACATCCAAACCCGACGAGGCGCCCAGGTTGATGTCGAGCACCACCAGGTCGGGCTTGCGTTCGTCAAACAGCCGCACGGCCGACGAACCATCGTGGGCCGCAACAGGATCCAAGCCAGCGCGCTTGAGCGCAAACGCCAGCAGATCGATCAGCTCGCGGTCGTCGTCAACGAGAAGGATGCGCACGCCTACGCTCGGCGCGCGGCGTTCGGCAGGGTGAACCACACGCTGGTGCCACTGCCCAGCTCGCTGTCAATGCCGATGCTGCCGCCGTGGGCTTCGACGATGCCTTTGGCGATGGCCAGGCCAAGGCCAACGCCCGGCGCATCCGTATCCGATCGAACGCGATAAAAACGCTCGAACAGCCCTGCCTGCTGCTCAGGTGGAATGCCAGGCCCCTGGTCGACGACGCTTATACGAACCATGTTAGCGTTGGCGGTCGCGACGAGACGGATGATCGAGTGCTCGGGACTGTACTTTGAGGCGTTGGCCAGCAGGTTTGTCAACACCTGACGCGCATAGCGTTTGTCAGCCAGAACGGGGGTGGCGTCCTCCGGCAGCGCCAGCTCAACGCGCTGGCCTCGACCCTCGATTGAGGGGCTGACGATATCCAGCGCATCCGCAACGATCGCGCCCAACTCGACCGTCCGCGGTGCTACCACGAAATGGCCAGACTGGATGCTGCCCGCGCTGAGCAAGTCTTCCATCAGCGTGCGCATCCGCCGGGCCGTGCGTCGCGCCGTGCCCAGCACCTGGTCGAACTCCTGGGCGGTGAGGCGCGCATAGTCGGTGTCGAGAATCTCGAGCGCGTTGTCGAGCACCATCAACGGGCCGCGCAGCTCGTGTGCCACGCTGTAGAGCAGCTGCTCGCGCAATCGATTGACCTCAGCATGCCGCGAGATGTCGTGCACGACGTAGACCGCGTAGCCGTGGTCGTCGGCGTCCGTCAGCACGGTGCGGCTGACTTCGAGGTCGACCGTGCGCCCCGTCGCGTCCGCGAGCCGACCCTGTGCCTCAGCGGCCCCCGCATCACGTGGGCCTGGGGCAAAGGGCAGCACGTCGCAAATATTGCGCCCGTACAGGCGCGCCGGACTGCCGAAGAGCGCGATGGCTGCGGCGTTGAACCCGGTGACGCGACCCGTCATGGACGTGGTCACGATCGGGGTCCGAAGCGCGGCGAACAGCTCGCGTCGCTGCGCCTCGTGTGACGCCAGTGCGCGTGGACTGAACGGGCCTTGCGCTCCGCTCAGAGCAGCCTCCTCTGCCGCGCGCGAGACCTCGAACGCGTCCCAGTCTGCATTGGCGACCAACCCTGCCGCGGGTGCGGGCTCGTCAGGCACGTTTGGTCTTTCCAATCCTTACCTTATATGTGGGTATACGCTCGCGCGGGTCGATCGGACCATAAGGCGCGCTTGGGGCTTCGTCAAGGACTCTACCGTGACGATCCCATTCGGGAACTTGCGTGTGTCAGGTACCTTTCTGCGAAGTCCATACCTTAGCGGGAATTCACCAGAATCCCAATCAGTCCTCAACCAGCCGCGCAGATAAACCTGCAACTGTTAACCACCTGCACTGGCGTGGTGCGCCTGTGGAGGAGGGCTGAACTCAGTTGACGATGACACAAACCAGATCATGTCGAGAAGGACGGCAACCAGCACGTGGGTAGAAGTTCTGGATTCGGACACGATCTGAGTGCGGACGGTCAGTCGACAAGGGCGACCATCCTGCTCGTTGAGGACGACGCCGCCATCGCCTTCATGCTCACCGACGTGCTCGAGTCCACCGGCTACGCCGTCACCGTCGCGGGCACTGGCGCCGCGGCGCGTGCGCAGGTCGAGCAACAGCCGCCCGACTTGATCATTCTCGACCTGGTGCTGCCCGACGAGGACGGCCTTGTCCTGTGCAGCGTGCTCAAGAACATGGCCAGCGTGCCCATCCTGATTTGCAGCGGTACCCAGCGCAGACGCGACGCATTCTTGAGCCTGAAGCTCGGCGCGGACGACTTCATCTCCAAGCCCTTCGACGTGTATGACTTGCTCGCGCGTGTGGAAGTCCTGCTGCGCCGCGCCGCCCACCACACCTCTGAGCCGATGCCGCACCGCGGCCCCATTCGTATCGGCGAGCTGCAGATCGATCATGCGCTGCACCAGGTGACTCTCGGCCAGGTGGTGCTGCAGTTGACGCCGACCGAATATCGGCTGCTGACCGTGCTCGCGGCGCGGCCAGATCAGGTGGTGCCGCGCGATGCACTGGCCAAGCTCGTGTGGGGTGATCCCGACACGGGCACGAGCCGCACGATTGATGTGCATATCGGGCGCCTGCGCGTGAAATTGGCCCAGGCAGGGCGCACTGCGCCGCAAATCATTTCCGTGCGCGGCTTTGGCTACAAGATCGTCAGTAGCAGCTCGCCCGGCCCACCCCACCACGCCAGTGAAGCCGATACCAACAACCACCTGAGCATTGCGCCCACAGAATCAAGCTACCTCTGACCCACCTGCAGGACACATCCTGGTGTTGAGCGAAGAAATTCGTTCGAACGGCTCGTAACACACGTTTACTCGGCGGCGTTGCACCCAGTACGCTTGGATCCCAGCCGACCGAGGGGAGGGCAACCACGATCATCATGGTGCCACTGCAGGCAGGAGGCAGCCGGCTCTGGCGAGCCTTTGGGCGTTCACGTCGCGCGCCTCTGAGTAGCGCGCTTGCCATCGCGCTCATTCTCGCCGCGATCCTTGGCCAGTCCTCACTCGCTACCGCACAGCAAACAACGCCGACCAGCCAGGACCCGAGCTTCTTTCCAGCGACTGGCTACCGCATCAGCTCACCCGCCATTCTCGATTTCTTTGACCGCCACGGCGGCGTGCGGACCTTGGGCTATCCCGTCTCCAGCGAGTTTCCGATGCTCGGCCAACGCGTGCAAATCTTCCAGCGTGCGGTGCTGCAGGAAGACAGCGACGCGAACGTTCAGCCGCTGAACATTCTGAGCAGCGACATCCTTCCAATTACGCATATTGACGGCCTGAGCCTGCCGCCTGAGGACCCGGACATTGTGGCTAGTGCGCCAACACCGGACTCCTCCGATTACACCACCCAGGCGCTGGCCTTCATCAACGTCTACGTGCCCGACAGCTGGAATGGCTTGCCCGTAAATTTCCAGCAAACGTTCCTGAATACCGTCACGTGCGCTGATGCGTTCGGCACCGATACGTGTGACTCTACGCAGTTACCCACGCTGGACCTCGAGATGTGGGGCCTGCCGACCAGCCTGCCCACGAGCGATCCGCTGAACTCGGACTTCGTGTACCAGCGCTTCCAGCGCGGGATCATGCACTTCTCGCGCAACAGCGGCCTGACGCAGGGCCTGCTCCTAGGAGATTGGCTCAAGCGGGTCATGATCGGCGTCGACCTCTCGCCCGACCTTAATAGCGAGGTTCGCCAATCGCGGTTCTTTGCGCAGTACGCACCGTCGCGGCCGCTGGCCCTCGATCGCCCAACTGACTTGCCAGATACGTCGTTGGCCCAGGCATTTCGCTCGGACACGTTGACCGCGGCCGGCCAGGGCCTGGCCCAGCAGGCCGAACCAACCTTGCCGACGAACGTCGCCCAGACGGCCACCTCGGTCGCATTGACCTCGACGGCCGTTTCGGCCACCCAGGTAGCACTGACCGGCCAGCAGAACCTCCTCACGGCCACCGCGCTGGCGCTGACCGCGACGGCTTCGACCAACAACCAGAACCTGACACCCACCTCGACGCCGGTTGGTGTGGTCAGCACGATCCCGGTGGTCAACATCGGTTGCCTCGGCGACGAGCAGATGTGGTTCGTGCCGCGTAAGCCGAATGTGGGCGTCCACGTGCAGATTTCAGTGACCTCGCAGCGCCACCACGATGCGCGCGCGATGGCCCTGGGCGGTCCCGTGGATCCCGGCCCGGTCGTCGAGCACCAGGGCCCGCTCGGCTTCATCTGGACCTGGACCGTCATTCCGCCGGTCGAAGAGTTCTACCAGTGGACCTTCTACGCCGACGGGCTGCGGCCGTGCATCACCTCCGGCTTCAACGCCTTCGCGCCGCTCGGGGCAACGCCGACACCCACGATTACCCCGGTGCCGACCAACACCCCAGGTACGGCAACGCCGACGCCAACGCAGACGCCAGTGCCAGCCCCGGCCATCTCAACCGCGACACAGAGTGGCACGTGCGGCTCGGTGATCACCGTCGTCGGGGCGAATTTTGGCACGCCACCTTCGAGCTTCGGCACCAGCGTGCAGCTACTCGGAGGTCCAGCCAACGCTGGCACGCCGAAGCTCCTCAACCTGGTCGGTGGCTCGAATACACAGCTGACCGCGACGCTGCCCAGCAACGGCCTCGTCGCGGGCAGCGGCTACTTCCTGGTCGTTACTAACAACGGCGGGACATCGAACACTGCTTCGTTCACCGTGACGGTGCCAGCCTCGAACGGCACACCGCAGACCACCTGTTAGCAGGCTCGCCGGCGCGCGTTTTCGGCGCCGGTTAGCACTGCAACCTTAGTTAGAGCTTGGACGTCTAAGCCCCAACCACTTATAGTGGGCAAAACGAACGAGCGCTCGTTTTTCTTGGAAAGCGGCGCATCGCAAGCCTTTGCAGGGAGGCGTCCAGCCCTAACGTGCCCAAAATCTCGGCGGCCCACGAACAACAGCGCCGCGCCCAGATCCTCCAGGCGGCCATGGCCTGCTTCGCGCGTCAGGGCTACCGTGCCACCTCCATGGACGACGTCGTCCGCGAAAGTGGCCTCTCGGTCGGCGCCATCTACTCGTATTTCGCCTCGAAAGAGGAGCTGTTCCTCGCGATCTGCGACGAACGCAACGATCAGACGCTGGCGTATCTCAACGACCTCTTTCGGCGGCCCGGCCCGATGGCCGACAAGACCCGCACGGCCGTCGACTACTTCTTCACGCTGCTGTCGGATGAGCTGCTCACGCTTGCCCGAGTGAACGTCGAGTTCATGACGGAAGCTGGTAAGTCCGAGCCGATTCGCGCCCGCCAGGAGCGGCGCTGCGAAAGTGTGCGCCAGTTCATGCGCTGGTTACTGTCCGAAGCGCAACAGGAAGGTGAGATCCGCGCGGACGTCGATATCGCGGCCGCTGCTGAGCTGATGATGATGCTCAACGAAGGCATCCTGCTGCTGTCGTCGGTCGGGCTGCGCAAGGTCAGTCTGGACGCACTCAAACCCGCATACGTGTCGCTGCTCAACGCTGGCCTCTCGAGCCCGTCGAGCGCAATGTTCACTTCTCCACCCGTTCTGGCGACGCCAAACGGCTTCCACTCCAAAGGAGGCGCGTGATCCATGCGAGCTCCCACCACCTCGAATTCGATGAAGGCCCTGATCGTCGCCGGAGCGCTCACGAGCAGCCTCCTGGTCGCGGCCTGTGGCCAGCAAAAGCCGTCCGCCGCGGCGCCGACGCCGACACCGGTGCCGGCCGCCGCCGTCACGGCACAGGCCGCCAGCCGCGGCGACATCCAACAGACGCTGTCGTACAGCGGGGACATCCGCGCCCGCGAGCAGGTCAGCGTCCTGCCCAAGGTCTCGGGCCGTGTCGACAGCCTCATGGTCGACGTCGGCAGCCGCGTCAAGGCTGGTGACGCCCTGGCCGTGCTCGAACAGGACAGCGCTCAGATCACCGCGCTGCAGGCGCGCGCCTCACTGGCGGCCGCCGAGGCCAAGCTCGCCACGCTCCAGGCCGGCGCCAGGGCCGAGGACGTCACCTCCGCGCAAGCCCAACTGATCCAGCAGCAGGTCAAGCTGCAGAACATGCAAGACGGCGGACGTGCCGAGGATGTTCAACTGGCGCAGGCCGCGCTCGAAGCGCAGCAGGCCCGCCTCGACCTGATGGTGCAGGGTGGACGTCCCGAAGCCGTCCAGCAAGCACAGGACGCGCTCGACGCGGCGAACGCCAAGCTCACCGCGCTGCAGAAGGGCGCCACGAACGACGTGGTGCAGGCTGCACAAAGTGCAGTCGACTCCGACAAAGCCGCGCTCGCCAGTGCCGAAGCCGCATTCGCTGCGCTTGGCGGCAACAACGCCGCGGACATGCAGTCAGCCCAGAGCCAGGTCGACACGCTGACGGCCAGTGTGGCCGCCTCGCAATCGGCGCTGGACTCCGCCAACGCCGCGCTCAAAAACCTCCAGGGCACCGCGCCCGCCGACGTCCAGCAGGCACAGTCAGCCTATGACCAGGCCGTCGCCCAGCTAAAAGTCGCTCAGGCGGCGCTTGACCAGGGGAATAACCCGACGCAGGCGTCGATCGCTCAGGCGGAAGCCGCCCTCGAACAGGCACAGGCCCAGCGGCAATCAGCTGAGGCCAATCAGACCGCGCTCGAGCAAAGCGTCGCGCAACCGTGCGCGGACAGCGTGAACCCGCTCACCGGTCAGAAAATCTCGCACAACTCCACGGCGTGCGGCGATGCCAAGGCTGCCGCAGACGGAGCCGTGCAGGCTGGCAACGCCGCGGTGGAGGCAGCGCAAGGTCAGCTGGACCAGCTCAAGCGAGGTGGTGCGCCAGCCACCAAGGCGCAGCTGCAGGCAGCTGTCGATCAAGCCAACTCCAACGTCGCGGCTATGAAGCTGCGGCTGGATGCACTCAAGAGCGGCGGCATCGATGCCCAGCGCGCGCAGTTCCAGGCGCAGCACGATCAAGCGCAAAGCCAGCTCACTGCCAGCCAGCAAAACCTGGTGGTAGCGCAAGCGCGGCTGGATGCCATCAAGAACGGCACCCAGGATGCGCAGGTCAAGAACGCGCAATCGCAGGTGACTGCCGCCACCGAGCGGCTCAAGAGCGATCAGGCTCGCCTCGATCAGCTCAACGCCGGACCAACGGACGAGGACTTGCAGCAGGCCCAATCAGCTGTCGATCAGGCGACGCAGCAGCTCGCGCTGGCTCGCCAACCCAGTACGGACCAGGACATTCGCGCGCAGCGTGCCGCGGTCCAGCAGGCTCAGCTGCAGCTGACCAAGGCACGCAGCCCCTACACCGATGCCGATCTTCAGCAACAACAGCAGGCGGTCGCCGCCGCCGAAGCGCAGCTGCACAAGGCGCAGAACCCGTACACGGACGACGACCTGAACGCGGCCAAAGCGACCGTCGATCAGGCGCAGGCACAGCTTGACCTCGCGCAGATCGGCGTTCGCGACACGACCATCACCGCGCCCGTTGACGGGGTCATTTCAGAGCGGCTGGTTTCGGCTGGTGCGCTCGTCAGTCCGCAAACGCCGATCGTGACGCTGGTTCCGCCTTCGCTCGAACTGGTCGTCAACGTAGATGAGTCTCAGCTTGGCCAAATCGCCGAAGGTCAGTCCGTCCAACTCCAGGTGCCAGCGTTTCCGAACCAGACGTTCGACGGCACGGTCAAGACCATCTCACCGACCATCGACAGCAAGACCCGCACGGCCGCCGTGCGCATCGAACCAGCTGATTCAGGGAGCCGGTTGCGCGCTGGCATGTTCGCTCGCCTGAACATCGTCACGGCCCAGAAGCAAAATGCGCTGGTCGTGCCGAAGGCCGCGGTCTTGTCTGCCGCACCGGGCACTTCGAACAACCAGCCGATGGTTCTGACGATCGATCCCACGGGTGTGGTGCATCGAATGCCGGTCCAGCTCGGCCTGCAAAACGATCAGCAAGCTGAAATTCTCAGTGGCGTCGACGATGGCCAGCTGGTCGCCACCAGCAGCCTGAGCGACCTCGCCGACGGCGATATTGTCTCGCCGCAACTTCAAACCACGACCACTGCCGATGTTCTCCATCGGTAGTCCCGCCACCTCTAAGGAGCACGAACCCCTATGTGGCTAACAAGTACAGCGATCAAGCGGCCGCTGTTCATGCTGATGGTGATCGGCGCCCTGCTGGTCGTCGGCCTCGTCTCATGGACAAAGCTCGGCGTCGACCTGTTGCCGGCGCTCGACTTCCCAATCGTCGTGGTGACGACGCAGTTCCCAGGCGCCAGTCCGGATGCCGTCGACACGCTGGTAACCAAGCCAGTCGAGGACGCCGTCGCCACCATCAACGACATCGATTACATCCAATCGACCTCCGTCGAAGGCGTCTCGTCCGTGGTGATCTTCTTCACGGACAAGGCCGCCAAAGACAGCTCGATCGACGTCGAGCGGCGCGTGAGCGCGCTGCGCGGGCAGCTTCCGACGGACGCAAAAGACCCGTCCGTCGGCAAGTACGACCCAAACGCCCAGCCCATTTTGCTGCTCACCATGAGCGGCAACCGTGACCTCGGCGCCCTCCAGCGCCTTGGCGAGGACAAGGTCCAGAAACGATTGGAAGCCACCTCAGGTGTGGCGCAGGTGAGCCTCGTCGGTGGGCTCGTCCGCGAGATCCAGGTCCAGGTTGATCAGCAGAAGCTACAGGCCCGCGGTCTCAGCATCCTGCAGGTCAACCAGGCGCTGGCTGGCGACAACGTGAATGTACCCGCGGGCAGCATCACCCAGCAGGGCAAGGACTGGACGGTCCGCCTGGACAACCAGGCCCAAACGCCGCAGGAGCTGAACAACGTGCTGGTCTCCAGCACGGCGAATGGCCCTGTCTACCTCAAGGACGTCGCGACCGTCGTCGACACCTTCAAGACCGTCAGCACGATTCAGCGCACCAACGGCCAATCGGCCGTCGGCATCACCGTGCTCAAGCAGTCGAGCGCGAACACCGTCGCGACCGCCGACGCCGTCAAAGCCACCCTGCAGGCGATCCAACCTGATCTGCCCCAGGGCGTGCACATCGACGTCGCCTACGATGCCTCGATTTTCACCCGCAGCAGCCTCAACGACGTCACGCGCGAATTGAGCACGGCCGTCGTTCTGACAGGCCTGGTGCTGCTGGTCTTCCTGCACACGTTCCGCAGCACGCTGATCGTGCTGCTCGCGATCCCGACCAGCCTCATCGCCACGCTCGGCGTCATGTACTTCCTCGGACTCAGCCTCAACATGATGAGTCTGATGGGCCTGACGTTGACCGTCGGCATTCTCGTGGACGACTCGATCGTCGTCCTCGAAAACATCTTTCGCCATCTCCAGATGGGTGAGGCGCCGCGCGAGGCGGCGGTCACAGGCCGTGGCGAGATCGGCTTCGCCGCCATCGCCATCACCCTGGTCGACATCGTCGTCTTTGCGCCGATCGCGTTCATGTCGGGCATCACCGGTCAGTACTTCCGCCAGTTCGGTCTGGTGATCGTCTCGGCCACGATCTTCTCGCTGTTCGTTTCGTTCACCTTGACGCCGCTGCTGGCCAGCCGCTGGTACCGGGCGGGTGAACACGGTGAAGCGAATATGGCTGCGCCCACGCGGAACCCGCTCGTTCGGTTCGGTCGCTTGTGGGACGCCGGCTATGCCCGTCTAGCCCGCGGGTACGCCCGCGTGCTGCGCTTCGCTATTGGCCGTTGGACTCGATGGGCCGTCGTCGGCATCAGTCTGCTGTCGTTCGTCGGCGGGATCATGCTGGTTGCCACCGGCATCCTCAGCACCGAATTCTTCCCGTCCGCGGACAACGGTGCGCTGACGGTGAACCTGGAGATGCCCGCGGGCACCACGCTCGATGCCACGAACGCGGCGACGCAGAAGCTCGAGGAGCGCGTTCTCGCCTGGCCTGAAGTCACCGAGGTCTTCACCTCAGTTGGCCAGAGTGGCGGCTTCGGTCCAAGCCAGTCGCGCTTTGCCACCATGCAGGTCCAGCTCGTCGACAAGGCCCAGCGCAGCCGCACGCCGGACGATCTGACGAAGGTCGCCCGCACCTATGGCGCGGACATTCCCGGCGCCAAGGTGACGGCCAGCCCGGTTAGCCAGTTTGGCGGCGGCGGCGGCAAGGCAATTTCGGTGCGCATCCAGGGCGAGGACCAGACCATCCTCAGCTCGCTTGCGACTCAGGTTGCGGACGTCGTGCGTCGCACGCCGGGCACGGCTGACATCGACGACGGTGGCGTGACTGGCGACCCCGAGCTGGTGGTGAATGTCGATCGCCAGCAGGCGGCCGACCTCGGCCTCACGCCGAGTCAGGTCTCGAGCGTGCTGCGCACGGGCCTGGCTGGCAGCACCGTTTCAACCTTCCGTCCGCAAGGCACGGTCGGTTGGGATATCAACGTCATCCTGAACCCGGATGAGCGGCAGCGCGTCGACCAGGTTGGCCAGATCCCGATTGTCACGCCCAAGGGAGAGACGATCCAGCTGAGCCAGATCGCCAGTGTCAGCAGCGCGACCGGTCCGACGCAGGTCGATCGCCGCGACCGCCAGCGTTCGGTGTACGTCTCGGCTGACCTGAACGGGCGCGTCGCTGGGGACGTCGCCAAGGACATCCAGGCTGGCCTGGACAAAATCGCGGTGCCCAGCGGCTACACGGTCACCCAGGGCGGCGATGCGCAGAGCCAGAACGAGACGTTTGGTCAGATCCTGACCGCGCTGGGGCTCAGCGTGCTGCTGATGTACATGCTGATGGTCGCGCTGTTCGAGAGCCTGGTGTTCCCGCTCATGATCATGTTCAGCCTGCCGCTGGCGGTGGTCGGCGCCTTCGGCCTGCTGGCGCTGACCGGAAACACGCTGAACATGCTCAGCATGATCGGCATGATCCTGCTCACGGGTCTGGTCGGGAAAAATGCAATCTTGCTGGTGGATTACACCAACACGCTGCGCAAGCGTGGGCTCGCGCGCAACGACGCGCTGCTCCAGGCGGGTCCAACCCGTCTGCGGCCGATCCTGATGACCACCTCCGCCTTGGTGCTGGCGATGTCGCCGATCGCCTTGAAGCTGGGTGAAGGCAGCGAGTGGCGCGCGCCGATGGCCGTGACCGTCATTGGCGGGCTGCTCACCTCGACGTTGCTGACGCTGGTGCTGATCCCGGCTGTGTACACGATCATGGACGACTTCACCGGCGCGGTCTCGCGTGCAACCCACGTGCGAGTGCGAGTACCCACCTGGCGTCCCGCCCGCAGAGGCCACGTCGAAGAGCCCGAACCCCAGCGCACTCCCCCCGTCCGAGTCCCCGCCGGCTCAGGCGCCGACTAGCATTGCATCGTCACGCGGCGGGCCACAGAAGCCGCGCCGCGTGACACTTGCCCGCCGGAATAGCGCGGCGGCGTGACGCCCCCGAGTTCATACTGGCGTCCAAACGATGAGTACGCTTGACCACCTGCGGCGATTGCGTCAACACTTTACGCAGGAACAGGCCGAGGACATCCTGGCCGTGATTGAGACGCATTCGGTGACCCGCGACTACCTCGACAGCTCGCTAGCGCTGACGCGCGAGCATCTCGACCACAGGCTTGGCCTGACCCGCGCGGAATTTGAGACGCGCCTGGAAGCCATGGAGAAACGGCTGATCATGTGGGGCATC
>JAFAZN010000212.1 GCA_019239775.1 Chloroflexota bacterium
CTAATGAGGAAACATCACCTCATTAACGACGGGTTAACCAGTTTCTCAGCTTCGCCGAGTGCGTTCCGTGGTGACGTCACTCCGGGGTGAGATCACTCCATGGGTGACATCGCCTCCGTGGGTGACATCACTCCGTAGGTGGCATCACTCCGTGTAAGACCACGTCGTTGGGGGACATCACTCCGTGAGGGACCACGTCCCTGGAAGTGAACAGTAACGTGGGGTCGTTACTGCGTAAGGGAATCACTCGGTGAGGTCACCACGTCCATGAGGTCGCCACGTCCCGTGAGGTCACTACGTCGGTGGGAACTACTTCCGTGGGACCACCTCCGTGATCAGAGACCAAGTCCGTGGGGATCACCTCCTGTGAGGGACCACTCCGTGAGGGGCGGCACTGGGTGGGGATCAGGGCCCGGGCGAGGGCGGTGGCTCTGAGTCCGCCGGCGCGGTGAGCTCGCGCGGGTCCAGGCCAAGCAGGCGAGCGGCGTTGGTGCATAGCAGCTTCTCCTCGAGCGCGCGCCCGAGGCGCAAGTCCAGGATGCTCTGCACCGCGGTTTCCCAGCGGTAGGGAATATTCGGAAAGTCGCTGCCAAAAAGGACGCGGTCCTGGAACTCCAGCACGCGCTGAATCGGCGGCGGTCCTCCCAGGTACTTGTTGAAGACCATGGCGGTATCCAGAAAAACGTCTTCGTAGATCCCGCAGAGGTCGAAGAACGCGTCGAATTCGTCCGCGCCAGCGTGCGCCACGATCACCTTGAGTCGGGGAAAGCGGCGCATCATCCGACCGAAGACGCGCGCACCCACGAACTCGGACACGTCAGGTCGACGGCCCGCATGGATCAGCAGCACAGTCCCGCGCTCTTCGGCGTAAGCGTAGAGCGGGTCCAGCCGAGGATCATCCACCGCGAAGCGCCCAACCTGCGGGTGCAGCTTCGCACCGCGCAGCCCGAGTGCGCCGAATGCCTCGTCGACGAGTGAGGGCAGCAGCTCGGCGTCGTCCGGGTGAAAGGTGCCGAACCCGATGCCGTTCGGCGCAAACGTCTGCTGGACGTTGGCCACCCAGTGATTGAGCGAGCGCGCCATCTCACCGCGATGAGCGTAGGGCATGAAGACGAAGCGGCTCGCACCCGCGGCCAGGAGCGCTTGGACGAGCTCCTCAGTTGGCGCGTCATAGCGCGGATGCCACAGATTTGCCCTGAAATGCGCCCGAACCGCGGCGAACAGCCGCTCCGGCATGAGGTGTGTGTGGATGTCCACGATCGGGAAACTCAGCTGGAGCGGCTCAGGCTCCTGGGTGGTCACCCGTAGACGGGCGTCACCCAGTGGCGATAACGCGGCTCCTCGCCCCGCACCGCGCGGAAATAGATCTCCTGCAGTCGTTTGGTCAACGGCCCAACGACACCGCTGCCGATCTTGCGGCGGTCCAGCTCGACCACCGGCGAGACCTGCGCACCTGTGCCGCACAGGAACAGCTCGTCGCAGCCGTACAGCTCGGTGCGATCCATGCTGCGCTCCACGACGTCGAGGCCCAGCTCATCCCGAATGAGACCCATCAGCAGGCTACGCGTGATGCCCTCCAGGATGTCCTCCGTCACCGAGGGTGTGACGAACACGCCGTCACGCACCATAAACAGGTTTTCGGCCGAACCTTCGCTCACATGCCCATCGTGGGCAAGCATGATGGCTTCGTCGAACCCATTCTCCTGCGCCTCGGACTTGGCCAATGCCGAGTTGACGTACGAGCCAGTGATTTTCGCCCGCGCTGGGATCGCCGAGTCTGAGACCCGGCGCCAGCTGCTGGTCATGCAGCGAATCCCGCCTTCGGTGGCGATGTATTCGCCGAGCGGCGCGGTGTAGATCAGAAAGCTCGTCGGTAGGCCGTGGAGTCGGACGCCGACTTCTTCGGCGGAGATAAACACCAGCGGGCGGATGTACGTGTCAGTGCGAGCCTCGTTTCGCTTGAGGATCTCCAGCGTGGTCCTGGTGAGCTGCTCGTTGGAGTACGGCACCTCGAGCCGCAGGATCGCTGCCGACCTTCTCAGCCTTGCGTAATGCGCTTCGGCTTGCAGCAGGTACAGCTGGTTTTGGGAGGCGTTCCAGTAGGCGCGAATGCCCTCGAAGCAGCCGGTGCCGTAGTGGAGCGCATGCGTCATGGGCGGCAGGTACGCCTCGTGGTAGCGGACCAGCTCGCCGTCCAGAAAGACCCAGGTATCGGCGTAGCGCGAGGCGCCGGTGCGCGGCCGAGGCGCAATCTGCGTTTCCACAACCACAATGGTAGTGGCGCCACTCACTCACGACGACACCGTTCGTCTCCCTCCATGGGCGATCAGTCGCAGACGCAAAGGTGCAGACGCTCCACGCGCGAGAATGCCAAGGGCAAGCGGGCCGATGATCGCGGCGTAGGCGGTTGCTTGGACGCCCAGGTTTTCTTGCATTGGAAACAGGCCAATCACCCACAGGTAGATGAACACGAAGTACTGGAGCAGACCGCCCAGGCTCAGCAGGGCTACCTCCAGGTGGCGACGTCGCTCGCCAAGCGCTGCTCCGAGCGCGAACGGCCAGACCACGTACCAGGCCTGAAACCAGGTGGTAAGCAGCAGCAAGGCGCCGAGCAGGGTCAGGTATGCCGCGCGGACGACATCGGCGCTGGCTTCGGCGCGAACGGCCAGCAACAGCGCCACGACCGCGACAGCGGCAAAGGCGCTGAGCGAAACGGTCCTGGCCACGGTAGAAGCCGCGGTGATCCCCAGGGCGGGCTCCAGCGCCAGGCGCATCACGCTCGCAAGCGACGCGGTAAACAGGTCGGCTCGCTTGAGCGCCGTCAACGTGTCGGGGCCCGCCCAGAACGGCCGATACACCACCACCGCCAGCGCGATTGCCAGCAGGCCACCCTCTACCGCGCGTGCCCACCTGCGTCGCAGCACACCGACGAAGAGGACCGGCGCGACCAACCCCACGGGGACTTTGACCAGCGCGCCCACGGCGATCGCCGGGAGCACGAGCAGATTGCGGCGCGCCACGAACAACCAGACGGCGCAAAGGCCAGGCAACATCATCAGGCCGTCGTTGTGGCCGTTGGCCACCATCTCCCACAGCAGCATGGGGTTGCAGACGTACAGGTACGCGCTGGCGCGGGCTGTCTGGTGGTTGCAGGTAAGCCTCAGGGCAACGCGGTAGACAATCGCGGCACTCACGAGGTGGGCTAGCGCGGCCAGCCCCTTGTAGAGGACGACCTCGGTGAGCAGGTCCAGTCGGGCAAGGAGCGCCAGGCCGCCGCTCAGCAGCACCCAGACGGGTCCGTACTGCGAGGGCTCGTCTGGATAGGCCAGAAACGGCAGGATACTGTCGGACGGATACGCGCTCGGCGCGACCACGAACGGATTGGCACCGTGAATGGCCAGCAGACGACCGTCGGCAACGTAGCCGAAGATGTCCACGGCCGTGGCGGGATAGGCCCAGATGAGTTCGAGACTGAACACCGCGCCAGCAACGAAAATCCACCGTGTGCGCGCACGGGCGGCGGCACGATAGCCGTAGGCGTACAGACCATAGAGCAGCAGCACGATGAGCAGGTACAGCGCCGCCGAGCTCCAGCGATACCCGGTGATCTTGCCCAGGTCCAGGAGCGGCGTATTCAGGTTGGTCGGCAGCAGCGGGACCCACAGCGTCCACACGGCGTAGACCAGCGCCATGGCGACGGCCACGGCCAGAAGGCGCATCGGCCGGTAGCGTAACCGCTCATTGACCCACCGCCGGTACCCTCCGTGGCATGGCCCAACGCCGCGCCGCCGGCCGTCGCCCGATCACGGCCGAGGACGTTTACCAGCTGCGGTTCGTGTCCGATCCGCGCATCAGCCCCGACGGTACGCAGGTCGCCTACGTCGTCGCCTGGGTCGACTCCGATGATCGAACCCGCTACCGCTCTCAGCTGATGCTCGTGCCGTTCGACGGCTCGAGTCCGCCACGCCCGCTGACCAGTGGCAAGCAGCGCGACCTGGCGCCACGCTGGTCGCCGGACGGCTGTTCCATCGCGTTTGTCTCGAATCGCGAGAAAGAAACGGGCCAGCTATTTGTGCTCAGCTTGCGAGGCGGCGAGCCGCGCCAGCTCACCTCGCTGAAGCGCGGCGCTGGTGCGGCGGTGTGGTCACCCGACGGACGGCGCATCGCGTTTTCGGCCAGAGTGGACATCGCCGAGATTGCGGATCAGGAAGGCCAATCAGACGAGAAGGGCAAAGCGCCCAGAGTCAAGATCATCACACGGGTGCACCACAAGGCTGATGGTGAGGGTTTCCTCGAAGCTTTGCACACGCACCTCTTTGTCGTGGACGTTGAGAGCGGCGCATGCAAACAGGTAACCGACGGCGATTGGGACGATGCCGAGCCAGCCTGGTCGCCGGACGGTTCGTCAGTCGCGTTCACCTCCAGCCGTGAGCGCGATCGCGATGTCAGCATCCTGAACGACGTGTGGGTGGTGCCAAGCAGCGCGGGTCGCGCACGACGGCTCACTCGCCACCGTGGCCAGGCCGGCACGCCAGTGTTTTCGCCCGACGGCAACCAGGTTGCGTATCTCGGCCATGAACGCGGCTGGGCGTATGGCGCGCGCACCGAACTTCTTACGGTGCCCCTGGCGGGCGGCGATTCAACGTCTGTCTCGGGTGACTTTCCGGACGAGCTCGGCAACTCGGCACTCTCCGATGCGCGCGATCCGTTCGCGGCGGCGCCACCGTTCTTCAGTCCAGACGGTCGATCGATCCTGGCTCTGGTCTCGCGCAATGGCGACGTGCAGGTCGTACGTTTCCCAGTTGGTGCTGGCCCCAAGGAAGTGGTGCTCGGTCAAAGCGGAAGTGAGGTCGCCGCCTTCACCGTCTCGCGCGACGGCCAACGGCTGGCCGCGATCGTCTCGGATCCCACCCACCCGTACGAAGTCTTCGCGTGCGAAAACGGGAGTCAGAGGCGACTCAGCTCCGAGAACGAGACGTTTCTCGAGACAGTGGACGTCGCGCCCGCCGAAGCGCTGTCGTTCACCAGCAGCGATGGCCAGACCGTGCATGGCTGGCTGATCAAGCCGATCGGTTTTATCAATAGCGCGCGCAAGAAGTGGCCACTGGTGCTCGAAGTGCATGGCGGACCCGAGACGATGTACGCGGCGTCGTTCATGCACGAGTTCCAGGTCCTCGCGGCGCGAGGCTACGCGGTGCTCTACACCAACCCGCGCGGCAGCAAGGGCTATGGCGAGGACTTCGCCGCGCGGATCTTCGCCGACTGGGGCAATCAGGATGCGGCCGACTGCATGGCCGCGGTTGACCTGGCATGCACCTGGAAATGGGTTGACACTGCGCGCCTGGGCCTTACCGGCGGCTCATACGGCGGGTTTATGACAGCCTGGCTTGTGGGGCATACCGAGCGCTTCAAAGCGGCTGTCTCGCAGCGTGGTTGTTATAACTTCTCGTCGTTTTACGGCACGTCCGACATCGGGCCGTGGTTCGGCGACTACATCCTCGGCGGCCCGGTCTACGAGCGGGCGGCGTTGTATGCCGAGCGCTCGCCGCTCACCTATGCGCCCAGGATGCGCACGCCGCTGCTGCTCATCCACAGCGAAAACGACCTGCGCTGTCCGATCGAGCAGGCGGAGCAGCTGTTCGTGCAGCTCCGACGTATCGGCAAGTGCACGGTCGAGATGGTGCGGTTTCCAGAGGAGTCGCACAATCTCAGCCGCTCGGGGCGTCCCGATCGACGCGTGGAGCGACTTCAGCGCATCGTCGGGTGGTTCGACCGCTATCTCCGATAGCCGATTTGCTTCTCGCCAACGGATAAAACCAGAACTTAGCCGAGCTTGGCCTCGGGCCGCAGTGGCTGGAACAGCTCCACCAGGTTGCCCGAGGGGTCCTCAACCAGTGCCTGGTTGCCGCCGGTGCCTTGAATGACGTCGCTGCGGAACCTGGCGCCGGCGGCGCGCAGCTTGGACACCGTCTGCGCGATGTCGGCAACCTCGACGGCAAAGCGATTCCAGCCGCCGGGGGTCTGTTGTGTGCCATCGGCCATGGCCGAACCACCACCCATGTTCTGGCCGCCGGGCGCCGAGAGCACCAGGCGCAGGTCGCCGCGCTGGAGCATGGCGAACACGGGCGCGGGGTGCATCACCTCGGTAAAGCCGAGCTGGTCGCAATAAAAGCGAATGGATGAATCGACGTCGTTGACGATGTAGCGGATCTGGACGGTAGCCATGACGGGGTCAACCTCCTTGGGTGCGAGTACGTTCGTGATAGCCCGCGGCGGGCTCGAAGAGTTCGATCGGATTGCCTGACGGATCCTCCAACACGACCTGTCTGACGGCGACGCCCGTCGGGACATCCTGCCGGAAACGGACGCCCGCACGGTCCAGGGAGGAGATGACCGTGTCGAGATCCGCGACCTGGATCAGGATGCGGTTCCAACCGCCAGGCGTCGGCAGTGTGCCGTCCGCCATGGCATGCGTGACGGGCAGGCTGAGCAGCAGCCGCAGGTCGCCGCGATACAGCATCGAGAACGTCGGCGTCGGGCGCAGCTCCTCCTCGAAGCCGAGGTGCTGACAGTAGAAATCGACGGCGGCCTCCAGGTCGCGCACGAAGTAGCGCACCGTGGGCGTCTCGCGGCGCGGACTGGCCTCGGTCCGCTGCAACCGTTGCAGTAACTGCTCGGCGAAGGCAAACCGCGGCTCCACCGGCACCGTCGGCAATCGAAGGCGCTCCAGCGGATCAGCTGCCATCGCCTTGTCTCTCCTGTTCATATTGGTGCCTCAACGCAGTTCGCGAGCGCGCCAACAGCGTCTCGGTGGCGTGCAGTGTTCGGCCAAGGTGTTCAGCCACCACTGCCACGGGCAGCCCGTCGAGATAACGCAGCGTGAGTGCTGCGCGCTGCGCTACGGGTAACTGGGCCAATGCTGCGTGGGCCGCTTCGGTGTCGAACCACTCGTCCCACGGATCGTCGGATTCGACCAGGCTTGGCTCGGCGGCGGCTGCTAGCGAACGGTGCTCACGCTCCAGTCGGCGCCAGTAGTCGACCAGTTTGTGGCGCGCCACACCCACCAGCCAGCCAACGCTGACCTCAGGCAGATTGCCCTGGCGGCTCGCACTTACCGCCGCGAGGAAGGTTTCAGCGGTGAGGTCCTCTGCCACCGAGACGTTTCCGCAGCGCGGCAGCAAGTACCCATACACACGTGGCAGGGCACTGCGATACATGGCCACAACGGGGTCGACCGCCATTCACCTCTTAAGATCGCTCGGCGGGCGCCGATTCCGAACATGCCTTTCAGTGATGGAAGAGGCGGAGGCCGGAGAAAGCCATGGCCATGCCGTAGCCGTCGCAGGCGTCGATGACATCGGCGTCCCGCTGGGCACCACCGGGCTGGACGACGAACTCGACGCCACTGGCGTGGGCACGATCGACGTTGTCGCGGAAGGGGATGAACGCGTCCGAGGCGAGCGC